>CAZPLA010000035.1:0-2000 GCA_964587385.1 uncultured Dehalococcoidia bacterium | reverse complement strand
CGACTCAGTCGTAGTTACTTTGGCTTTAGCTTCTATGGATCGGATAAACTTGGTTTTATTAGAAATATTGAGAGTGATGAAGAAAAATGGAAATCTTTATTTTCTTGAACACGTGAATGCATCTGATAAAAGGATACGCTTCCTACAAATGAGTATGGGTAAACTGTGGAGCTTTATGACGTGTGGGGACAAACTGAACTGTAATATAGCTGAGGCTATTCATGCCGCTGGCTTTGATCATATTAATATTAATGACATCATCATTGAAGGTGCTTTCCCTTTTACTAAGCAGGCGGTAATGGGATCTGCTCGTAAGTAATTAACTGTGCTTAATCCAATGAAAACCCTTGGATCTTGTTTCTCTAATTGGTATACTAATACGCATACCATTTTGTATAAATTTAGTATTGCAAGTAGTTGAGGAAAGTAAAAGGAGAGATATGTTTCAGAGTACTAAACCATTAGATAGGAAGTCATTTTTACGGGAACTAGATTCAAATATTGCTAAGCGAGCTATGCTGACACATCCTTTTTATCAGGCATGGAATGAAGGTAAGCTTACTCTAGACATACTCGCTGAGTATTCCAAGCAATACTATGCTCAGGTTAAGGCTTTTCCAGGATATTTGGGTGCGGTTATTTCTCAATGCGAAGATGTTAAGACCCAACAGATGCTCCTCGAGAATTTGCAAGAAGAACTTGAAGGACCTAATAATCACCCAGAGTTGTGGTTGCGATTTGGCGAGTCTGTGGGAGCAGACCGAGAAGCAGTGAAAACCGCTGATTTGTTGCCGTCGACTGTTGAGTCAGTGGAGATTCTTAGGGAGTTATCCTCTTCATCCGATTACCGAATTGGTATATCAGCCCTATATGCATACGAGTCTCAGATCCCTGCTGTAGCTGAAACTAAACGTTTAGGCCTTCAGGATTTATATGGGATTAAACAAACAAGAGCCTTAGAATTTTTCAGTGTACACGAGGTTGCTGATTTAAGTCACCGACAAGTGGAGAAATCGATTTTGGGACGGAATTGCCTAGATACCGAAATCCAATGTGAAGTATTGGATTCGGCATCAAAAGCAGCGGAAGCTCTTTGGATATTTCTTGATGGGATGCATGCTGAATATATCGCCTGAAGTTCTTGCTTAAACAGTCTACCGTCGTACTACTAGTTTAATTAATAAGGTCTAGTAGTTCAATTGTCGGTATCATTCCTTTCTGTAATGGCTAATACTGTTTGTACGGACACACCCAGTGCATAAGCTATGAATACTGAATCTGTTTGATTAGGTATTGATACGTTAGTTAACCAATCATTGATCGTTTTAGTGTCTATGTTTGTTATGGTAGCGAGATCATTAGGACTTAGACCAGTGCGGATCAGTTGATCTTTTAACCAGCTAGAAAATTCAGTCCTGTGTTCTTGATAAATAGTCTCCTGTCTTTTGTCCGATCTGTGCATATGTTTTGCTGAAATTACGACAAATAATTTCATGCTGACTAACCCTGCTATAAAGCCTCCAATATGTGCCCAATATGCAATCGCACTTCCTCCCAAAGCACTCGATGATCCAAGACCGTGATAAATCTGCATGAGAAACCAGACACCTAATAGTACTTTGGCTGGGATTTTCATAAAGGTAATGAAAATGAACCAGACAATTGTTCTAATTTGGCTATTGGGATATAAAAGAATGTAAGCTCCCATAACTCCCGATATAGCACCACTTGCTCCAATCATAGGCACTGTAGATTCAGGATTAAACATTATCTGGAATATGGCTGCCGCTAGTCCACAAAGTAGATAAAAAACAAGGTACTTTATGTGACCTAGATAATCCTCAATGTTGTCACCAAAGACCCATAGAAAGAGCATATTTCCTGCAAAGTGGAAGAATCCCCCGTGAAGAAACATGGAACTAAAAATAGTGGCCCAAGTTGGGATGGGAGACGTGCAATCTATTATTTGGTTATAGCCTGCTAGAATTTCACCTTCGCAA
>CAZPLA010000034.1:0-60203 GCA_964587385.1 uncultured Dehalococcoidia bacterium | reverse complement strand
ATTAGTGGACATTTCAATTGTTGCAAAAGGTGATATAGAAGTGGGATGGCATCACCTTGTAGAAGATACAGCCATATGTCTAGGAAAGGCTTTTAACGAAGCTGTTGGCGAAGGTCGCGGTATTAATCGTATGGGGCACGCTCTCGTGCCATTGGATGAGAGTCTTGCTATGGTAGCAGTTGATATCAGCGGGCGTGGTTATGCTAACATTGATATATCACTAAATGCTCAGATGGTAGAGACTTTACCAGGTGAAATGGTACACCATTTTCTGGAAACATTTGCAACTGAAGGCAAGTTTAACCTACATGCTAAAATCATGAGTGGCACTAATGGACATCACAAGGCCGAATCTACATTTAAGGCTTTGGCAAAAGCTTTGCGGCATGCACTTAATATCCAAGTGGGAGTAATGAATGAGATCCCAAGTACCAAGGGGACTATAAGCGAGTGATGTTGGGATAGGGTTGGGGTCTTTGTTTTTGGTTACATAAAGTCAGACTTATTCTATTCTTTTTTGATTAAAGTAAAATTGAACTCTTCGATAATTGGGTTTGAGAGTAGATTATCGCACATAGATTGGACTTCCGATTGTGCGGCTTTCTGATCAGTAGAGTCCAGCTGAATTTCGATTTGTTTGCCTGTCCTTACGCTGATAGCAGAAACAAAACCCATGTTTTGGAGGGTCGATAGTATTGTTTGACCCTGAGGATCATTTACTGTTGGTTTTAGGGTTACATGTATGGTAGCTACGAACAATTTAGTTTATCCTCCTGATGTGCCTAGACAGGTTATTGATTCTGGTCCATTGTTTACATGAGCTTCATAGAAATCTTTAATCCGATTAGGATTGACTTCGTTAAATTTATCTAGCCAACCCCAAGCTGTAATCGCTATTTCCCCAGGTTGTAGTGATGAATATGGTCGTACTATTAGCCATTGTCTTCTATTAGATAGTTCTTTGGTGATATCCTTTAAGGCATCAATGTCTATTTGATTGCCGAGATTATGACTGATAACGATCTGGCCATGTTCCAAGTTGTGCACTATTCGTTCATCTGGCACTTCGCCTTCGTCATCGTAAAAGCCGCAACTAGCCCAATTAGTTTCCCAGTGTGGACCTGAAGTAGGTGGCAAAGAATTGTAATCAGAAAATGCATTACCTACGGGGATGTGATTACTCGGTTTATAGATTATGGGCATTCTATCTACTTGGGCTCCCACGTCTTCACCTGTTCCACTTTCTGCTGGTGCATCTCCGCTGATGAAACCTTGTAATACGAAGCTTCCTATTACCAAAAATGCTACTAAGGCGGCCGCGGCATATCCTAGCCATCCACGAATACGTTTCTTAAGTTGTTTAGACAAAACAAGTACTCCTCTTAAGCAAGGGTTTCATTTGTAATTCTTCTGTACGCCTCACGGTACCTTGCTACCGTTTTTTCTACTACTTCAGGTGGCATTGCAGGTGCAGGAGGTTGTTTGTTCCATCCCTGCTCAACCAGCCAATCCCGAACAAACTGCTTGTCAAAATTAGGGGGTGAACTTCCGGGCTTGTAGAGGCTGGTATCCCAAAATCTACTGGAGTCTGGTGTGAAAGCTTCATCTATTAAAGTAACTGTATCGTTAATGTAACCAAACTCAAGTTTGGTATCCGCTAGGATTATACCTCTTTCTGCTGCATAATCACGAGCGAACTCGTACAATGCCAAACTCTTTTCTGCTAATTCATTAGCTATTTGTTTTCCGACCAAATTCTCGACTTCTGGGATACTCATATTTTGGTCATGCCCTTCTTCAGCCTTGGTGGTTGGAGTAAAGAGTGGTTCATCAAACTTAGTTCCTTGCAACAATCCTTTGGGCATTATTTTTCCGAATACGGTACCTAGCTTTTGGTATTCTGCCCAGGCTGAGCCGGCTAGATAACCTCTGATTATACATTCTATATCAATACGCTTCGCTCGTCTTACTACCATGCCTTGGCTTGCAATAAAGGATGGTATGGGACCAACCGGGCTGTTCGCTATCAAATCTTCTGCTTCATCTGCCAAGGAAATAAAATGATTAGGTGCAATATGGCTGGTTTGTCCAAACCAAAATCCTGACATGCGGCTTAGGATTAGGCCTTTTGTAGGAATTCCCGCCGGCAAAACGACATCAAAAGCTGATATGCGGTCGGTTGCTATCATTAATAAAGTATCATTACCTAAATCGTAAGTTTCTCTAACTTTTCCTCTATATAAAATATTAGGCAAATCTGTTGTTAATATCATGTTTGGTACTTTGGGCTCTCTACGACTATTAAATTCCTATTCTGTTGAATATTTCGCCTACGTGTCTACTGTAAAAAGAGTAATCAAAAATGTTGTCCAATTCCGATTGAGTGAGAAGTCCGTTCACAATTGGGTCGGATTGAGATAAATCTATAAAGTTCTGGTCATTGTCCCAGGCTGTCATGGCATGAGCCTGTACTATGCGATAGGCTTTTTCCCTTTCTAATCCTTTAGCGACTAATGCTAACATAAGCCGTTGACTAAACACTAACCCGCGCCCTAATTCGATGTTATGTTTCATGCGTTCAGGATATACTCTCAAGTTTTCCATAACCCATGTAAAAATATCTAGGATGTAGTCCAGTGCTAGACAGGCGTCAGGCAGAATTATCCTCTCAGCTGAGGAATGGCTGATATCTCTTTCATGCCATAGAGCGACGTTTTCTAATGCAGTTACCGAGTGGCCCCTTATTAAACGTGCCAGTCCACAGACTCTTTCTGATAGTTCAGGGTTGCGCTTATGGGGCATAGCTGACGAGCCGGTTTGAGATTCGCCAAAGGGTTCTTGAACTTCACGCACCTCAGTTTTCTGTAATGCTCTTATTTCAGTAGCAAATTTTTCAAGTGAAGAAGCAATAAGTGCTAATGTTAGAACAAACATTGCATGTCTATCACGTTGTATAATTTGATTAGAAACGGGGGCTGCTTCTATTTTTAGCGTATCGCATACGATGGATTCTACCTGAGGTGTTACTGTAGCGTGAGTTCCAACAGCGCCAGATATTTTCCCAACGGCTATGTTGGAACGTGCGTCTTCAAGACGCTGTAATTGGCGATTCATTTCACTCCACCATAGTGCCATTTTAAGGCCAAATGTAGTGGGTTCGGCATGGACCCCGTGAGTCCTCCCCATCATAAGAGTGTGTTGATAACGCTTCGCTAGTTGTTTTAATGCTTCTATTAGAGATAGTAAGTCCTGTTTCAAAATATCCGCAGCTTCGAGTAGTTGGAGACTCAGAGCAGTATCGATTACGTCATTAGAAGTTAGGCCTAAATGAATCCATCTTCCTTCGGAGCCCAATGATGCGGTTACTGATTTAAGGAATGCTGTAACATCATGTCTTGTTTTCTTGAAGGTTTCATCCATTATTTCTGTGTCGAAAGTAGCATGTCTAATTTTAGTCATATCCTCTTCGGGTATTACACCTACTTTCGTCCATGCTTCACATACGGCTATCTCTACTTCAAGCCACTTTTGATATTTATTGTCATCGGACCAGACCTTTTTCATAGCTGGGCGTGAGTATCGTTCAATCAAATTATGCCCTCTCTTATTAGTAGGATTCTGATTTATGCAATTTGCACAATACTTGAGCGAAGTCCGTTAGTGGTATGTATGATAATCCCCTCGATTGATAATTTTGTTCCAAAAATCTATGTGCAAATACTGTATCTGCTTTGTCTGCAGGGCAAATATCTGAATTGCCATCGCCGGCAAATAATATAGAATAGCCCAACGACCGGTATTTTTGGATGACAGCGCATTTACAGTTGCCAGTTTGCCAGCAGCGCTCGGATGCATATGGATATGAAAACTGCATCTGATTACCTATGAATTTCGTCGTAGCCGAGTAATGCTGTAATGTTTCCATTCCTTCTCTTTCTAATACGGCCTCGACATAGAAATCAAGGCCTAGTGTTGCGATTGCCAAAGGGATATCATGACTTTCGCAATAATCGAAAAGGGTTTTGAAATAAGGTCTCAACGTGGCGCGTTGTTTTACAATAGCTTTCATTTGTGTTACGTCGGCTTTTACGCTTTTGAAGGCTAACTCCTGATATTCTTTTAGGCCAATCATTTTGAGAGAATGTTGTTTGCGATATACTTCCCACTCATTCCCACCGAATTCCTTAAGTATAATTTCCGCAACATTCTCTAGCATTGTAGTATCGTCGAAATCACAAATCACAGCAGGGGGGAATTTGTGCTTCTTGCAGTCTAGTCCTATATTTTTCATATGTTTCTCTGATTCTATCGGTTGTGATGCCTAATATGTTTGCTATTATGGAAGTAGTGGTTCTGTCGTGCCAAGAAACAATTGCCACACACTTTAGTTTTATTTAGCAAGTGATTCAATTTATTCCTCTTCTTTTTGAATCAGGGCTATATCTTTGCGAAAATGGCTTCCTTGAAATTCCACCTTGGCAACATTGTTGTAGACCTTATCACGGGCAGCTTCTATGCTGGGGCCTGATCCAACAATAGTTAAAACTCTTCCCCCGTCAGTTAAAATTTGGCTAGAAGTACCCTTTACCCTTTTAGTTCCACTGTGGAATGCTATAACATCGTCGTCTAGGGTGTCTAAGCCATTTATTTCTAAACCCCTGCGGTAGTCACCAGGATAACCCCTGGATGCCATGACAACGCCAACGGTCGTATCTGACCCCCAATCGACTGATGCTTTATCAATTTTTCCTTGTATTGATGCTTCCATAACTTCCACTATATCTGAATTCATTGAAGGCAAAATTACTTGGGTTTCAGGATCGCCAAAGCGGCAATTAAATTCTAGCAATTTAGGCCCGGTGGCAGTCAGCATTATTCCTGCATAGAGCACCCCTTTGTAGGGCATATCTTGAGACGCCATTCCTTTTACCACGGGTTCCATTATTTCGCTCCGGACTTGTTCGGCAAGTTTTTCGGTCCATTTGTCTGATGGTGTGTAACTTCCCATACCACCTGTGTTTAGCCCTCGATTACCATCTAATAATCTTTTATAGTCGCATGCAGTAGCCAGTTCAGAAATATGTTCACCGTCCGTTATTCCGAAGACGCTGATTTCTTGTCCGGCAATATATTCCTCGATTATAACTGTAGACCCTGCTACACCAAATATTCTGTCCTCCATGCAGTCATATAATGCGTTTATAGCGGCTTCACGATCAAGACATACAAAAGTACCTTTGCCAGCTGCTAATCCATCGGCTTTTACTACAACCGGACCTTCGTGATTTTTTAAGAACTCATATCCTTCAACATAGGAGCGAAATACTTTAAATTCGGGTGAAGGGATACTGTATTTAAGAGCAATATCTCTAGAGAACGATTTGCTTGATTCTAGTAACGCAGCATCCTTAGATGGCCCAAATATGGGCAAACCAAGGTTTTCAAATTCGTCTACAATTCCGTTGGCAAGAGGGCCTTCAGGTCCAACAATAGTGAGATCTATGCCATATCTAGAGGCCGCAAGTGCTAAGGTTCTGGTATCATTTGGGGAAACCGGTATGTTATGAGCAATTGTTTCGGTTCCTCCGTTACCTGGGGCCACCAAAATTTGGGCGACCCTTGAACTCGCTTTCAGCTTCATCGCGAGGGCGTGTTCTCTTCCTCCAGATCCTATAAGTAAAATTTTCATATTTTCCTCATTCCCATTCTATAGTGCCAGGAGGTTTACTTGTGATGTCGTAGACCACTCGATTAACCTCAGGCACTTCATTAACTATCCTATTAGAGATCTTACCAAGTACGTCAAATGGTAGCCGTGCCCAGTCTGCAGTCATAGCGTCGTCACTGTCGACCGCTCTAATGGCTACTACAAATCCGTATGTACGATAATCTCCTGTTACACCAACGCTATAAGTGTTCGTTAGAACTGCAAAACTTTGCCATAATGATTTGTAGAGATTTGATCTTTTGATTTCATCAATGACTATCCAATCACACCGTCTCAATATGTCGAGCTTTTGAGTAGTGACTTCTCCCAGGATTCTTATTGCTAAGCCTGGTCCAGGGAACGGTTGCCGGTGAACTATTTCGTTTGACAAGTTTAGTGCTTGAGCTACCCCACGTATTTCATCTTTGAATAAATATCTTAGGGGTTCAACTAATTCCATCTTCATATCTGCAGGTAGGCCACCCACGTTGTGATGGGTTTTGATTTTAGCTGATGCCGTATTTTCTGAGGTTTGACTTTCAATTACATCTGGATACAAAGTGCCCTGTGCTAAGAAATGAACTGGTTCGGATTCGTCCAATTTACGGGCGGTATCTTCAAATACTCTGATGAATTCTTCTCCAATAAGATGACGCTTTTCTTCTGGATCCGTAATGCCTTTCAGTTTTGCCAGAAATCGGTCGGAAGCATCAACATATTGTAGATTCATCTTGAGTGTTCTCTGGAAGGTTTCTATAACCCTTATCTCTTCATCGAGTCTTAGAAGACCATTGTTTACAAATATACATGTTAGTTGATCCCCTATTGCTTTATGAATTATAGATGCAGTTACTGATGAGTCTACACCACCAGAGAGAGCGCAAATAACTCGATTGCTTCCAACTTGCTGTCGTATATTATCAATTGCTGTAGAGACAAAATTGGCAGGAGTCCAATCGGGAATACAATGACAGATGTTGTAAACGAAGTTTCCTAAAACGGTTTGGCCTTGTGCTGTATGCACTACCTCAGGGTGGAACTGTAGGCCGATAATATTCTGGTTGTTTCCCATTACTGCAATAGGGGAATTATTAGTAGAAGCTAGGATATTGAAACCTTGGGGAAGTTCTTTAATTTGGTCACCGTGACTCATCCAAACAGGGGTGGATAGGTCTAAGCCATGTAAAATTGGTATAGCGTCTGAATTCTTCTGAAGGGTTGCATGGCCGTATTCCCGTTTATTTGCTGAAATTACTGTGCCACCTAGTTGATGAGCTATTACTTGCATTCCATAGCATATGCCCAAAACTGGCAATTGGTTGTTGTAGACCCAATCAGGGGCTAGGGGAGCGCCTTCTTCATATACGCTCGATGGCCCGCCGGATAAGATGATTCCTTGGACATTGATAGAGGATGATACAGATTTCCAGGAGGAATTAAAGGAGAATACTTCGCAGTAAACATTTAATTCACGGATGCGTCGTGCAATGAGATGACTGTATTGGGATCCAAAGTCGACTATTACGATTCCATTGCGTATGCTATTTGATGCCACTTGGTGGCCAGGGTTATAATCTTCTGTATGTTCCATACCAACGAGGGTTACACCCACTTTGCTGGATTCCACCATAAAATAGCATTAAAGCTAATTGGCAATTATAAGTTCCTGCACGATTGAAATGTATATCCATTCATATTGTTGAACAAAATAGACGGGACGCCATCATATTAAGAAACGTCAAGACTCATTCGGGCAGGACCATAACTCGACCCAAGATTAGCACCTATGCTATACTCAGTCAAGTCATCTCCATGTTAGGAACTCATCCAAGATATCGGATGATTACACCCATAATAGAGCCAATTATAAAGGAAGCCGTCGCTATTTTGTCTAATAGTGGGGTAATTGCATATCCAACGGACACCCTTTTTGGGATAGGCGCTGATTACAAGTCAGAAAAAGCCGTAGAGAGAATAGTCAAGATAAAACAGAGGGATCGCGTAAAGGGATTGCCTGTTTTATTGGCTACCATGAATGATATGCATACCTTGGCTCGAGATATTCCCTCAGTAGGATTCATATTGGCCAGGGCATTTTGGCCTGGGCCTTTAACTCTTATTGTTAAAGCCGCTGAGGATGTGTCTGACTTAATTACTGGGGGGCGAGGAACTATAGCGTTACGTATTCCGGATCATCCAGTTGCTATAAAGATCATTGAGGAATTAGGAAGACCTATTATTGGCACGAGTGCAAATATGAGCGGAATGGACAACCTACTATCCGCCCATGACATAAGGGAGGCTTTCGGGGATCAGATAGATTATGTTGTTGGATATTCTAAGCCGTATATAGGAAGGCCATCGACGATCATTGATTTGACTAAAAACAATCCTAGTCTCTTGCGATTGGGAGCTTTGTCATTGTCTTATATTGAAGAAGTTTGTGGGATTCGAATAGTGGAGTAATCGATGTATGAAACCAGATTTCGTTTATAACCGATATAGTAGAGTCATTTATGATGAAATGAAGACCATATTGGACAATAAAAGCGGTGCCTTATATTGCATGATGCGAGATCAAATGGGATTTGGGGACAACATTACAGAGAATATAACGGGAATAGATTTTACTTCTGATAACATCACATCAACAATGTGTCTTTTAACCTGTGAATTATTGACAGGATATTATGAAGCAGGAATATCTGCTGCTATTGCCCTAGAATTTACTAATCAGTTTATGGTTGCACACAATCAAGTTTTGTTAGACAACAAGGCGGAAAGATGTGAAAAGTCGGTAAATAAAAAATGGGACTTTCGTCAGGCCATCAATGTAGGAGATGGGTTTTATGCTATGGCTAGAACCAGTTTATTTGGATTAGTGGATAAGATATCTATGACAGATACCGTGCTTGCATTAAACCTGCTAGATGAAGCGTGTATTGAAATGTGTGAGGGGCAGTATTTAGACTTAGACTGTAGGAACAACTTTAAGGTGATGGAGTCCACTTACTTTAGGATAGCTGAATTAAAATCAGGTTCTATAATGGGATGTTCGATGGGGTTGGGAGGACTTGCTGCTAATGTAGGAGGGGATATTGCGCAAATTTTAAATATGAGTGGTAAGAGATTCGGTATTGCTTACCAAATTGTTAATGATATCTTGGCGATTGAAAGTTCTAAAGATGATTTAATGAAGACTGAATTTTATTTGAAAGATAGACATTTGTTTCCATGTGTGCTTATGCTGGGAAATGATAGGTATACTAAAGAAAAAAAGTTTAGATCGTTATATTCAAAGCCTACGCTTGATCCTAGAGATATTGCAGAAATAGTAGAGACTATTAATTATAGCGATGCAATCCAAATTTCTTACAATAGAGCACAAAGTATGATTGATGCTGGTCTGTCCATACTAAAAGATTCCCATATTCCTAATGATGCTATTGCAGGGTTTACCGCTGAGGTCGTTCCTTTAATTATGCAACGAGATTAGAACTAAGAGGGATATAAAAGGATGCAACGTCATAGAAGGACTTTAAAAGATCTGAATGTTGCGGGTAAGAGAGTTTTACTTAGGGTAGACTTCAACCTTCCATTAGAAGAGCAGGGGTTAAGTGCGGCTAATTCAAATGACCATAGACTAAAATCTGTACTCCCAACGATACAATATTTGGAGTCTATGGGAAGTAAAATTATTCTATGTTCCCATTTGGGGCGACCAGAAGGGAAGGCAGTTAAGGAACTTAGCATCAAGCCTATTGCTAACCGTTTAGCTAGATTATTGAATTCTTCGGTTAGAGCTCTAGATGATTGTATAGGCCCTGTTGTAGAAGAAACTATTTCCAACATGCTTCCTAAGGAGATTATTCTGCTTGAAAACCTCCGCTTTTATCCAGGCGAAATGGAGAATGATCCTGAATTTAGTAAAGCGTTAGCTTCACTGGCCGACGTATATATCCTAGACGCGTTTGGGGTTGCTCATAGGACCCACGCGTCCGTTGTAGGGGTAGGAAACTATTTGCCATCGGCGGCAGGGATTTTGATGGAAACGGAAATAGAAATGTTGGGAAAGGCTCTGGATAACCCTGAAAGACCTCTATTAGCTTTACTCGGTGGTGCAAAAGTCAGTGACAAATTGTTGGTTTTAAAAAATCTTTTGAGCAAGGTAGACACCCTCTTAATAGGTGGTGGAATGGCTGCTAATTTTATTAAAGCGTGCGGTTTGCCTGTTGGATATTCAAAAGTTGAGCATGAGCATCAGGATTTTGCTAAAACTGTACTTCAGCGAACCAGGGAAGAAGGAATACATATCCATCTGCCTGAAGATGTGGTAATTACCAAGGATTTAAATGGCAAATTGGAGGACTCTAAAATTGTAAATATTGACGCTATACCATTTGATCATTATGTTGCTGATATTGGACCTAAGACTATTATTCGCTATGTTCAACATATGGTGACTCCTAGAACTGTTATATGGAGTGGTCCAATGGGTGTTTTTGAAATAGAAAAATTCGCATATGGTACTAATCGGATTGCTCAAGCCTTGGCGGAGAGTGATGGAGTGACTATAATTGGTGGTGGGTCGACCGCTCATGCGATTGAGAATATGGGGTTCGGAGACCGATTTTCGCATGTATCTACAGGTGGTGGAGCAATGCTGGACTTTTTGGGCGGGAAAGAGTTACCAGGAATTATGGGGTTACCGGAGAAGACATAAGTAGAGTCATGATAGATTCACCTGAATTACTTAATATTGTTACCAATAATCAATCCAAAATCATCATGTTGGTTATTGATGGTTTGGGAGGATTGAGAGACCCTAGATCTGGCAAATCTGAACTTGAGACGGCCAATTTGCCGAACTTGGACCAGTTGGCTCAGGATAGCGCATGCGGGTTATCCATACCTGTCAGCGAAGGTATAACTCCTGGGAGTGGTCCAGGGCATCTGGCACTGTTCGGCTATGATCCAATTAAATATGTGATAGGCCGTGGAGCGTTAGAATCCCTAGGAGTGAATGAGGTGGACTTCATTGATCGAGATGTAGTTGCTAGGGGTAACTTCTGCACAGTAGATAAAACGGGGAAATTAATTGATAGAAGAGCCAAACGTATATCATCTGACTCTGCTAGTGCACTATGTGAAAAATTAAATACAGTTACGATTGATTCTGTGGATATAGCTGTATATCCGGTAAAGGAGCATAGGTTTGTTTTGCGTATCAGAGGAGACAATCTCTCTCCTTATCTGAGTGAATCAGACCCGCAACAAATTGGTGTTTGTGTTAATCAGGTGAAACCACTATTGGGTGAGTCTGCTAATGCTGCATTAATTGTGAACGAGTTTGTTAGAAGGGCCCAGGAACTTCTTGCTGAAGAAGAAACCGCAAATATGATTCTTTTGAGAGGATTTTCTAGCATGCCTTCATTACCGTCTATGGGTGAGGCGTATAAAGTTAAGCCTCTGGCTATTGCAGCTTACCCTATGTATCGAGGATTGGCTTCAATTATGGGTATGCAAGTTATTAATGCTGGGCCGACCTTCGGTGACCAACTAGATGCACTGAAATCCAACTATAATAAGAATGATTTCTTCTTTGTTCATTACAAAGCTGCTGATACTGCTGGGGAAGACGGTGACTTTCCTGGGAAGGTACAGGCCTTGGAATACCTGGACGGCCATATATCTGACTTGAGATCTCTTCAACCAGATGTCTTATTGGTAGTAGGAGATCATTCTACCCCTGCGATAATGGCAGGACATAGTTGGCACCCCGTGCCATTTGCCTTGGAGTCAAAATGGACTCAAAATAATGGTGTTAAATCCTTTGATGAATATCATTGTTCACTGGGTACGGAGGGCACTATTCTTGCAAAGAATATCATGGCATTAGCTCTTGCGCATGCTGGTAGGTTGGTGAAGTTTGGCGCCTGACAAAACTGCCCAACTTATGGTAGTTGGCAATTGGAAAATGAATACTAATGTTGAAGAGGGCATAAAATTAGCCTCTAAAATTAGAGAATTACTATCTAATCAAACCTATGGTGATATAGAAGTAGTTCTATGTCCACCCTTTACTTCAATAGGATTTATCAGTGATGTCCTGAGGGGTTCGGATTTAAAATTAGGGGCTCAGAATGTGTATTATGAGAAGGAAGGTTCTTTTACTGGTGAAATTTCAGCTCACATGTTGTTGGGGCTTTGCCAATTTGTAATAATCGGACATTCGGAAAGACGACATTTTATTGGTGAAACTAATCTGGACATTAATGCAAAGATAAAACAAGTTTTTGCTCATGAGATGAATCCGATTTTGTGTGTCGGTGAAACCTTGGAGCAAAGGAATTCTGGTTTAACCAATCTAATTGTTAGGGAACAAGTAAAGCAGGCGTTAAATGGTGTTGATGATATTAAAGGATTATCAATAGCTTATGAACCTGTGTGGGCTATAGGCACAGGATTGGCTGCTAGTTTTGTCCAAGTCGACGAAGTGATTGAATCGGTTATTAGAGCAGAGCTACGAAATTGCTATGATGATGCCGTATCTAGGGATACTCCTGTTCTATATGGAGGAAGTGTAAATTCAGAGAATGCTATGGAATTTTTAGAGCATTCCGACATACAGGGTACGCTTGTAGGAGGGGCAAGTTTGGACCCTTATGAATTTGCAAAAATTGTTGATCAAACACTAAGTCAATTGCAGTGAATGGTTTCAATGTGTTAGAAGGTGATATCAGTTATGGTCAACGACTTCTATTCACTTTACGAGCAGGAGGATAGCTACGAATTTGAGAAAGCCATTCTTGGTCATAGTTGGGCCAACAGGAGTTGGAAAGAGTCGGCTGGCACTTAATTTAGCTCAGAAGTTAGGTGGTGAAATTGTTAATGCCGATAGTAGGCAAATATACAAATATATGGACATTGGTACAGCCAAACCATCTGATTCAGAGCAGAAATTAGTTAACCATCACCTTCTTGATATAAGATTGCCGGACGAAGAATTCAATCTAGCATCATTTTTGAAGTTGAGCACTACTCTTATTGCGCAAATTCAAAAACGAGACCGACTTCCTGTTTTGGTTGGGGGTTCAGGGCAATATATATGGGGGCTTTTAGAAGGATGGCAAATTCCAAGGATAAAACCAGACATGAAGTTGAGAAGCCAGATGGAGAAGCAATTAGAGAGTTTTGGAGTGAAAAGTTTACATAATTATTTAAAGCAGATAGATCCAATATCTAGTGAACGCGTGGATAGTGCCAATCCAAGGCGGGTTATACGGGCAATTGAAAGATCTATAAATAGGCATAGCAACGATAACATAACAGAGTTAAAGTGTCCTCTTAAGACACCGCATTTGGTTATTGGATTAACTCTGGATCGTAAGGAACTTTACAAGCGAGTTGATTCTAGAGTTGATGATATGATGGATAGAGGCTTTAGAAAGGAGGTTGAAATGTTAATTAACAAGGGCTATTCAACCTCATTGCCGGCTATGTCTAGTGTTGGCTATCAGGAGTTGGCTGAGAATATTATTGAAGGTACGGATTTAGATAGTGTAGTCCAACGGACCAAGTATCGTACCCATAATATAGTGCGTAAACAATATTCTTGGTTTAGATTGAATGATTCTCGAATAAATTGGCTAAATAGTGATGGATCAGAAAATCATAATGCCACTAATATGGTACAAGAATTTTTGGGTGATTATGATAAAATAATATAGAGAGCAGGCTATAAACATAATGAAATTCACTAAAATGGAAGGTTGTGGCAATGATTACGTCTACGTAGATGCGCGTGAGCGGAATGAAGATTGGTCTTCATTAGCACGAGCAATAAGTAATCGGCATTTTGGTGTAGGTAGTGATGGACTAATCCTTCTTGAAGTATCTCACAATGCAAACTTAAAGATGACCATGTTTAACGCAGACGGTTCGGAAGGAAGGATGTGTGGGAATGGAATTCGTTGCTTGGCAAAGTTTGCTATTGATAGAGAAATAGTAGAAAAAGAATTGGATTCGATTACGGTAGAAACGCTTTCAGGTATAAGAACAGTTGTTCCAATTAGGGAAAATGGAGTGGTTATTGGGGCAAGAGTATCAATGGGAAAACCAATATTGATGCCAGCGGAAATTCCTGTAACGGTAGCTTCTAATTTAGGAAGATTTGTTGGCGACGCTAGAGTAGATTATCCGCTATATGTCGGAGGAAAGGAATTAGCTTTGAGCTTTGTATCTATGGGTAACCCTCACGCCGTGCTATTTCTTGAAGAGCCAGTAGAAGAATTTCCACTTCATGAAATAGGCCCTTATGTAGAACATCATCCAATGTTTCCAGAAGGAGTTAACTTCGAAATAGTCAATATTATAGGTCCCAGTAAAATGCGTGCACGTGTTTGGGAACGGGGTAGCGGTGAAACTATGGCATGCGGGACGGGAGCATGTGCAATCGGAGTAGCGGCTAATTTACTTGACATAAAGCAATATAACGACGTAGAGACAATAGAGCCCTTGATGGTTACACTCCCTGGTGGAACTTTGGATATAGAATGGGACGGATTCGGTGAAGTATTTATGACAGGTCCAGCTGTCGAAGTATTTAGCGGTGATTGGTAACAGGGCAGAGGGAACTGTGAGGTTAGGAAATCTCAAACGGTGTTTATATATTCCAAACAATTTGATTTGATAAAGGATTAGAAGAAAAATGAAATTTTCTCGCAGATTAGACTTACTAAAACCTTATGTTTTTGTTGAAATATCTAGGATTATCGCTCGTAAGCGGTCCGAAGGGATTGAAGTGGTTACTTTTGGTGTAGGAGATCCTGATATGCCTACGCCGAACAGTGTAATTGATAGATTAGTTAATTCCGCTCGAAAGCCAGCTAATCATAGATATCCGGAAACCGATGGCTTGCCTGAGTTACGAGAGGCCATTGCCAAGTGGTACGATTCTCGATTTGGAGTTTCGCACCTGGACCCCTCTTCAGAAGTGTTGCCTCTCATAGGGGCTAAAGAAGGAGTTGGTCATGTAGCTTTTTGTTTCTTAGATCCAGGGGATATAGCGTTGGTACCTGACCCAGCTTATCCTGTATATGGAGTAGGGACTATGTTTGCTGGAGCTGATGTTTACACCATGCCTTTGCATGAGAGCAACGGATGGTTGCCTTTACTAGAGGACATTCCTGTTGATATAGCTAAGAAAGCTAAAGTTATGTGGCTAAATTATCCTAACAATCCAACAGGGGCTGTAGCTGATAAAGAGTTTTATCAAAGAGCTATACAATTTGCTAAGGAATATGAAATAGCGCTACTCCATGATGCTGCCTATAGTGAAAATGTATATGAGGGATACAAAGCCTTGAGTATTATGGAATTGGATGGAGCTAAGGATGTATCAATTGAATTCCACTCCCTATCCAAGCTCTTTAATATGACTGGATGGAGATTTGGAATGGCAGTTGGTAACGCGGAAATGGTGCAAGGATTGTTCAAAATTAAATCTAACCTTGATTCAGGTATTCCTCAGGCAATCCAGGAGATGGCAATTGAGGCTTTATCGGGTTCTCAACAATATATTGACCAAAACAACTCTGTCTACGAAATTAGACGAAATAAACTAGTTAAAGCCTTGGATGACATTGGGCTTAAAGTGAGTTCTCCACAAGCTGCTTTGTATTTGTGGGCACAGGTGCCTGAAGGTTATACTTCAGAAAGTTTCACTTCGAAATTATTGGATGACTTGGCTATTGCAGTAACTCCTGGTTCGAGCTTCGGGGAATGTGGGGAAGGTTATATCCGACTTTCTCTTACAACACCTGACAATATGATTGATAAAGGCGTTGAAAGACTAACATCTTGGGAAATTCCTTAGATCTTTGGAGGGTAAAGTCCATATCTAAAAGAGGGTTTAACGTCTCGTCTATTGAAGAAAAGGCACTACTAGTTGGTGTTACATTTAAACGACCTTCTACATATTGGAAAATGGAAGATTCTTTGCAGGAGTTGTCCGAATTGGCCCGAGCAGCTGGAGCCGAGGTTATGGGAACAATTAAGCAACGTTTATTGAGGCCAACATCATATTACTTAGGCAAGGGTAAATTAGAGGAAGTTAAACAGCTGAAAGAGTTGTATGGTTGCTCAGTAGTAATATTTGATGATGAGTTGAGTCCAACCCAGCAAAGAAATCTTGAGCAAACTATAGGAGAAAAAGTTATTGATCGTACGGCATTGATACTTGACATATTTGCAAGTAGAGCACGTACTAGAGAGGGGCAGTTACAAGTGGAATTGGCACAACACGAATACTTGATGCCAAGGTTGGCTGGACAGTGGTCACATTTAGAAAGACTTGGCGGAGGGATAGCTACAAGAGGACCTGGTGAGACTCAAATAGAAACAGATAGAAGGTTAATAAGGGGACGGATAAAAAAGCTTAAAGAGCAATTGGATAGAGTAAGAAGACATAGGACCCTTCACCGTGATAGACGTAGGAAGTCTGGATTGCCGGTTGCCTCTCTAGTAGGGTATACAAATGCTGGTAAGAGCACATTATTTAATAAGCTTTCTAATGCCGGAGTAGTTTCGAAGGACCAGCTGTTTTCTACGCTTGATCCTATAACGAGAAGAATCAGATTGCCATTAGGAGATGAGTTATTAGTAACTGATACAGTTGGATTTATACACAAACTACCTCCCACCGTTGTGTCTGCATTCCGTGGAACTTTAGAAGATTTGCATGATGCAGACGTTTTGTTACATGTTGTAGATGTTTCAAGTCCAATGGCTAATGAACAGATAAAAGTAGTGGAAGATACTCTTTCTCAACTTGGTATGAGTGATAAACCTAACCTATTAGTTCTTAACAAGGCAGATTTGCTTAGAATGAGCGGATCTGAGATTGATAGTAGTATGGAACCATCTTTACTTCAGGAAAGGTTAAATCTTTCAGTCGAGTCTCGTCGTCCCAAAGTTTTAGTTTCTGCAATTAGAGGAGGCAATGTTGACGGAATGCTTAAAGTAATTCAACAAATGTTAGCGAGTGAATGAGATTTTTTGATTTAAATCAAAAACACATGTGGTTCGTACAATAAATCTTATGTTATCTTCCTGCCTGGCAATGAGACTAGTTGACATAATAACCACTTGTGAAAGCAAGAAGATGAAATACAAGGATTATGGAGAAGTAATACGAAAAGCCTCTATTCTTCTTATCTTGTCGTAATGAAAGTTGCTTTAGCTGCACTCATACGGGGATTAGGGAAGCCTTTATATCGATGGATTGGTCAATAAATTGTTGGGAAGCCCTTCTACGGTTGTTTGAATATGTTGATAGTTAAAGCGGTTTTTGGCCTATATAATTCCTTTAATAGTAATCGTGTGCTTTCGTACTTAATGAATTATTACTATATGGAAAGAAAGTCGTCTTCCGATTAGGTTTATTAGAATCGCACTGTAAGAATGATTGCAAATTGATTGGAGATATGAAGCATTCTTAATAATTAGATTGTTTAAAATTGTGGCATTCGCAACATGAATTTTCACTAGAAAAGCGTTGATTTATTTCCTGTAAATAGCATACTTAACATTTATATTAAGAATGGCAGGCTATGCAGTTAGTTATAGTGTTATGTCATCCCGATAAGCTATTATGTCAACTGGAATCAAATTGCAAAGATTAAATGTGATTTGAGCCTGTGTTACAATTATTTGGGACTAGATTCATAAAATGAGGTCGGAATATTGAGAGATTTTGTTAAATTACTAGTTGTGGCTGGCTTTTTTGGAGTCATATTTATTTTTCTCATTTCCAGTTGTGGATATATAGATAGAAATAACAATCAGGGAGACGAAGCGGATTTTGCTACCTTATTCGAAGTGCACGATATATTAAAAACAGAACATTTCGACCGGGATAATTTAGATACTAAAACTCTCCGTGAGGGTGCTATTCGAGGTTTAATTGAAGCCCTTGATGACCCTCATGCTTCATATATTCCGGCTGAACTGTTCAGTGTTGAGGAGGAACGCTTTAAGGGTTCTTTCGAAGGAATAGGGGCAGAAGTTAGCATGAAAGATGGTCAACTAGTTATTACTGCTCCGATTCCAGATAACCCTGCTGAGAGAGCGGGTATTAGAAAAGGGGATATCATATTGGAGGTCGACGGTGTGAGCACCCAGGGTTTAGGGGTGTATGAGGCTGTAGCAATGATACGTGGCCCTAAGGGTAGCCCTGTAGATTTATTGATTCTACATCGTAATTCAACTACCCCGGTTGTTATCACGGTGGTACGGGATGTTATAAAACAACCTTCTTTGAACCTTCGTATTCTTACTGATGGCATAGCCCATCTTGAATTGACTTCCTTTAGTGAAACAACTAATCAAGAACTTATTGCTGCCTTGGATACAGTCCATAAGTTTGAATCTAAAGGGCTTATAATAGATGTGCGGCAAAATGTTGGAGGATTGGTTAGTGCTACGGTTGATGCTACTAGCCAGTTTCTTGATTCGGGTTTGGTATTTTACCAAATAGATGGAGATGGGAGGCGAACTAATTACAGAGTTAGAGAAGGTGGAGTGGCTCTAAACATTCCATTAGTTTTGCTAATGGATGAGTTTAGTGCTAGTGGTAGCGAGATTTTAGCTGGAGCTCTTAGAGATCATAATAGAGCTATACTGGTTGGCTCCAAAACATTTGGAAAAGGTAGCGTTAATATCCAACATGCTTTGAGTGACGGTTCAGGAATCTATTACACTATAGCCAGGTGGTATACCCCATTAGGACATGTAATAGAGGGCCAGGGTTTGATACCCGATGTAGAGGTGATGGTGGATCCAGAAGGGATAGAGGATTTCCAATTGGATAAAGCCATTGAACTCCTAACATCTGGTGACTTGTAGGGAGATAACACTATGAGTCGTAATAGAAATTTAGCCGTTAATAGACAAGCCTACTTCAATTATGAAGTCTTAGAAAAATATGAAGCTGGGATTATTCTTACAGGTACGGAGATAAAATCTATTAGGCTTGGCAGGGTAGATCTTCGTGGTAGCTACGTGCGTGCTGAAAAAAATGAATTGTGGCTTCAGGGTGCTCATATATCAATGTATGATGCTGCTGGAGTATCTAACCACGATCCGAAACAGTCAAGGAAGCTTTTGATGCATAAAAGAGAAATAGCAGATATATCGGATACTGTTGTGCAAAAGGGTTTAACAGTTGTGCCTCTGAGACTTTATTTGAAGCGGCAAAAAGCTAAACTCGAATTGGGGTTAGTTCGAGGAAAAAGGAAGTATGACAAAAGAAGAACAATAATAGATCGTGAACGTGAACGACAAGCACAAAGAGCGTTGAGACATGGAATTTAACTTATATGTTATGGACTTTAGGTAACTACTGAGAGATAATAATTACAGATGGGGACGAGTGGATTCGACAGGAAAAGTTCCTGGAGGATCGCATGCCGAGGTGCCATTAACCTCGTAAAGCCAATGGCAAAAAATTAACTGGCGAACGTGAATTCGCTTTAGCTGCCTAATATAGGCGGCTCGTCTGTCTCTGCAATCCTCGGGTGTGGGGTGTCAGGCGCAATAATGCCGAGGTGCTACTGTTCTGAATCCGATAAAGAATGGTCTAAGAAAATATCGGATAGCTTTTTGGGGACGATGCTGGTCAGTACCTAGGAAGCAACAAATTAAAGACTAGCTAAGCATGTAGCATATTTTCGCTCGACTTTTCTTGGACGGGGAGTTCGACTCTCCCCCGTCTCCACCAGCTGTTTGGCCTTCCGTCGATAGTGTCTTTAAATAGAGGCCTGTTAGTGGTCTCTGAGTATGTATGGATTTAGTGAAAAAACATGGTAGCTAAAAGACGCTTGCCCGTGCAGTTTATAGAAGACTCGCTCGAAATAACTGACTTAGTGTCCATATTGAATGATGAATCGGCTGTTGCTTTGGACACAGAATCCAATAGTCGCCATGGATATCCCGAAAAAGTTTGCTTGATTCAAATAGCTACATCCTCTGGAATATATCTCGTCGATTCATTAGCCGTTAATGACTTGGAAATATTAGAACCTTTGTTGAACAACCCATCGATTACTAAAGTGATGCATGGCTCAGATTACGATATCCGATGTCTAGATAGGCAATGGAAGTTACGGATTAGAAGTTTATTTGATACGGGCGTTGCTGCAAGGTTTGTGGGGATTAAACATACTGGACTGGCTTCTTTGATCAAAGAATTGCTGGGTTTTGATATCATAAAGGACTCTAAACTTCAAAAAGGAGATTGGGCAGTAAGGCCATTGAGTGAAGCTGCATTAAGGTACGCTGCGGAAGACGTTCGTTATCTTATTGAACTTAAGAATGTTCTTCTGGAAAGATTGGCGAATTTGGGACGAGATGGATGGGTTAAAGAGGAATTCGAGAGATTAGCAGCAATTCAGTATGTTGCACCAAACAAAGAAACTGCTTTTCTTTCTGTCAAGGGTAGTTATCAATTAGATGGACAAGGAAGGGCGATACTTAAGCGGTTATTTGTTTTGCGAGAAGAAGAAGCTTATAGGCGGAACATTCCTCCCTATTATGTAATTCCACATGAAGCATTAATTTCCCTAGCATCTGATCGCTCGGTGGATTTGAATGGATACGCATTTTTGAAACATGGAAGGAACACGCAATTAGGTAGGCAGATTCAGGCAAATATCGTCGCAGGTCTGAATGATCCGCCAATCGATCTCCCATTTGCTCATTATCCAGCTCGCACGGCTATGAGTCGCGCTGCTACTAAGTTATTGAATCAATTGAAAATGTGGAGAATTGCAAGGGCAGATGAATTAAACATCGACCCTTCATTAGTGTGGTCAATGGCGAGTCTTAAGCGAATATCTAGATGTCCAGACTCTTTTCATGTTGAACAACATGATTCAGAAATAAGGAGATGGCAGCGAGGGATGTTTGCTTTAGAAGTTCAGTCTTATTTGCCATAACTCCAGGTCTTAATTGTTAGGACCTGTTTTGTAATTAGTTATAACCAACTCTGATACGTTTCCTCGTTTTGATGAGTTGGAGTTAATAGAGCGTCCAGTTTGTACTTGGTGTTGATAGAAGTCTTTATATAGTTGTCGGATTAATTGTGTGTCTGAGTTACTGAGCATTACGAATACCCCTAAATTGGTCAAGTTTTGTACAGTGGTTGCCAATTCACGTTGGTCAAGTTCTGTAAATGCAGATGTGGTATAACTTGTAAAATTGGCTGTCTTACTAGTTGGATAGTAAGGAGGGTCCATATATACAAAGTCTTTAAATTGGGTTCTATCAATAATGGATACATAATGGTCAGCAACAATATTTGTTCCTTTTAATGCGGTACTGGCTGAGGTTAATGTATTTATGTCAAGAATCGCTGGTCGCCTATATCTTCCTAGAGGAACATTAAACTGTCCTCGTTTGTTTAGTCTAAATAAACCATTGAAGCAGGTTTTGTTCAAATATATTGTTCTACCAGCTTGGACTATAGGGTCAAGGTTTATAGGATCCAGCGACCGGACATGGTAGAAATATTCCTTTGAGTGGTTCTGCTGATGTTTTGATAGCTCTAAGAGTACATCTGGTAGTGCATCTCTGACTGCGCGGTAACAATTCACTAGTTCGTTATTCCTGTCTCCAAGGTGGGCGGTTTTTATTAAATTGGCAGACTTTAGGTTAAAGAAAACGGCGCCACCTCCAAGAAAGGGTTCATGATAAGCAAGAAAAGCGGTAGGGAACAGATGCTCATACTGGTTTAAAAGGCGGGTTTTTCCGCCAGCCCATTTTAAAAATGGACGGCTCATCATAAGCTTACACCTCTGTCATTGATGATAACATCAGAGTATCCTATTATATAATGGCTGGCTAGGATAATTGGGGAGACAGAGACCTTTAGTTCTCAATGAAGTAAAAATAATATCTATTGGGTGATGTACATGATTGATAAATCCAGATTGATAAAGACGTTCTGTGATATAGTCCAAATTGATAGTCCATCAGGGTACGAAGAGGATATGGCTGTGGACTTGATCAAACGACTAACAGATTTGGGGCTGGATACTGAGCGTGATGATTATGGGAATCTTATCGCCTCTGAATTAGGTGATAATCCTTTGTTATTGTCTGCACATATGGATACGGTAGAACCAGGTCGCGGAATTAAACCGATTGTTATTGATGGCAAGATTACGTCTGATGGGACTACGATATTGGGAGGAGATTGTAAAGCTGGCGTTGCAGCTATACTTGAGGCTCTTCAATCCATTAAGGAAGATGGAGCAGACCGTGTGCCGATACAGCTAGTTTTCACTAGGGAAGAAGAAATAGGCTTAGTTGGTGCCCGCAACTTAAATATGGACCTTATTGTCGCCAAGGAAGGGGTAGTATTTGATGGTAATGGACCAGTTAGCAAACTCACTGTTGCTAGTCCCACGTATATGAGTATTGAAGTGAATATAACTGGTCGCTCGGCACATGCTGGAGTCGAACCCGAAAAAGGACTTTCGGCTATAAGGATAGCAGCAGATATAATTACTAGTTTGCCACAAGGTAGAATTGACGAAGAGACCACATTTAATATCGGGACTATTTCTGGGGGTAATGTAAGGAACACGGTTCCAGAAAAAGCAACCTTCACAGGGGAATTTAGAAGCAGAAATCTTGAAAGCGTGGACTTGTTGAAATTAGAAGTTCTGCAAGCCCTGGATAATGCTAGGGATAAATATAAAGATGCAATAATTGATGGCGACCTGAAAGTGGAATTCAAGATGTACTATCTTTCAGACGATGATTCGATGGTGGAACGAGCGACTAGAGTATTGGATGAACTAGGACTTCATGCCGAGATAGGTCCATCGGGCGGTGGTACTGATGCTAATATTTTTATTGACAAAGGAATGCAGTGTATTGTAGTTGGCATGTCTACTCGGGAAATGCACACCGTTAGGGAATACGTGCCGGTAAATGACCTAGTCGACACAGCGCGTTTTTGTGAAAGTATCCTAAAAAGAGGGTAATGGTTATTAGTGATGTTTTATCGTAGTTAAAATGGAACAAGGGTTGTGCCGAATGCGAAGTCGTAGGTGATTAGGATTCCCAGCATTATGCTGAAGCAACCTGCTATTCCAGATACGGTCACATTGATACCTTTGAACCTCTGACCCATGGAGAATGGTAGACCCAATATCAACGTGATAGCACACATGGATATAATTGTTCCTACCCCAAACAATAATATATATCCCAAACCTAACCAAAAGGAATCAATCGTCGGTAATAAAACTAACATGACTGCAGCACTGCCAGCCAGACCATGGATGATACCTATTATAAATGACTTAAGACGGAAATAAGGGTTAGGGATGTCAATTGGTTCGACACGTTGATTTGATGGCGTCTCATTGTCTTCTTCGTGACTGGAATGGAAATGTATATGAGATCCATCATTGTGAACGTGTTGATGAAGGCGCAATTTGCCGGTGCTAATTTTCCAAATGACCTGGACTCCAAGGAATATGAGCATGAAAGCTACACCTAGTTCCAAAATTGGTGCGATGGATTCATATTTGTCCATCACTGTTCCTTTGAAAAGTAGGATTATTATTCCTAATATTAATAGTGGGGTGGTATGGCCCAAGCCCCATGAACCACCGACCCAGAGGCCTCTCCATATACTTTTAGAGTCATCAACGATAGTTGATACGGCTACTACATGGTCTGCATCTGTTGCATGCTTTAACCCTAACAAGAAACCAAGAGTTAATGCATATATAACACCGTATTCAGGTTCCAATCTTTCATCTCCCTGCAATATGATATGACTAATGTTAAATAATCTAAGAGTGCAATGCTCTCTGCCGTAATCATTGCACTCTTAGATTTAAATATAGTCAGAGACAAGCGTTAATTTTATGTTCATCTGTTGGCAGAATCCAATGGTATCTCAAGGTAGTTGTTGAAGCAAGATGATGCCAAATTAATTAATCTGTTAAAATTGTACCCTATTTATAGCGAATCCCGTCTTTTATAACAGCATATACTCGTTTCATGGCCGAGAGCATATCTGTTAATGGATCTCCTGCTACAACTATGATATCAGCTAACTTGCCCTTTTCTATCGTGCCTAGTTCATTTAGAAGCCCCAATCCTTCGGCGCCATTTCTAGTGGACGCCTGTATTGCTTGGTTAGCTGTCATTCCCATCTCCACCATATGAGCCATTTCACGAGCATATGGATCCTCTTGCCTCATTGTCATGAATGCACCCGTATCTGTTCCCATCCAAAATTTGGCACCTGCTTTTATGAATCTGCGCATATTCTCCTTAGAAGTTAACAGGTTATTTTTGTATTGATTATATGTTAGGTTTACTTTTTCAGTAGAATCAGCGGGGTATAGAGATAACTGTGGTTTGTCAGGGTTTCGTTGGTTATATAACAGTTTATCTCTGTATTGCATTAAAATTTTATGCTCATATGGGCCTGGATGCTTAGAAGCTCCCCAAAGTGACATAGTGTATTTAGTTTCATTGAAACGATGTGGGTCTATGGCATTTTCGATCTTCTGTGTCATGACTTCCAATAAAGTGGCTACTATCACACCTTTTCTGACATATTCTTCTATTATGTCCCATTCAATTAATTCGTGGCCATAAAAGGGATGTTCTAGGGTGTCTATATCGAATGCAAGCATTCTTCTAAGCCCGTTATTATGTCCACCACAGTGTACATCGATAATTTTACCCAATTTATGGGCACGGTCAATTATGAAGCTGAGTTCTGCGTCAGTAAAATCATTTTGGCCATCAAAAGGTTCTTCCCACATGTATAGTTTCCAGAAGTTAAAATCTGCTCCTTCGACGCCCCAATTATTAGGATCCAAATCATTCAGGTTTTCTATAACGTTGTATTCAAACTCATGTTTAATAAATTCAATAGATGCCGGGTCATATTGAGAGTTCATAGATAAATGTTGGTCCCAATGAGCTTTGCTCATCCAGAGCGCACCGCCTAAATATATGCGAGGTCCGGGAATCGCACCTGAGTCTATCTTCCTTTTAAGTTCAAGTTCCAAGTGTGCGGGTCCTGGTGTTTGTCTAAAACCGGTAACGCCTTGCATCAGATAGGTGTATGCTACGAACTCCATTTGAGACCAGTTATGCTCCCATCTAGCACGGAAATCTTTGTACGAAAGACCTATATCAGGAGTAGAAAAAAGTGGGTTCAGTACCACGTGTTGATTGGAATCTATCAACCCGGGCATTACGGACATGCCCCTCGCATCTATTACTCGGGCTTCATTTGGTATGTTTATAGTGTCGGAAGGCCCTAATTCTACTATCCTGTTGCCGTCGATGAGTATTGTGAAGTCAGTAATAGGGCTACCTCCATTTCCGTCTATGAGAGTTCCTCCCACGATAGCTATCGGCCCTGCTGGATGATATGGAGCCGATTGAGGACCTTGAATTAACTGTTCAATAGAATAATTTGCGAGTGGTTCTAAGTTTCTATTTGATGACATGAGAGAGCCTCCACATTATATTGTGCACTTTAGACATTTCACCTGGCAGGTATACACTGTGTTAATAAAAAAATAAAGGTGTTTTTATAACGAATTATCAACTTTAGGATTTATAGGCACAAAATATTGGGCTAATAACCCTTGACTTTGTTTCTGGGGGTTATTAGTATCGAATTACCGCACCGCGGAATTTGTACGGTTAACCTTAGAAGGTTAAAAAGGAGGTGGTAGTATGGAAAGTAGTTTAGCTAAGAGGGCGGTGGTAGGCATCTGTCTGGGTTCGACAGGTTAAAGAGTATAGAAAAACAGAATTACTATTGTCGGGTTCAGCCAAATGCCTACTACCGCCCTGTGGTGGAGGTTAAACGAACTGATGTGGCTCTGAAATAATAACCGCATCTGACCTCGACAAGAGTCCTTGAAGGAGCCGTCAGGCTCCTTTTTTGGTTATGCGGGTAAATTGATACAAGGATAGGTCCTCTGATTCTTGACCTATGACTATCCAAATACTTAATATTTGAAACAAATGTGGGAGATGATATGCGAATTGGTGTATTTGGAACGGGAGCTATCGGTGGAATCTTAGGGGGATTCTGTCATATTGCTGGGCACGACGTTTTATTGATAGATAAGGCGGATGAACATGTTGATGCAATTAATCAGAATGGACTCCTAATAACGGGAATTAAAGGTGAGTTTAGGGTTTTAGCCGGAGCTGTGACTCCAGAGCAAATGGGTGGGCACTTTGATCTAATATTCCTATGTGTTAAATCACAAGACACCGTAGAATCGATGAAGGTCATGCTTCCACATCTAAACAATAATTCGTATGTCGTTTCAATGCAAAATGGGCTTAATGAAGAAATTATAGCTGAATTCATAGGCAGAGATAAAACGGTGGGATGTCTTGTTGATTGGGGTGCGGATTACGAGGGCCCTGGTCATATCCAATATGGTGGAGAGGGGCCTATGCGACTTGGAATGCTGGATGGCAATACAGGGAAGGAAATTACAGACATTCAGGCCATATTAAACCATACAGCTCCTACGTATATCTCTGAAAACATTCTTGGATATCTTTGGTCCAAATTGATTTGGGGAGGATTCTTTGTTGGGAATGCTTTGGGGAATGCCTCTTGCGTAGAAATGTTATCCGATAGGGCAAACAGCTACATATTAAAGGCACTGTTTAGAGAGGGTACTTTGGTAGCACAGCGTGCTGGAATCAAACTAGAAGCTTTAACGGAACATGACTTTGATCCTATTGAATTGCTTGATTCTAAAGATGTTTATGCCGCTTTTGCGAAGATGGCAGACAGTTTTAGAGGCCATTTAAAAACTCATTCAGGGCCCTGGAGAGATATAGCTATAAGACGACGACCGACAGAAGCAGATTTTATTATTGGAGTTATTGTAAGTAGGGGTGAGGCTTTGGGGATGGAGACTCCACTTAATTCGAGACTCCTTAGTATGATAAAGGAGGTTGAGAGAGGGGAGAGAAAACAAAACGATTCTAATTTACTAGAGTTAGGATCGCTGATGTAGTGGATGCTCTTTGTTTGTTGTAATACACGGGGGAAGGGTGATAATGCTAATTTTCTGCATGCTATTAATATCTGAGGAGATAACTAAATGGAATACAAAGAATTAGGAAAGACCGGTATTAAAGTTCCGGAAATCGGCTTAGGAACTTGGCTATATTCTGGCGGTAGAGAACCGTTACTTAACGGATTGGATATGGGTGCTTTTCTTATAGATACCGCTGAAGGATATGGGACAGAAGTAGCGGTTGGAGATGCAATCAGTGAGCGACGCAATGAGGTTTTTTTAGCAACCAAAGTGTCTCCATCGAATTTGCGATACGATGATGTTTTAATAGCCGCCGATCGAAGTTTGCATAATCTGGCTACAGATTATATCGATCTGTATCAAGTACATTGGCCTAATCCTGGAATCCCTATAGAGGAAACCATGGGAGCCATGGATCATCTAATTATGGAAGGCAAAGTTAGATTTGTTGGAGTAAGTAATTTTTCAGCTGAACAATTGAGATTAGCCCAAGGCCATTTCCGGAATCAGATTGTGTCGAACCAGGTTTTATATAATCTTATAGATAGGCACATAGAATCTGAAGTAATGCCATATTGTGAGGCAAACAATATAACAGTTATTGCCTATAGCCCCTTTGGGCAGAATTTGGATAGTCTTAAGGAGTCGTTTAATGGCGAATTAGGCAGAATAGCGCTTGAAGTGGGGAAGACTGAAGCTCAAGTTGCCCTCAATTGGTGTATAGCAAAAGAAAAAGTTATCGTTATTCCTAAGTCGAACTCCATTGAGAGGACTACAGAAAATTGCAATTCCTCCGGATGGCGTTTGAACACGGATCAATTAAAACGGTTGGATAGTCTTGGCAATCGCAGAGACCGCATTCCTTCGTGGGGCAATTTTTAAACGTTTCGTTTAATCATATCAAAGTAATCTGGAGAATTCTTGTGATGCGAATTCTTCAAATCTTCTGCACTCATATTTTCTTTCCAGTATGAGGATGCTTTTGGAAAGCGGTGACGATGTATTTAGGGTGATAGGCCAGCTTGGCTCCTGGCTTGCCCAACAATATCCACTCCCACTCTCTCGCTCCAGGCGGCGAGTAGCCGTTTGACAATCGGGCCAGGCATATCTCCTCCAATCGGACGATTATCTATTTTAGAAGCTGGCAGTAGGCACGGACTTGTTCCAGATATGAAAGCTTCATCTGCATTGTAAGCGTCGTATAACTGAAGTTCTTCTTCAACTACAGGTATATCCAGCTCTCGCGCCAACTCTATTATGGTTGTTCGAGATACTCCTTGTAGAATGCTGCGATCGCCAGCTGTCCTTAAAACACCGTCCGTTACAATCCAAAAGTTAAACCCAGTTCCCTCCGAGATGTTGCCATCTAGATCTAGGAGGACAGGATAAGACTCAGGATCCACATCGTGGGCTTCTAATGATGCCAAAACGAAATTCATTCGGCTTTGATGTTTTACTTTTGGATCCAAAGAATCTGGGTGGTAAGATCTAGTTTTTGCAAATACGACATGGCAGCCTTTGTCATAAAGAGGGCCAAACCGATCAAAATTCATAGGTGTTGCTGATACATAAACAGTGGCAGGCTCATTTGAGATTACTGAACCACCGCGCCCTCTAGTAATGGTTTGGCGAATATTAAATTCGCCTCCCTTTGGACGGAGATGCTCATTCCGTTTTACGACTTCGTAGCTTATTTGCGACAATTCTTCTCTGGTTAATCCGGGGTCAATCCTAACATGTCTGAGTGAGCGGAAAAGCCGGTCCATATGCAAATCCAGTCCGAAAATCGTCTCACCGAATGTGCGCTCTGCTTCATAAAGAGCGTCTCCAAGTTGGAATCCACGATCATCCATCGGTAATCTGCATTCATCTTTTGGCATCCACTTCCCGTTATAATATGCAATAGCTTGTTCCACTGTCCTAGTCCTCCTTACTGCTATGTGTGAGCATTATAAAATGGCTACCCTAATAGATGTCAATCGTTTACTGTTTCTGGCTCCGTGGTAGGTGTTTCTGGTTCAAAAATTGATTCTTTATCGTCCGAAATACCTTCGGAAGGCTCGAATCTACCCACTGGAATTACAGAGAGAGTTTGAATATTGGCATCCATGGCCACTCCCAATTCCAAAGAAAACCTGGCCAATGCTTGATTATCATCAGCTTCGACTATGCTTACTAGATCATACTCTCCTAGGACATAATACTGGCCCAGAACTTGGACGCCTGGGATTTTCAAATTTGTCTCTGCTTGAGATACGAACTCTGGGTGTGTTAGAGCTTTACCTCTGCCTGCTGGTGTTAACGTAGAGAGCAATATATATGTAGCCATGTTTTAACCTGCTGCTATAAAATTTTCTATATTGTTTCGATTTCGTCCAAAAATGCACTTAGCACTTCCATATATCGTTCACGTTCTTCTGCATGTGCCATGTGAGAACTATGTTCAAATATTACCCATTTTGAGTTTGGAATTCCATCGTGCACTGTCTTTGCAATAAGAGGTGTAGCTTCATCGTAGTGTCCAGAAGTAATTAATGTAGGGATCTCAATCTCCCCGAGTCTGTCAACGATGGTCCATTCCTTTAGTTTCCCAGTTACATGGAATTCGCTAGGTCCATTCATAGTGTGATATACCTGTGGATTTTGTTCGATTTTAGCAAATGTACGATTGACGTAGTCAGGCCAAGGATCAAGACGGCAAACATGCCTTCTGTAAAATTCTAAAGTCGCTTCTTGATATGCAGTAGAATCAGTCGTTCCGGAGACTTCGTGATGAAGTAGAGTTTCTTGCGTGCTTGGCGGCAATAGCTTACGAAGCCGGTTAGCTTCTGTGACCCATTGGCGCATATCTGCAGGAGAACTTGCGACAGTAAGACTTCTTATCCCATACGGTTTGGTCAATGCGTATGCCATTGCTAGCATGCCTCCCCAAGATTGTCCTAGAATATGAGTTTCTTTAAGCCCTAACGAATGGCGTATTGCTGACACTTCCTCTACAAAAAGGTCAACAGTCCAAAGAGAAGGGTCGTCAGGCTGGTCTGAATTTCCACATCCTAATTGGTCATAAAAAATTACTCTTCTGCCGGTCGAGGCCATATCATCTAATGATTCCAAGTAGTCATACCCAGCACCTGGGCCGCCATGTAGGCAGAGCAGGGGGAATTTCCCAGTATCTTCTTTTGAGCCAACTATCCGGTACCAAATTTGATATCCCTTGAAAGGGATTGTTCCTTCGATGGCCATTTATGCTGTTCCTTATGGGATGGTTAGCGAATATCTGATCATGAGATATATAGGCTACTCTTACTGTAATATACAATAGAACCCATATATCTGGATATAGGTTATGTTATCCTTTGGATCCTAACAATTTCGATGTAGGAGCAATACTTTGAGAACGGAAAACGAATGGATGTCCCTTAGAAGACAATTTCCTACCTTGAGTAAGCTGAATTATCTGAATACTTGTTCGCTAGGATTGTTGTCGAACAGTTCTAAGGAAGGTATCCAAACATACCTAGATTTATGGGAAGAATATGGAGCATCGGCTTGGTACTCTCATTGGCTAGAAGAAATAGATTCCGTTCGTCACGAATTTTCTCAACTTATTAATTGCAGCTTAATGGAAACAGCTATTCAACCAAGCATCTCAGTTGGTCTTTCTAGCTTGATTAGCGGTATGGATTTGAAGAAACGAAATAAGGTTATAACCACTGAGATGGATTTTCCAACGGTCGCATATCAACTGTTGGCGCAGAAGAAGAACGGGGTTGATGTCCAAATTCTACCTTCTGAAGATAAAATTACGATTGATGTGGAGCGATTTAGGGACTCAATTGATGATAATACTGCTCTTGTCGCTACGAGTCGTGTTTTCTTTAATAGTGGTTATATTCAGAATGTAGAGGAAATTGGGAATATCTGTAGAAATAAAGGCGCCTTGCTTTTAATAGATGATTATCAAGGATGTGGTCAAATACCTATGGATGTTGCTAATAGTAATGTGGATATACTGTTAACTGGCGGGTTGAAATGGCTTCTGGGTGGACCAGGTATATCTTATATGTATGTAAATAGGGACCTAGTAGGTCAATTAAATCCTTCGTTTACCGGGTGGTTCGCTCATAAACAGCAGTTTGATTTTAATCCTCACCAGATGGTTTTTAAAGATGATGCTAGGAGGCTGGAAAATGGAACTCCATCGATATCCGCTGTTTACTCCGCTAAAGCGGGCATGGCACTCATCAATAGAATAGGAGTAGAAGAAATTCGGCACCGTACGAATAGGCTAACTATGAAATTAATATCAGCTCTAATAGATGCTGGGTTTTCTCTAAATATTCCAGACTCGGCAGATGAGCACGCTAGTATTACGTGTATTCAAGCTGGCGATCCCGCGGCGTTAGTGACTGAGCTCAAAAAAGCAGGGATTATAACTGATGCACGACCTGGAGGGTTGAGGATATCACCATACTTTTATAATAACGATGCAGACATTCTTAACTTTGTAGAATCAATAGTTAAGCTTAGGGATATATCTCCTGAATATTTTAATGTCGTATAAATTGGCGGCTAGTCCCATGAATTTGGGCATAGGTTTTTTGCTAGTTGAATGGGGAGGGCATCATTTCTACTGGCACTTCAATAAGAGTCGGGCTGGGGTTGGCAATTTGCATTTCTAGCGCATCACGAAGCTCCTCAGGGCCTTCGGCTTTGATGCCTTTTACTCCATATGATTCGGCTAGCTTGAGGAAATCGGGGTTATGTAACCTAGAGCCCATAACACGACCATTAAACTGCTTCGTTTGATCGCGTAGAACGTTTCCATATGCGTTGTCGTTAAAGACTATTGCAATTACGTTAATTCCGTATTGGACAGCTGTAGCTAATTCCTGTGAGTTGAAGAGAAATCCTCCGTCTCCGGATAAAGCTACCACCGTTTTATTGGGGTTCGCTACTTTAGCTCCCAAGGCAGTCGGATAGGCGTAGCCCAGGTTTCCTAGGTATGAAGATGTGATGTAGGTTCTGGGATCATACATAGGTAAATGTCTTCTACTGTAGTAGCCGATTTGCGTCATACCGCTAACGACAATCGCATCACGCGGGATAGCGGAACGAATAGCGGATGTGAAGGAGTTTTGGGGTTCCAGAATGCCATTGCTTTTCGTCTTATCCTTGCTAGCGATAAATTCGTCTGCCCTATTGGGGCTAGCTGGAGTGGTACATGCAATAATTTTGAAGATGCTTTCAAGTGTAGTTCGTGCATCACCAACCAGACCAAATGTCTTCGTGTAATTCCGGCCTATTTCCTCTGGGTCGATATCTATTTGTATGACTTGAGGTCTTTTATCTGAGGATATTTCAATATCAGTGAGACCAGTACTAGAGGACGTAGCAGTGTTGAAATTGGCCATTCTACTTCCGATAGAAATGATTAAATCGTTGTCAGCTAACAACTGATCACCACGACCAGCCATTACTCCTGCTGACAAGTAATGATCTTCGGGGATCATGCCTTTTCCTTCTGGCGTTGTTACTACTTGGGCTTGAAGATGTACTGCTAATTCTAGAAGGATTTTTGATGCATTGGAGGATATTGCGCCGCCTCCTGCCCAAAATATGGGGTTCTTAGCCGAAGTTATCATTTTTACGGCTTCTTGAATTCGATTGGAATCAGGGGCCTGTATGGGAATAATGGCAGGATCCAATATTTCCACATCTGCTATCTCTGACAGCGTGTCTGGGGGGATTTCTATTTCTACTGGTCGGGGACGACCAGTTCTAAGGTAATAAAAAGCTTCATTGATAGCTGCAGGGATTCCTTTAGGATCTAGAATGCGGCAACGCCATTTTGTAACAGGGGCTATGGTATCTAATTGATCATCAATTTCATGGAGGACGCCACGTCTAATTCCAATCAGGTCTCGTTGAATTTGCCCTGAGACTATGAGGATCGGGCTAGAGGCAGCATAAGCAGTGGCTATACCAGCTGATGCATTAAATAGTCCTGGTCCTGGCACTACAAGTGACGCGCCAACTTTACCGCTTGTGCGAGCATACCCGTCGGCCATATATGTGGTTGCTTGCTCATGGCGGGTGGTAATGAATTGGATCCTGGGTTCATCCACAAGGGCATCAAGAGCATGATATATTTGCACACCGGGCAAACCAAATAGAACCCTTACGCCTTCTACGTATAGTGATTTTACGAGTGCTTCTCCACCTGTCATTTTTGGCATGTTTGGTATTACCTTATGTGTTGGACTTCATGACGAAATATGAAAAACAGTCTATAACAGATTCTATAGAGGGTTGATATTTTAGGCAAGTTATGTATTATTAGTTTGAGACTTCAAATATGGAGGGAATCATGCAGGCTTATTGCGTTAAGTGTCGATCGTCAAGGGAAATCAGTAACGCCCAGCAGATCACTATGAAAAATGGTCGTCCCGCAACTCAAGGGACATGTCCAACATGTGGCACAAAAATGTTTCGGATAGGAAAGGCGTCCTAAAAACAGCTTTAGTTAAGAGATTAGTTACACTGAAGGTGTTTAACTACTTTCCTAAGTATGAATCTGAGTTAGATAGGATGTAACAGAACGCAGATGAATTGTCGTTCTTAATTAAGAAAGAGCCCTGGAATCGTCTTAGGCACGAGAGGGTTCTTTCTAATTTAGAGGTACGTTTATGAATTGGGCTGAGACGTTAGTGGATTGTTTAAAAAGAGCTGGGATATCGTCTATTTCTTATGTGCCAGATATAAGCATACACCAGGCGACGAAGCTCATGGAAGAAGACTCGTATTTCAGAGTCGTTTCTTCAACCAGAGAAGAGGAAGCCATTGGAGTAGCAGTAGGGGCATACGCTGTGGGGAAAAGAGCGGCCGTTTTTATGCAATCCAGTGGGTTAGGAAACAGTATAAATGCAATAGCAAGCTTGTGTATGCCTTGCAGAGCACCCATTCCCTTGTTCATTAACTTGCGTGGAGAGTTGGGTGAGTTCAATATTGCTCAGGTGCCTATGGGAAGGGCCTCGAGACCAATATTAGATATTCTAGGGATTCCCTACTATACGTGTTCTGATAAAACAGAGTTGGGAGAAATCGTTGATGGTGCTCTTGAACTATGTTACGCCAGTAGAGAACCCGTAGCTCTTTGTCTTACTCCATTATTACACAGAGGTGCTCTTGCTTAGATTTACTGCTACAAAAATTGTTTTGCGGCATGCTGGGTCATTGCCTATAGTTAGTAATTTAGGGCCTACTACTGACGAGCTTTGGCATGCAGGTCACAGAGACCGTAATTTTTACACTTGGGGTTCTATGGGATTATGCTCTTCTATTGCTCTGGGCATGGCTATTTCTACTCGAGAGATTGTGATCTCTTTGGACGGTGATGGGTCATTGCTGATGAATATGGGAACTTTGGCATCGATAGGTCGGGAAAATCCAGCTAACTTGATAGTTGTTGTTTGGGATAATGAGCAGTGGGAACAAACAGGACGTCAAGCTTCTCATACAGCGATGGGAACCGACTTAGAAAAAGTGGCAATAGGGTGCGGGATTTCTAATACTGCTACTGTATCAGATGAGAGTGCATTTGAAGCGATATTTCAAGAAGCTTTGAAGACTCCCGGTCCATGGGTTATTGTTGCTAAGATAGATGAATCTGAACATATGCCTTATGCTCCTATTGAGCCAGAGATGACACTCTACAGATTCCGAAATACATTTGAGGATTCGAAAATATATCCTTTGACCGAACCTTGGAAAAACCGCTAGTTGATATTAATGTTAGGATTTGAGAATTGGTCTTTGCGTGGCGCTATCACGGCTGGTAAGATAGAAGTAATTGAAGTGACGAGGTGCTTTATTGGCGAATAGAGTAGTAATTTCGTCTGATTCTCATGTAGTTGAACCACCTAATTTGTGGTTGGAAAGAATGGATCCCAAATATGGGGACCGTATCCCCCATTTGGTTAAAGGTGTTCCATATGATCAATGGTACTGTGATGGATTGGGTGTAGGAGCTATTGGCATATTTTCGATGGCCGGTTTGAGATTCGAAAATCCTGGTGATATAACTAGTGATGGAAGCTATGCCGATGTTCCAGCGGGAGGATATGACCCACATGCTCATGTAGCCGATTTGGATGTCGACAAGGTCAAAGCGGATGTAATTTATCCTTCTATCGGATTGAATATGTACGCAGGCCCGGATGGTTCGTTTATAAGGCAGGTTTTTTCCGCATACAACGATTGGTTATCTGAGTTTTGCCAAACTTATCCGGACCGACTTAAAGGGATAGCCATGATTCTACTTGACGATGAAATAGATAAGGGAATCGACGAACTTATTCGCGCTCATTCTATGGGAATGTGCGGAGCAATGATTAGTGTTTATCCTAGGGTTGGTGAGACATACGACCATCCAGATTATGATTCCTTTTGGAAACAAGCGGAAAATTTGCAGATGCCTATAAGTTTGCATAATGGCACTAAAAGATCTTCGAATGAATTAACCCAAACCAGTGAAAAAGTTCAATTTACTGGAGCAGAATTCGTGAATCGCGATCATTGGGTTAGGATGTCGATTAGCCAAATAGTTTTGTCTGGAGTATTTGAAAGATACCCGAATTTGAATATTGTAAATGTTGAACACGAGTTAGCCTGGATTCCATATTTTCTGCGTAGATTGGATGTTGCCTATCTAGAGCGGTCTAGTCAGACATCGCTTAGGTTTAAAAATGCGGTTTTGCCGAGTGATGTGATGCGTAGTAATGTGTACCATAGTTTCCAGGATGATGAACTAGGGATTAGAGATAGACATGACATTGGTGTAGACAAACTTCTTTGGGCTTCAGATTATCCACATGCAGAATCTACTTTTCCACGGTCCCAGGCTATCCTAGAAGAGATATTGGAAGGTGTTCCGGAAGATGAAAAGAATATGATAGTGGCTGCTAATACAGCTAAATTATATAAATTTGAATGAGTCAGGCAATTTTGTTGCGGTGAATCAATTTCTGGTAGAGCACCTATTAAAATAAAATTACGGAGTGAAACAAGTGTCTCAAATAATAGATAAACTCAATAGCATGAATATATCCTTGCCAACTCCACCTAAGCCGGGTGGAAATTATGTCCCGACCGTACGCACAGGTAATCTGGTTTTTACCTCTGGTGTTACTCCCAAGAGGGCGGATGGAACTGCTTTTATAGGCAAGCTTGGACAAGATTTGACGGTAGATGAGGGCTATGAAGCTGCTCGAAGCTGTGCTCTTGCCTTACTTGCCAATCTTGATAAAGAACTGGGCGATCTAGATAAGATAAATAGGGTAGTTAAAGTATTGGGGATGGTTAATTGTACGCCAGATTTCACACAAGCTCCTGCTGTTATTAATGGTTGCTCTGATTTCCTTGTAGAACTCATGGGTGATAAGGCTCGTCACGCCCGTAGTGCGGTTGGGATGGCTTCCTTGCCAGGAGGGGTTGCGGTAGAAATAGAGATGATAGTGGAAGTGTCTGACTGAATACGATGTGATTAAAAACCTAGGTTGTAGATTATGCACCGGGGTTATGTTAAGCAATTGAGTTTCACAACCCAAAGTGTCGCTACTGGTTGTTGCGTGCGCGAATGGTTTGCAATCAAATTTCTTGTTTGGAGTTGATTATTGCGGGAGATTATCAGGTGCCTCTTCTGTCTGTTGGCCTTGAAACGATGTAAATCGTACCTAGAAGGGCCGTGATAAGTATCAACGTAATAAAGAATGTTCCATATGGTGCGAATAAGATTGAGGCAATAGTAAATACCCATATGGATGAACATGACATTATTTTGGCCCTTAATGTCATCGAGCCAGTATCCAGGAATCTTTTCGTAGGTGGGCCGAAAAACCTATTCTCGGTAACTACCTTGTAGAGTCTGTCTGATGATCTTAAAAATAGGGTTGCCGCGATTATGAGGAAAATTGTTCCTGGTAAACCCGGAATGATGTAACCTATGATACCTACGCCTAGGAAGAAAAGTCCGAGTATGCTAAGTAGAATTCGCTTGATTTTGGAAGGAGTCATACTAGTTTAACCGGCGACCTATGGTATCAGCAAAGAATGGTTTTGTCATGCAATTGCTGTTCAATCTTTCTAATAAATAATATTAAACTGATTAAAGCGTCTAGAGGCCAATCGGGTATCCTGGTAATAATGGATCAAAAGCCAAGGTGAGAAATACGCCAGCTAAATAAAGTAGAGAATACTTATAGGATGAAAGATAAATATCTCTAGATGGGTTGCTCCTTAAAGCTAAGGATTTTCGTAACCATTCAATTCCTAATAGGGTTACTATTATTGGAAAGAACGGTCCTGAATACCCAGCGGCATATGGAAGCCAGGGCAAGATTATTAATAGGATAGAATATAAAATTATTTGTAGGCTTATTTCATGGTGGCTGGCAACTGCAGAAAGCATAGGTACTTTTGCAGCAGAGTATTCATCTTTCAATAAGAGGGAAAGTGTCCAGAAATGAGGCGGTGTCCAGAAGAAAATCAGAACAAACATGTATAGACCCATTATAGTAATTTCACTGCTAATAGCTGAAGATCCTATCAGCGGCGGAAATGCACCAGCGGCGCCACCAATTACTATGTTATTCCAGGAATATCTTTTTAGGAGGATGGTGTACAAAAAGATGTAGGTGATTGAAGCCAATAAAGTTAAGGCCGCGGCCAGAAGATTAGGTAAAGTAGTCATAATTAGTACAGCAAGGATTATCAATACGATGCCTATAAGTACGGCCGTTTGGGACGAGACTTGGTTGCTGGGGACTAGGCGATGACGTGTACGGGTCATGGTTCCGTCAATATCTGCATCCAAAGCTTGGTTTATGGCGTTAGAGCCAGCTGCTGATAAGGATACCCCTATTACGACAGTTATGGTTTCAAGCCACCCTGGAAAGCCTGCTGCCGTGTGAACCATTCCACAAATTGTGGTGAAAATTAGCAAGGCGATTATTCGAGGTTTTGAAAGGGCCACAATTTGCCGTATTTTTAAGGAAATCAATTTTTATGAGCCTCCCAAGAGAAAGCCCAGAGCGCGGAAAGACCCCACCACATTATTGCCGCGAGGCCTAGATGTATCACTCGAATGCTTTCGTGGTACGCAAACCTTCCGTTGAAAGCTTCCAAAACTAGTAATCCAACGATACCTTGGCAAATCAGTATGAACGTTATTGTATGTATTAGGGCAATCATGCCTCTACGGTGTTTCGTTTTTCTAATTTTGACGGAGTTTCGTATTAAGAAAACAATTAATAGCAGGCCAAGAATTCTGTGACTCAAGTGAGTAATTGTAGTAATAAAGCCAGGTCCATCCCCGCATAGAGGGAATTTAGGACAACTAGCGCTGATTCCAGATCCGACTATGCTTCCACCAATCAGTATAAGTAATGCCCCAATTATTAAGACGATTGTTGCATCGGTTAATTTTGGAGTAGGTAAGCTAGGGAAGTCTAGGTTTCTTACTGAAGCAACAGTTAGGAGACCCAATATTGACATTGCAAGAAGTAAATGTAGCAAACGTACGAGTCCATGAAGCTCCGTCATGACTGTTAGCAAACCTAGAATCGCCTGGAGGAGAATCGCTACCAAACTGATGCTCATTATCCAGCTAGTAGTTGAGTCCTCATTGCGATTACGGAAAGCTAGTAAAGCACCCAGAGCAACGATAGCAATAAGAAAGCCTGCATATATCCGATGTCCAAACTCTATTAAGGCGGGTCTGTCCAATTGAGTTAGTTCAATTCCATCGCAAAGGGGCCAATCAGGGCAACCTAGACCCGAACCGGAAACACGTACCCAAGCACCATAAATAATTATGCCTACAGTCATTGTAGCTGCCACCAGGGCCAATTTTCCAATAGTAATTCTGTTTTTGGAACTTCCTAAAAGCTCCGTCATATGTTCTCCCGTGTACGCTCAATAAAGAAAAACATAATTGTCGCCCATATTAAAACCATTGGTAACAGGGTCCAGATAATTTCCATAGGCCGGGTGCTGATAAATGTAGTATTTGCTAATGGTTTAACTTTAATGCGGAGAGCAAAAAAGACAATTAGGCCCTCAACAATAATTAGCGATAAAGCAACAATCCAAAAAGCCACTTCATATACCTGCCAAGTCGGAATTATAAAAATGAAAAGACGAACCAATAAAATAAGTCAACTTACCGTGAACGCCTCAAATTCTGCATATGTTGTAGTTCGACATAGAAAGATATTCTAGCGCAATAAATCTATGTAGTCACTTCTTAATTGGTCTTCTTGTCTATTCGAGGGGCAAACCTTATACTCATATAACTCTAAATCAATCGTTTTATGACCTACATAATTATGAATGTGAATGAGTTTTAATAAGCATTTACAAATGGTTCGATGCGATTTCAAAGGAAAGGTATATGCGAATAATAGAAAATGGGGCGGTTCCAATGGAGGATACTACGTCAGCGCCTATATTCTTTGGCGGGTCTGTTTCTAAGCAAGGGTTGGTCGATGAGTCAAATAGTGAGTTTTTTGTTAGTAGTGTGATAAATTTCGAGGCTGGTGCCAGGAATAAATTTCATCGGCATAGTAGCGATCAGTTGCTTTTTGTTACAGAAGGGAAGGGCATAGTAGCTACGGAGGAAAAGGAATTTGTAGTTACTAAAGGTAACACCGTGCATGTTGCGGCAGGTGAAATTCATTGGCATGGGGCTACCAGTGATTCAAGTTTTTCTCATATAACTGTAACGCTAGCAGGTGGCACAACAGAAATTGTGGAATAAGGAACTTTTCAATAGAAATTATACGGAGACTAGGTGATGGAAGTTAATTCTGATAGAAAGAAAAATAAAGCCAATTTGATAACGGTGTCTGAATCACCTCTATGTCAAGAAGCGGATTTCACAGCTATGGATTCTGTGGTTACACCAACCGATGATTTCTATGTTAGAAGTCACTTTGCTTCTGTTCCTGACATTAACGAATCGAGTTGGAGATTGAAGATTAAGGGCAAAACTGCCCGTTCTATAGAACTGACCCTCGAGGATTTAAGGTCGATGCCAAGTAGAGAATTGATGGCAACGATGGAATGTGCTGGCAATAGCAGGGTACATGTAAATCCACCAGCGGAAGGGCTAAGATTTGGCCATGGGGCGATAAGTACTGCTCGTTGGCGAGGAGTCTCACTTTCTGAAGTGCTGACTAAGGCAGGGCTCCTAGAAACTGCTAAAGAAGTAGTCTTCAAAGGCGCAGACAGTGGGCAGGAAACGGATGATGGAGTTTCTTTTAATCTAAATTATACTAGAAGTTTGCCTTTGGATAAGGCTCTAGATCCTGATACGCTATTGGTTTATGAAATGAATGGGGATCAGTTAACACCTAGTCACGGATATCCTCTGAGGCTTTTGGTCCCTTCATGGTATGGAATGGCATCGGTTAAATGGTTAATGGAAATAGAAGTTAGTGATAAGGCTTTTGACGGGTTCTTTCAATCGCGACGCTATGTGATGGTAAATCAAGGGATGGATGTGACAGAGCAAAAAGATCCTGTTACAACCGTTAAGGTTAAATGTTTAATAAACACTCCTGCGCAAGGGCAGATTGTAAAGGGCCAAATTGTAAACATTGCGGGATTGGCTTGGTCTGGAGAGGGAAGCATAGAAAAAGTTGAAGTCAGCTGCGATGATGGACTGACATGGTGCGATGCGGATTTAGGAGACAACAATGGCCCTCACGCCTGGCGCAAGTGGGCAATTGCATGCGAGCCTGGAACTACCGGACATTTTTTGTTAATGGCTAGGGCTACCGATTCTAATGGTAATACACAGCCGAAGAACATACCTTGGAACTATAGGGGGTATGCAAATAACGCCATACATTCATTGTCGATTCAAGTAGAGGCTGAATAACTTATTACATGGGCTCAGATGGCCTGCAGTTTTATTCTATGATTCTTGGGAAACGCAGGTGCTTCTGCCTTTGTATAGGCAACAGTTCTAATAAATTCTGAAGGAGATTGTGGATATGCAAACTCGGATGCTGGGTACCATTGAAGTGCCCGTAATAGGTCTAGGCACATTCGCTACATTTGATGTCATAACGGATGATGAAATAAAGGTCCGTCGAACTATACTCGATTCATGTGTAGAACACGGAGTTAAATTTATTGATACGTCCCCTATGTATAAACAGTCTGAGGAAGTGATTGGTATCGCGATGGAAGGGAAGCGATCTGATTTTATTTTGGCCACTAAAGTTTGGATAGAGGGGAAGGATGCTGGAATTGCGCAGATGGCTAAATCATTTGCATTGCTGAAAACGGATTATATTGATGTGATGCAAATACACAACCAGGTAGACTGGGAAACTCATATTACTGTACTGGAAGAAATGAAAGCAGAAGGGAAGATTGGCTTAACCGGGGTAACTCATCAGATGCCAACCGCGTTGCCATTAATGGCTAAAATGATGAGAACTGGGAGATTTGACACCATTCAAATATCTTATAATGTGATGGAACACGATGTGGAGGAAACGATCCTTCCATTGGCCGAGGAAATGGGCATAGGAGTGATAGTTATGAGGCCATTTGGAAACGGGGCTTTGTTAAGGGAACTTAAATCAGACCCCGATATAGGTCCCCTTAAGGAATTCGGCATTGAAACTTGGGCTCAGGCATTGATAGCTTATGTATTAGCTGATGAGAGAGTTTCGGTGCAAATTCCTGCTACTAGTAAACCCGAGCGTATAGCAGAAAATGCTAGTGTGGGTTCAGTGAACCTTCCCCAGGAGTTGAGGTCTTATATAAGGAGAGAGACAGAGCGGTGTTTGTGATCAAATCGCAATGTTTGCTTAAATCGTGATGGATATTCAGATAGATCCCAAAAGATTAAACCAAAGCTTGCAAAACCTGGGCTCCATTGGTTCATCTGTAACCGGAATGCAGAGATTAGCTTATTCCAATGAGGATATCGAGGGAAGACGATATATTAGTAAGTTAATGACTGAAGCTGGTTTGGAAGTAAGGGTGGATGCAGCTGGGAATATGATTGGTAGACGAGACGGTAGTGTTGACGAACTCCCTGTGATAGCTATGGGGTCACATACTGATACGGTTCCTGATGGTGGGAAATATGACGGAGCCTTGGGGGTTCTTGGGGCGATTGAAACCGTCAGGGCCCTAAACGACTTTGGTTGGATTACACGCCACCCGATCGAAGTGATTAATTTTAGCAATGAAGAAGGAACGGGAGTTTCTCGTTGGTTGTATGGTAGTAGGGCAATGGCGGGATTGCTTTCTGATGAAGACATTGGACAGGATGCGATCGAAGAAAGAGAAATTGCGGATAGACTCGATAAAATAGGTGGTAATTTGTTGCGAATCGAATCCGCAGTTCGTGATTCGAGAGAATTCAGGGCGTATTTGGAGCTGCATATTGAGCAGGGTCCTATTCTGTATCAATCAGAAATCCAGATTGGTTTAGTAACCGCGATAACTGGTAAAATCGCATTAAAAGTCTCTGTAAGAGGTGTCGCTAATCACGCGGGTACAACACCTATGGATGGTCGCAGGGATCCTCTTTTAGCAGCATCCCATATAATTCAAACTGTGAATAAGATAGCAAAAGTGAATGATATATGCCGGGTTGCTACAGTAGGTAATTTGCTAGTCAGTCCCGGTCAAGGCAGTGTAATACCGGGAAACGTAGATCTGGATGTGGAATTTCGGGATGTAGAAATGGAAAAGATGGATGAGGCTGAACTTAAGTTTAGAAACTCCATGAAATTATTAGAGGAACAATTCGGTGTATCTATATCCGTTGAGCGTCATGGCTCAACGCAACCAGAAAAAGTTGCTTCACTTATAAAATCCAACATGGAAATTGCTGCTAAAGAATTGGAATTCACTATGCTAGATATGCCTAGTGGAGCTGGACATGACGCTCAGGCAATGGCCCATTTAACCGAAGTAGGGATGATTTTTGTCCCAAGTTTGTATGGCGTCAGTCATTCGCCCGAAGAGTATAGTAGCCCTGAGGATTGTGCTAATGGAACTAACGTACTGCTACGCAGTCTTATAGCTATAGATAATTATAGCGTTGCCCTAGATTGAAGCGTTTAGCGCCTGGTCGATATCTTCCATAAGATCGTCTATGTTTTCTAATCCTACAGAAACTCGCAGTAGATTATCTGGAGCCTGGGTTTCTGGTCCTTCTATGGAAGCCCTGTGTTCAATCAAGCTCAGATAAGTTCCAAGGCTTGTCGCGCGAGTAAATAATTTGGTATTAGCTGCTACACGATAAGCCCTATCCGAGTTCCCTATTGGTTGAAAGGATAGCATTCCTCCTGATAGTTTCATTTGACTTTTAGCTATCTGGTATCCAGGGTTGGTTTCAAGCCACGGGAAATAGACTTTATCTACTTGGGGATGGGATTGCAGAAATCGTGCCAATTTACCTGCGTTTTCTGAATGCGCTCGCATTCTATAAGGTAATGTTTTTATACCGCGGAGTATCAGCCAGCAATCAAATGGTGAAGGAATCGCGCCACCATTTATTTGAATGTCCCGTATTTTGGTCGAAAGATCATCGCTTTTTTTCGTGACAACTATTCCCCCTGTAACGTCTCCGTGACCTCCGAAATATTTTGTAGTGGAGTGGATTACAATGTCAATGCCGAATTCCAAAGGGAGAAGGCCAATCGGTGAACTCCATGTATTATCGGCCACTGTTGTTATGGCTAAGTCTTTTGCAAGATTAGCTACTTCCCTAACATCAGTGATTTTTAACAAAGGGTTAGATGGAGTTTCAATGAAAATCATTTTGGTATTGGTTCTAATAGCACTCCGTAATTCTGAGAGATTGGACATGTCGATGAAGGTCGATTCTAGTTGCCAACGCTTCATGAGGTCAGTTAACAACCAGGTCGTTCCATGGAATATATCCTTTGGTACTATCACATGATCGTTGGGAGATAATGTTTGAAATACTCCCATTATGGCAGCCATGCCGGAAGAAAAAGCCATTGCTTCACTACCGTTCTCGAGCTGGGCTACAGATTTCTCTAATAATGAACGAGTGGGGTTGCCTAAGCGGCTATAAATGTAGCCTCGAGGATATTCCCCATCAGTATCCCTCTCAAATGTTGTAGTTAAAGTTATCGGGGTATGGACGGCACCAGTACTAGGATCAATATCTAAAGAACTATGGATAGCTAGTGTTTCAATCCGCATTCGCTACTCCTCTTGTGGGGCGAACTTCATAATAATAAATGTATTCTATCTGAGACAGATTAAAGTTCCAAGTTTCAGTTAGTTGAAGAGTAGTTTGCACTCAGGTGTTAGGGTGATATTATGTTATATATTCAACATGTCGGTATAAATAGATCAAATTAGGATGGTGACAAGGTTGGACACTGTAGGATCGACCGAACAATTCGTTTCTGAAGTTTATTTGAAGATGGATCAGAACCTTAGGATTTTGCGAAAACGCACTAATAAACCTCTCACCTTGACTGACAAAATATTGTTAACGCATTTAGATGATCCAGGTGATGCGGAGATACTTGTAGGAGAAAGTTATCTCCAATTGCGACCTGATCGAGTAGCTCATCAGGATGTTACTGGGCAAATGGCAATTCTTCAGTTTATGCAGGCTGGAAGAAAGCGGGTCGCTGTACCGACTACAGTCCATTGTGACCATTTAATACAAGCCAATCTAGGTAGAGAATCTGATACTGCAAAGGCGATTCTCGAAAACAACGAAGTATATAACTTTTTGGAATCGGCTTCTGCCAAATACGGCATGGGCTTTTGGAGACCTGGAGCCGGGATAATTCACCAAGTGATTTTAGAAAATTATGCGTTTCCCGGGGGCTTAATGATTGGAACCGATTCTCATACACCTAATGCTAGTGGATTGGGAATGTTGGCAATAGGAGTTGGAGGGGCTGATGGGGCTGATGTTATGGCAGGCTTAACGTGGGAATTAAAATACCCGAAGAGAATTGGTGTACATCTAACGGGTAATCTTCAAGGATGGACGGCTCCTAAGGATGTAATATTATTTTTGGCTAGTGTACTAACGGTTTCCGGAGGGACTAACTCGATAATAGAGTACTTTGGAAGTGGAGCTCGAAGTATAAGTTGCACAGGGAAAGCTACTATAGCAAATATGGGTGCAGAATTAGGAGCTACAGGTTCGTTATTTCCATATGATGAACACATGGCTAGATATTTGAGGGCCACTAAACGAGGAAATCTTGCATCTATCGCAAATAGTAACATTCATCTTTTGCAGGCTGACCAAGAAATAGAGGAAGCTCCTGAAGGATTTTTTGACCGGGTAATTGAAATTAATCTTTCAGAGTTGGAGCCATATGTAGCGGGGCCGCATACCCCGGATTTGGCTAGACCTATCTCACAATTAGCCGAAGAAGTGGAAAAAATGGGCTATTTGGATCAGATATCAGTTGCTCTAATAGGCAGTTGTACCAACTCTTCGTATGAAGATATGAGTAGGGCAACTGATGTAGCGTTGCAGGCATATAAACATGGAGGGAGATCAGCGGTACCTATTTTGGTAACACCAGGTTCAGAGCAGATTAGGGCTACAATTGAAAGAGACGGACAAATGGATGCCTTAAAGCAAATAGATGCTAAAGTGTTGGCAAACGCATGTGGTCCATGCATCGGTCAATGGAATAGAGCTGAAAGTGAAAAAGGGCAGCCTAATACGATAGTTACTTCGTACAATCGGAATTTTCCTAAGAGGAACGACGGCAACGGGGAGACTATGAATTTTATTGCCAGTCCAGAGATTGTTATAGCATTAGGTCTTGCGGGACGATTAACCTTTAATCCTTTAAAGGATGAATTGCGGTCTGGAGATGGGACTTTATATAAATTGGAGGCCCCTCAAATCGCGCCAGATGTGCCGGAAAATGGATTCCTGGAAGGGGATGACACTTACGTAGAACCTCCTGAAAATGGTCAGGCCATTGATGTAGTAATAGATCCTTCTAGTAATAGATTGCAGGTATTGGAACCTTTCAGTCCATGGGATGGAGCTGATTTTATCGAAGCTGCTTTATTGATCAAAGTTGCGGGGAAATGCACGACTGATCATATTTCCCCTGCGGGGCCATGGCTTCGATATAGAGGACATTTGGACTATTTGAGTGACAATATGTTAACTGGGGCTGTTAATGCATATACCGGCAAAATAGGAGTTGGATTTGATCGTATTAGTGGAGAAGCTGACATCCCTTTGCCTCAAATTGCCAGGGGATATAAACGTTCAGGGGCACAATGGGTAGTGGTGGGAGATGATAACTATGGAGAAGGGAGTAGCCGGGAGCATGCTGCCCTTTCACCAAGATATCTAGGAGCGGTAGCTATCATAGTTAAAAGTTTTGCGAGAATCCACGAAACGAATTTAAAGAAACAGGGCTTGCTGGCTGTCACTTTCGCAAATTCTGATGATTACGACTTGATTAAAGAACAAGACAAAATAAGTTTGTTGGGGTTAAATGAATTGAAGCCAGGAACGTTAATAAAGTGTGTTTTACATCACGCAGATGGTTCAGAGCACGTGATTGAACTGAGGCATACATATAATGAAGCTCAAATTAAGTGGTTCAAGGCGGGCTCGGCATTAAATTTACTCCGAAATGCACCGTAATTCTGGGTGTAGCCAAGTAGCTGCGCTATATAAAGGTAATTTCTTGACACCTATTAGGGTGATATAGATAATAATGAAGAAGCCTACCGTCATATTTTATGAAAAGAGTGACGGTTAATTTGGGCTGATGGTGTTAACAATAAACTTAACTAGGAGTTGAGTAATGGCAGATAGTAAAGATATTGCTTTAATGGCACATTTAATGCGGAGAGCTGGTTTTGGAGCCAGCAGAGAAGAATTGGAAATGAGGGTAGCAAAGGGATACGAAGCGACTGTAGAGGAGCTTCTGGATCCGGATGGCCATGGAATTCCAGACTTAGATGATCGGGAAATTTGCCGTCATAATCCCGGCTATGTATTTCCTTCTGGTAACCAACCAAATGCGATGGCGTATTGGGTTTATAAAATGATTAACTCCAAACGTCCGTTAGAAGAGAAGATAGCTCTCTTTTGGCACCAGGTTTTTGCAACTAGTTTCATTAAAGTTGGTCCTCCAATGATGATGGATCAAATCCAGATGTTTCGAGACTATGGTTTTGGTAGTTATCGTGATTTGTTGATGCAAGTATCTATGGATCCAGGAATGCTTAAATGGTTAGATAATGTTGACAACCATAAGGATTCTGGTAATGAAAACTGGGGTCGCGAATTACTTGAGTTGTTTTCAATGGGACAAGGTAATTACACTGAGGAAGACGTGAAAGAGGTATCTCGAGCCTTTACTGGTTGGACGGTCGGACAAGGCGCGGTAGGCGCTGGTGGAGCCGGCGCATTCCTGAAAAATATTTTCCAATATATACCAGAAGATCATGATGATGGGGAAAAGGTTATATTGGGACATAGAGGTAGATTTAATGGTGAGGATGTTATCGATTTAATAATGAAGCATCCCGCAACCACTAGATTCGTTTCGCGTCACATATATAACTTTTTCGTAGGGGATGAAGTCCAAGTACCCAGCTGGCAGGATGTAGCTCCAGCCGATCCAGTGGCTCTTAATATTATTGGAGAGGCATTCCAGAGTTCGAATTATGACATTAGGCAGACTTTAAGAGTTATATTCAACTCCGACTTTTTCAAAGATGAGAAGAATTGGTGTTCCAAGGTGAAAAGCCCAGTTGAATTGATAATTGGGACTATGAAATTGGTAAAACATCATCAGAGGCCAGAGCCATTTCTTACTGATATAGCTATGGAGACAGAATACCAGGGACAGACAATACTTGGTCCCCCTAGTGTTGAAGGGTGGCATACGGGACATGAATGGATAGATAGTGGACAGTTAGTGGAGCGCATTAACTTCGTCGGAGACCACGTTGGCAATTCGCGATTTGCTGGAATTCGATCAATAATCGACCGATTAGCCACGCAGGAAGAATTGTCTCCGGAAGATCTTGTGGATGGCTGCCTCGATTTGGTTGGTCCTATAAAAGTAGCCGATGGTACAAGACTAGAATTGATAGCGCACGCTGAAGCTAATGGTCCTGCAAAAAGAGGGACAAGCGAAGAAGAAAAAGCTGCCTTTACTGATAGAGTGACTGAAATGCTTAGATTGATAACAGCCGTTAGGGAATATCAACTTGGATAGTAAGCTCTCAAGTAATTGGTTTTAAGAAGAGAATAAGGATTTAGAATAGGTTAGGAGGAAGTAACAATGACAACCAAGCAGTCTCGTGGTCGTAACTTCCAGTATAGTTACCACATAGCTAAACCCGCTCCAGGCGGTCCAGGTTTTCGTAATCCTGTAGACATGGTTTTTTACGAAAACATGATTTTTGCTATCAGTCGTGGTACGGAAGGAGAGCCTTGCGGACGCGTAGGTAAATTCACTAAAGATGAAAGATTCGTTGGTCAATTTGCTACTTATGGGACAGGTGATGGTCAATTCATTTGGCCGACCGCACTAGCAGTTGACGAACAAGGGTTGGTTTATATGGCGGATGAATGGCTGAATAGGGTATCCGTCTACGATGGTAATGGAGAATGGGAAGGCGAAATATTGGAGACCAGCGATAAGTTTAAACCTAACTATCTCAGACATTGGGGCAAGTCAGGTTCAGAACTTGGCGAATTAGATGGTCCAGCTGGTATGGTTTTTGACCAAGACCACAATCTGTACATTACAGAAAATCAAAACCATCGCGTATCCAAATTCACGAAAGATGGAGAATTCTTGTTTGCTTTTGGCAAGCAAGGTTCGGGTGAAGGCGAATTCATGAACCCGTGGGGTATAAATATAGATTCAAAGGGAGATATTTATGTGGCTGACTGGGGAAATGGACGCGTACAGAAATTTAGTCCTGACGGAAGCTTCATTATGTCTTTTGGCTCTTATGGACAGGGCCAAGGTGAATTAGATAGGCCCGGTGGGGTTGCGGTGGATAAAGATGGAGATGTTTTCATAACGGATTGGTGGGGCAATAAAGTAGAAGTTTTTGATCCTGAGGGTAAACATTTAATAACGTTAAATGGTGATGCTACAGGGTTATCAAAGTGGGGGCAAGAAGTTGCTGACGCTAACCTTGCTGGGTCCGGTGGGCAAGGAGCTGTGGCGATAGAAGATCCCGAACTAGCGGCTAAGATTGAAGAAGGAAACAAGTCCTTTGGAAGACCTAAAGCGATTAGAATAGATGAGGATGGACTTATAGGAATACTTGAGGAAGGTAAATCTAGAATTCAGTTTTACTATAAGAACATGTCTTAAGATCGTTCAAGGTATATAAGACAGAGTTTTTAAATTAGGCTCCCATTTAATATGGGAGCCTAATTATTTACGGAGTATTGAAACTATAAGTCGGTTTGCACTTGTTGAATGATTGAATCTAGTTGAGTTACCAAATAATCGACTTCATCCTTAGTTATACAGAGGGGCGGAGAGAGCGATATAATGTCTCCTCCCCGGCCCAACAATCCGTGCTGGTCCATGAGGGTGTTTACTTTATCGGACAACTTGGCTTCTTTCGGGAACCGTTCTTTGGTTTCTCGATCCTTAACCAGTTGGATAGCGCAGAGTAGTCCTTTGCCACCCCTTACGTCTCCAACTATCTTATGTCGATACAATGTTTCTAATTGCTCAAATAAGTAGTTTCCCATTGTTTCAGAATTGGCAACCATATCTTCACCCTGAAGGATTGCCAAATTAGCAAGTGCGGCTGCGGAAGAGGCAGGATTCCCTCCGAAGGTGATCAGGTGCCCAAAAGTTTTGTCATGTTCACCTATAAATATATCGGCAATTTTTTTAGTTGCTACTGTAGCACCTATTGGCAAATACCCACTAGTTAGTGCCTTAGCTACAGTAAATATATCTGGTTGAGCATTCCAGTGTTCTGTTGCATACATTTTGCCGGTGCGCCCAAAACCAGTGATGACTTCATCTGATATCATAAGGACACCATATTTGTCGCATATTTCCCTAATAGTGGGCCAATATTCTGGATGGGGTAAATGGATTCCGGCTGCCGCCGATATGGGTTCTCCAATAAAAGCCGCTACTGTGGATGGTCCTTCGTGCAAAATTGCTCTCTCTAGATCCCTGGCACAATCTAGTGTGCATCCCCCATTTGCAGAGCAGCACCGTCCAGTGTATCCGTTGGGTTGTTCGATATGAATGTTTCCAGGGACAAGAGGCCCAAAGTTAACCGGCGCACTAATTCCTCCCCCCCCAAGACTCATGCATGCGAAGGTTGCTCCATGATATGAACCACGGCGACTGATGATTTTCCATCTTGTTGGCTCTCCGTTGTTTTTATGATAATTTTTGGCCATTTTGAGAGCCGTCTCTACCGCCTCGGACCCTCCATTCACAAAATATGTTCTAGCTTCTTTGTCAGTGAACATGCTTGCTAGAGTTGCTGCTAGTTTGATTGTTGGTGGACTTACTGTTCCAGATGGAGAAAAAGAAATTTGTTGCATTTGATTAAATACTGCTTCAGCAATTTCTTTTCGGCCGTGCCCTATATTTATAAGCCAGAGTCCGGATAGAGTGTCCATCCAAGTAGAGCCTTCCACGTCGTGAACCCAAACTCCTTCAGCCTTGTCGACCATTTTAACTCCAGTTGATGAAGACATGTCGGCTGCTTGTCTGGAGTGTGGCCAAAAATGAGTCGTGGCAAGTTCCTTAAGTTCTTCAATGTCCTCTCCGTACCGTGTGTCCGAGGTCATATTGGGTCCTCCTGGGTGCTTAAAGTTTGATTAAGTAATTGAATGATAAACTGCTGTTATCTAAAATGGCAGAATACAATTTCAGATCGAGTTTGATGTTAATCACGGACCTCCTGCGCAAAGGGACTCTAGCAGGGTTTTATTTGAGGGTCAACATACGTCCCATAATTTGTTTGCAGGCTATTACTACACTTTAATAGAGTAACTTGTAATGATGTTCATGGTAAGGTAGATTCATTCATATGGTCACCACATTTGTTTCTCTTCGTTATAGGAACTATCGACTTATTTGGACCAGTATGCTTTTCTCTAGTTCAGGACAATGGATGGAGCAAGTTGCCTTAAGTTGGTTGGTTTGGACTCTGACTGAGGATCCATTCATGTTGGGGGCTATTAATGGGACGAGGTCACTTCCTTTCTTCTTGAGTCCCTTAGCCGGAGTAGCTGCAGATCGAATAGACAGAAAGAAACTGATGATTGCTACCCAATTTGGGGTCATGATCTTATCGTTTAGCATGTCCTTGCTGGTTTATAGTGGACTTATTCGCCTTTGGATGGTTTTTATATTTGCCATACTTGCAGGAACCACTTGGGCATTCAATCAGCCTGTCAGGCAGGCAATTATTCCTAATCTTGTACCAAAAAAACAAATCATGAACGCAGTTGCTCTAGGCTCTAGCGCTATGAATATGACTCGATTGATTGGACCAATTGGTGCGGGTTTTATCATTGCATTTGTTGGAGTTGAGGGGGCCTTTGCAAGCAAAGGTTTAGCTTATATTGCCGTGATTTTGATGACCCTTTTTGTTAAGGTTCCTCCAATCGGGGAAGCTGCTAATAGGCTTGGGATTAGGCAGGATCTTTGGAGTGGCTTTCACTATATTTGGACTAATAGAATGATATTTACCCTCCTTGTCATGGCGCTAATACCGATTGTTTTGGTTATGCCATATATTTGGTCATTTATGCCAGTATTTGCTGACCAGGTCTATGATATGGGACCAGAGGGAATGGGTATTTTATATGGTGCTGTTGGCTTGGGGGCATTAGGTGGGTCGTTAACCGTAGCTTCACTAGGCAATTTTCGCCAAAAGGGCTTGCTGCTTATGTTAAGTGGCATTGTTATGGGAGCTATGTTGATTCTGTTTGGAATGTCTACCTATTTTCCGCTTACCCTTATTGTGTTGGTCGGAGTAGGCTTTCCTCAGACATTCTATAATTCACTGACTCAGACACTTATACAAATGAACATTACTGATGATGTACGAGGTCGAGTTATGAGCATACTCATGCTAGATCGTGGGTTAGGACCTTTAGGAAGCTTTTTTGCAGGACTGATGGCATCTATCGTAGGGGCTCCTGGCGCGGTAATTATAGGCGGTAGTCTTACCCTTATTTTAGCCATATTTGGATTTATTTTCATGCCCAATATCAGGAAATGGGATTATAATATTCCGATGGTCGAAGTTTCTAAAAGCTCTTGATACTCGGCAAACAGGCCTACGTTGTGTTAAGTGATGTCATTTTGGGCATGATGGACCTCGTTATGCATAGGCTTCCATTCCTGAGGTAGTTGAAGGGTTCTTACAGGATAATTGATAACGATTCCGGATTTGTTAAATTCCTCATGCAGGGATTGCATTAAGGTGTTTTTTAATTGGAAACTAGCAGCTCTATCCGTTGCTTGAGCGAATATCCAGAAGTCGACATTTGAATCGCCGAACTTATCGTATCCAAAGTACCCTCCATATTCTTTATTTGCGCTAGGACTAGTTTCGAGAACTTTTGTCATTACCTGATTGCAAATTTTTTCTACTTGATATAGGTCACTATCATAGCTAACCCCGCAATTAACGATGACATTAACTGATGGGGCCGGCAATTGATAGTTTGTGATTATGGTTTCAGCGAAACGCGAATTGGGGATGACGACTAAATTGTTTTGAAATGTGCGGATTCGCGTACTACGCCATCCGACATCCATAACATATCCTGACATTCCATTCTCGAGTTCTATGAAATCTCCGGTGGAGATTACTCCCTCGGTCATAACGTAAGTTCCGGCAAATAGATTAGAGAGTGTTGGTTGGATAGCTAAGGCTACGGCTAAGCCTCCCAAACCTAAGCCTGCTATGAGAGGATTAATATTGATATTAAGTTGGTCAAGGATTAAAAGCCCGCCTATGCCATAGACTAATACTACTGCTACACGTCGAAAGAGAGGGAATAATTGATCATCAAGTTTAGATTGTGTGCGGCTAGCGATTGTGGCCATATACCAATTGAACAATCTAGATATTAGTGAAGCTGTGGCATATACAGAAAGTATAGTTACCAAGACGAATATGGCAGTTGTTAAAATGTCTTCTAATGATTGATTTGGAGAAAGAGGGATGGTTAAAGCGTAGTAAAAACCTATTGACATGACAGCTAATGATACTGGTGTTCGTATTGCAAGAAGGATGATTTTTATTACTTCGGTAGGGGTTAAACCAGCTAGCTTGATCATGATGGGGAATAGCAATGACCGTACGATCCATGAGGCCAGCAACGTGATCAATGTAATGGCCACGAAAACTGATGGAGCAATCCAACTACTTTCCGAAAGATTTAGTATGTCCTTAATGTTATCCATATAGTGATGCTACTATTGCAGGTGCATGTTTTCAATATTAACGGATGTGGCATTCATCAATTTATTGCTGTTGAAGAATTAACATATTATTACTAAACTTGGGCTATCATAGAGTTGGAGTGTAAAAAATGCCCTTATCTTTTATAACTGTATCTGTTCCTGAATTAGAAGACTTTGTACACAGAGCTTTTTCAGCGATGGGTCTTTCACAAGAAGAGGCTAGCCTTTGTACGGCGGCTTTGATACAAAGTGAACTATATTGCCATCCTGGTCAAGGCCAAGGTGTAACACGCTTAACTGGTTATCATCAGCGTATCTCTAACGAGTGGGTACAATTGGGTGCGCCATTTGAAATTGTGAAAGACTCACCGGCGCTTGCCCTGATAAATGGAAATAATGGACTTGGTTCTGTGGTCGCACAAAAAGCGATGGCTCTCGCAATAAAAAAAGCCCAGAACGTGGGTGTCGGCACAGTAATAGTTCGTGGAAGCACTCACTTTGGTTCAGCTGGTGTTCACACTCTGCATGCAGTGAAACAAAATTGCATAGGAATTGCTATGACAAATGCAGGACCAGAAATGGCAGCTTGGGGAGGTGCTTCTCCGGTAGTAGGAACTAATCCTTGGAGTGTGGCGGCGCCTACAGGAATGGGATTTCCATTGATGTTAGATATAGCATTAACTACATCGGGGAAAGGCATGATGCGGTGGATGGTAAGAGAAAGCAAACCAATGCCGACTGATTGGGCTCTGACACCTGAAGGTTATGAAACTGATGATCCGGCTGAGGCTATGAAAGGAGCTCTGTTGGGAATTGGCCAGCACAAAGGGTATGGCTTGTCTTTGATTACGGATGTATTAACTGGGGTTATTTCAGGGGGAGCTTTTGGCCTGACTCCATATTCTGATAACTCTAAATTAGATGTTGCACATACATTTATTGCCATAGATATTCAATGGTTTATGTTAGTAGAAGAATTTAATGCTAGGATGAATTCTTTAATCCGAGAGATAAAAAGCAGCAAACTTAGGCCTGGATTTGATGAAATCTTGATACCAGGAGAAATGGAATGCAGAAGAGAGCATAAGTATAGAGAATCTGGGATTCCATTGGATTCACTGACTTTCGAGTCATTGAATAATTTGGCCATAGAATTGAAAATAGAATCTCTGGGTGGGTAATTGATTTCCTTTCGATTGTGAGGTTTAGCGAATTATGGTTAGAAAAGTGAATAAAAAAGTAGCGTTAATTACGGGTGCCGGTAGAGGTTTAGGCTGGGGAATAGCCAGGGCATTAGGCAATGCAGGTTTTAGACTTTGTTTAACTGACGTTAATCAAGAAGAGATGAATGAAACTGCTAATATTATCAAGAAAGACGGCAGTGAGGTTTTTACTCAATATCTGGATGTAAGGAATCACAAAACTTTCTGTGAATTGAAGGATTATTTAGTAGAAAAGTGGCAGAGGATAGATGTCTTAGTTCATGCGGCAGCTGTAATGCCTATGAGACGATTTGAAGAAACTACGATTGATGATTTGTGGGCAGAACTGGATGTAAATCTTGGGGGCCTAATTAATGGTTCTAAGGCTGTATGGAATACCATGAAGCAGCAAAACGAAGGTCACATAATTGGAATAGCAAGTGGGGCAAGTTTTCGCGGACACATGGATGAAGTCATGTATTGCACTGCGAAGCATGCACAGGAGGGGTTTGTTAAATCTTTAGCAATGGAAGCCAAGAAGTTTAATATTGCAGTAAATACCGTTGGACCAGGTAAAACACTAAAACCTACCAGTATGTCACTGAAAGAAGCGAGTAAATTGCCATTAGAAACTACATCAAGTTGGACGGACCCATCAATACTAGGGGATGCCTTTGTGTGGCTGTTGCAACAGGGAACACAGTTTACGGGCTTAAGATTTGATGCTGGGCCAGTTGTAGACTCTATAAATGCGGAAGGATGGGAATTTACTTTTTCTCCCGAAAAAGTAACATCAAGGCCTAACGAATTTTATGAGACATTGGAATGGCAGAGCAAGGTTTTAGGAGGATGATCAGCATAATATGACTATTCGCCATCCATTGACTCTGATAACTAGGGCGACTCGTCCTATCATCGTTCGGCCAAACAACACCTGTTTTCTAATGCAAGATCTTAATTTTCCTTTTACTAGTATTCAAGAGGGTTGGATAGGATCTAAATCAAAACAGAAGGAAGTTATTGGTGAATTTGATGACTACTTTTCCATGATTGACAGAATTCAGTTAAATGTGACAGCGATATTAAGTACGGCGCGAAACACAGGAATAAAAGTGCTTTATAGTTGTCTAGGTTATTATGATTATGAATCCCCATCTCCGTTCCAAAAGGCTATAGGGGGAGATTGGAATCTTGAAGGTATTGCTGGCACCCACTTTCAGGATTGGCAGCCTAAGCCTACTGAGATAATGCTTTCTAAGCCTGGTTGGGGTGCTTCAGCCAATCCTTACTTTATGGGATATATGACTGAGCAAAAGATTGAGAATGTAGTTATTGTTGGGTCGATGTTTGGATTAGGAGTAAGACAAACCTCAATTGAAATGGCGGATAAAGGGTTAGCTGTTCTTATTGCTTCTGATGCTATAACTGATGTGTCATATTCGGAACTTCAGACAGGACTGCTCGGAATAGCGCACGGATTGATTAAGGTTCGCTCATCGGGGGAAATAGTGGATATTATGGAACGAATGAATGATTATGGCGAAGTTGTAGTATAGAGATAAGGAGAATTTAATTTTGATTCAAACTGTGCTCGGGCCCGTTGCGGTTGATGATCTAGGTGTTTGTCTTACCCATGAACATATATGGTGTGACCAAAGGCTAGGTCCACGTGGGCATCTTCATAGTAGTTTGAGATCTGAGAATAACTATATGCTTCTGAACAATTTTGATCATATGGTTGCAGAATTAATTGCTTTTCGAGAGGCAGGTGGAAAATCTATAGTAGAAGTTACATGTGATGGATGGGGCAGAGATCTGAATGTTCTAGCTAGATTGTCAGAGAAATCCGAAGTACATATCATAGCAACTTCAGGATATTACATAGAGCCACATATTCCGCTGTTTGTAGATTCAATGACATTGAATGAAATCGCCGATCGACTAACAGATGAAATAATTTGCGGAGTGGGGGAGGAGAAAAGGAAGTGTGGAGTATTTAAATCCGCAATACATAGATCTCAAGTAGAAGGAATTGAACTTAAAGTGCTGCAGGCTATTGCTATAGCACATAAACGCACAGGTGCACCAATAACTACCCACACCACGGCTTCTAGGAGTATGGAAGTAAAGGGAGGGATAGCGGGCATACAGCAGTTAGACATTTTAAAATCCGAAGGAGTTCATCCGACCTCTCTGATAATGGGGCATGTGGATCAGAGACCTGATATTGACGTATTGATGGCGTTGGCCTCAGAGGGATGCTTTATTCAATTTGACCTGATTGGCAAAGAACACTATGTTAAGGATTCAACCAGAGCAACAATTATTCATAGGTTGATACTTGAGGGCTATATTGGCAACATCCTATTATCGCAAGACCGTAATAGATCCTATGAGATGCGATATGGAGGAAATACTGGGTATTGTCATATCTTCGAGGTATTTATTCCCATGCTGAGAGAACGAGGTGTTAGTCTAAGTGATATAGACATGATGATGTGTGCGAATCCAGCTAGGGCATTCTCGTTTGAATAGGCGGCTTTGCTTTGTAAATAAACAAGACTGATATGAAGCTTATTATAGCGAGTCCTATATATAAACCAACATATGTTCCAGTAGCCTCTTTTATTACCATGGCCAATGTTGGGCCAATTCCGAGCGCACCTAATTTAAGCGGCATTGAGAAACCGGTTATGGTTCCGAATGAACCTCGCCCAAAATATTGTGCAATAAGCATTTGATTAAGAACGGCCGACGCTCCAGTAGTTAATCCGGATAAAACCCCAAATATATAAGCGGCAGGTAGTGAGCTTATAGTAAGTAAATAGATGGAGAGTCCGGATATGATGATTTGGGCACAAATTAAGATAGTTCTCGGGTTTAATATATCAGCTAAATATGCCCACAATAAATTACTAACTGAAAGGACAACGCCAAGGCTTAAAATCCCTACCGCGTGTGATTGTGGTAATCCCAAATCTGAGTGAAGGTACGGAACTAAGCTGAACCCTATAGCTGAAGCACTAAGCATGCTTAACGTTTCAGCTATAGTTAGCATCCAATACGTACTAGTATGTAGAGCTTCTCTAGCAGACCATGAAATTTCCTCTACATTATTCAGTGGTTGATGAGTTGTGTCGTTAGCATAATGCGTTTCGGGTAATGTGGGTTTATGTGTGGGTAGGGTGTCCATTTTCTGCCCTACGTCTTCTGGCTGCCGGCGCATTATGGCGATTAGTGGAATAATTAGGCACATGTTCAATATTCCCAAATATCGGAATGCGACTTGCCATCCAACCCTAGTTGTGATGAAGAGAATGATCTGAAGATTAATAGCTACAGCGACTGGCCGGAATATTGACGTTATGGCGAGCGCCATATTGCGCCTTCTATGGAAAAAGTTAACTGTTACTGTTCTAGGAACAGTTCCTATAAGAATGGGGTTACTTAATCCTCTTCCGATAATATAGGCGACAGCAAAATGCCAAAAACTATTGACTCTGGACAAAAGCAATAGGCTACTACCTACTGTTATGGCTCCTATTGGCATAAGCCATCTTGGACCACGGTTATCTACTATGCGTCCCACTATTGGTGATATTAGCCCTGAAGCCCAGGTTCCCAGAGTTACTGTGAGAGCAAAAGGTCCAGGGTTCCATCCTGAATCAGATATAATAAAACCTTGAATCCCTCCGAAAACACCTTGGGTCAATCCAGATGCACCAAATGTACCTAAAGCCGTCATAGCAAGAATTAACCAACCATAATAGAACGGTGGTTTTACGGACCAGTTAGAGAGGAGCTTGAATTTAGTCATCCATATGGGTTATTTATTAAACTGTCAAAGCCTCGGCTAAAGGTAATATAATCAACTAAAGATCACGTGCCAATCTAGGCGCATTGTAAACAATATGGATGCAGAGTCAAATCATGACAAGTTTTAACTCTTGTTTTGAATACTCCGTCTAGTTAATATGGTGTTTATTTCGCTAAACGTGCAGTTTGCTTCTTAGGAGGATAGGTGGATAAGAAATACTTAGAGGATTTAACTACGAAAGGACGAGAGCACATATGGCAGCATTATGTCAAACACGTGAATTATGGGGATTCGGATAATTTTAATATCGGGGTAGGAGGTGAGGGCAACTATTTTCTTGATCCCTCAGGCAAAAGATACTTGGATGCAACTGGAGGATTCCACTGCTGTTTGGTGGGTCACGGCAGAAGTGAAATAATTGATGCAGTTAACCTGCAAATGCAGGCAGTCGAATATGTGGGCTCTGGTATTCTGTTTACCACCATACCGACAATTGAATTAGCTGCCAAGTTGGCTGAGCTTACTCCTGGTGATTTGAGAGTGAGTTATTTTTCTCTTTCGGGTACCGAAGCTATAGAAGGTGCTCTCAAAATGGCAATCCAATATCAGGCGCAAGGTGGATTTCAATATAAGCACAAGGTTTTGTTTAGAGATGGTTCTCACCATGGGTTTACTTTTGGAGCAATGAGCGTTAGTGGAGACCCAGGAATACGGTCTCCAATATTTGAACGATTAGTTTCCCCTATAGGGGTGGTGGTTCCTTCTGCCCATCCATATAAATGTGATTATTGTGATGGCGCTTGTAATTTAGGTTGTGCTAAAGCAGTTGAATCCACAATACAATACGAAAATCCGGATACGGTAGCTGCGTTTATGATGGAACCAATAGCAAAGGGCGCAATAATACCTCATCCAGAATATTGGCCAATGATTGATGAAATTTGCAAAAAGTATGGGATTCTGATAATTGCTGATGAAGTTGTTACTGCCTTTGGAAGGACTGGAGTCTGGTTTGCATCTAATCATTGGGGTATAGAACCTGAAATTATGGTTTTGGGAAAGACTTTAGCTAGTGGTTATCAACCTATTGGAGCTATAGTGACAACAACCAAGGTGGCTAATGCATTTACTGGACAAGGCAATAATCTAAAAATGGCTCATACTTTGGCAGGTCATCCTGCAGGCACTGTAGCATCACTGGCTAATCTCAGGATTATAGAGGATGAAGGTTTAGTTGATTATACGAAGCAAATGGGAACGTATCTACATGAAGGTTTGAAGACATTATTGAAGTATGAGATTGTTGGAGAAGTTCGATGTATAGGATTGTTAGGAGCTGTGGATTTGGTCAAAAATAAGGAAACTAAGGAACCACTGGGAGGCAGAGATTTAGGACATGCTATGATGGGATTCATGCTGGATAATGGGTTATATTTAACTTCTGGTGGTTCTAGGCTCGAAATTCATCCATGTCTTACAATCAGCAAAAAGGAAGTAGATGAACTGATATCAGTTCTAGATAAGACTATGGCTTATATTGAAACTTGGATATCTAGTCAGTAGCTATCAGGTGGGGATTTTACAAAGAGTATACATGGAGGTAAATCTGTATGGATAAGAGAGTTAGGATTTTACAAGTGGGAGTTGGTGCTCGAGGAAAGAAATGGGCGAGAATTTTAAATGAAGAACCATTGGCTGAGATAGTCGGGTACGTCGACCTTAACACTGCTAATTTGGAATGGGTTAAGGATACTTATAATGCGGATTCGACAATTTGTTATACCGATATGGAGACTGCTTTAAAGGAAGTTCAGCCTGAATTGGTATTGTTGGTAACTCCTCCTA
>CAZPLA010000033.1:0-3487 GCA_964587385.1 uncultured Dehalococcoidia bacterium | reverse complement strand
GGTTTTAAGAGACCATGGAGAGGGATGGCAAAAAAAGTGGGGCAGGAAACTAGCTTTAGGGTGGAGAGGCACATCGGCGCAGTGGAATTGGCATTATCATCGGATGGGGGTTGTAGGTGCTTTTTACTTCATGATGTTGGTGTTTGTGCACTTTTTCATAAGTGTTGAATTTTTGATGGTTCACGTTCCGGGATGGATAGATTCTCTTTATCCCATCACCCATGCGCATAATGCATTGCAAGGTGGGGTTGCCACCGTGATGCTTACTATGTTTTTTCTTAGAAAGTTTGGTGGTTATAAAGACTATATAGGCCTGGATCAGTTCTGGGGGCTTGGTAAACTATTGCTAGCCTTGTCGTTGCTTTGGTTCTGGTTTTGGTTCTCGAGCTTTATGGTTCTATGGTATGGGAAAAAACCATCGGAACAGGCAGTTTTAGAATTGCTGGTTAAAGGACCTTATCTATATTTGTTTATCACAATATTCCTTTTGGTTTTTATCTTGCCGTGGTTCACGATGATTTGGAACCCGGTACGTAGGAGCGTTTGGGGCCCCCCTATTCTGGCGGGTTCTATATTGGTGGGAACACTTTTGGATCGTATAAGACTGTACGTTGGAGCCTGGGACGTTGCAGAAAAAAGCGAAATGATGCATAGCATGATGCATATGGAAATGGAGGAAGTCCCTGGAACCATTCCGAGCCTCGGAATAGCTGACGCTTTTGTTATTGTAGGGTTTATAGCGGGATCTGTGCTGATTTTCATGCTTGCAACAAGGCTGATACCGGCCATTAATATTTGGGAACGAAAAGAGATGCTTTTATACAAAGCCGAAGTTCAATTTCACAGAACTAAAGTTATGGTAATGGGTAAACCAAGATAGCTATTGTAATGTGTTAGTTTATTCGTAAAAGTTTAAAGTACATGGAAAAAACATAGATGCAGGAACATACACAACTTAGTAATAAACAGATCAATGATGATCTGTTAAAAGATATTTTGACTGTACCAAAATGGTGGTTACCTGCTGTCGCTTTTCTCAGCCTAATAGTACTGACTGGACTCGGTGCCTTTTTCTTTATGATGTATCACGGACTTGGGGTTACTGGCCTGAATAGGCCTGTTATGTGGGGGTTTTTCATCGCCAACTTTGTTTTCTGGATAGGAATCAGCCATGCAGGTATTATGATATCTGCAATCTTAAGATTGACCCAGGCGGAATGGCGACGTCCAATTACTAGAGCTGCAGAGGTCATGACAGTATTCTCCCTAATTGCAGCTCTGCATACTCCCCTGATGCACGTTGGCAGACCTTGGCGTGTTTTGTACTGGATTTTCCCATATGACTTTAGTCGAGGTATCTGGCCTAACATACGATCACCTTTTGTTTGGGACCCTAGTGCTGTGGGTACATATTTGATAGCGAGTTCTCTATTTGTATTCGTCTGTTTGATACCGGACCTTGCGATACTAAGGGATCGCGTAAAGAATCCTATAGGAAAGAAAATATATTCCCAGTTAGCGTTAGGTTTCAGAGGAACCCCGAGGCAATGGAAACTTCAAATAATTGCCGGCATTCTACTATCTGCATTGGTATTACCTGTGTTTGTATCTGTACACTCGATAGTTTCATGGGACTTCGCTGTTCTCATCGGTGTTGAAGGCTGGCGGTCCACTATATTCGCCCCTTATTTCATAATTGGCGCTATCCACTCTGGAGTGTCAGCAGTTGCGATGCTTATGGCTTTGTCTGTATGGCTTTATGGGTTGGATAAATATATTAAACCTGACCATTTTGATGCCATTGCTCGATTGCTGATTGTAGTTGCTACTACATGGTTTTTCTTCTTTTTCTTGGAGTGGGTATATGCACTTTATACATTAGAGAGTCCAGAGATAGCATTGAGAGAATTACAGGCTTTTGAATGGCCGTATGGTCCTCTATTTGCGATTTTTGTTATTACTTCTTTTGTAATACCAGTGCCGATGTGGTTATTTAAAAGAGTGAGAAGAAGTGCTGCATTAATGTTTTGGACGACAATTCTAGTGAATATTGGCATGTGGCTGGAGAGATTTTTAATTGTTATCCCGGGGCTTCTCAGAAGGACCCATATGACTTTTGATTGGGGAACTTATCACCCATCAATTATTGAGATATTAATCGTAGTAGAAACTTTTGCATTTGTTTGTCTGGGGATGCTTTTGTTTGCGAAAGTTCTACCTTTGATTCCGTTATTTGATATTAAAGAAGGGATGGTTAATCGTCGTCTCATCAAGGTGGGTAGACGAGTGGTTCCTGCAACCATTCGTGAAGGTCTCCCCCATCACTATTATGAAAATAAACATTAAAGGCAGTTAGAGAGAGTATTTGTTATGGCAAAAAGAAGTGTATTAGGTCTATATACTGAAGAAGATTCAGCCGCTGATGCCTTAGATAATCTAAGGGAGGCTGGGTTTGAAGAGGATGAGTGTGAAATACTTACCGGGGTTCCATACCCGGAAGGTACCTTTGGGGAGGCGGAGCCTGAACATCATCTTTATCGATGGCCTCTGATAGGAGCAGCATGTGGTTTTACCATTGCACTACTAATTACAGCTGGGACAGAATTGGCTTATCCTTTAGTGACAGGCGGTAAGCCTATATTGTCGATTCCGGCTATGGCCATCATTATGTATGAAGGTTCCATGCTTGGTGCCATAATATTTACGATTATTGGAATAATTTTTGAATCTCGCCTACCTCGAATATTTATGGGTGCGTATAGTGAAAAAATTACAGAAGGCCATATTGGCGTTACTGTGACGACTGATGAGACTCGCACTGATGCAGCAGAAACAGCTTTGACAAAAGCAGGGACTGATGGCGAAATAATCAGAGGTTGGGAGTAAGCAGAGAGAATTCGTATATGTATAGCAATAGTTTGAACATAAGGTCCGTTAAGCTGATAGCAGTAACTGCTATCTTACTGACCCTTTTTGTTAGTTCTGGCTGTTATAACAGTGGAACAGGAGAGGTTAAGGTAGGGGGAGCCATAAGTTTTGAGCTCCCAGTATTTCCAAAGACGGGCTCACATGCAGTGCAAGTATTCTCTGAGATGCATTATTCTCCGGCTTATCGTTCTCAAGAAGTCCCTCGAATTCTGCCTCCAGAAGGATCAGTGCCTATAACGGGTGCTGAAGTGAAAGTTCTTGATATAGATAAACTCAAAACATTGGACGGACAAGTTCACTCAGGTTCTTATGATGCCGTAGAGTCCGCCAGAGTATATGCAGTCAATTGCCAGGTGTGTCACGGACAGACTCTGTTGGGAGATGGCCCGATCACTACATTGAATAGTGCTCGGGGGGATGGAAGCAAAGTATATGATGGTGCTATCCCGGTAAACTTGGTGTCAGAAAGGGTTACTTCTCTGAGCGATGGAGAAATCTTCGGATACATCACTTGGGGCGGTAGGCCAGGGTTGGCAGCGGCAGCAAGAGAAAAGGAATC
>CAZPLA010000032.1:0-13882 GCA_964587385.1 uncultured Dehalococcoidia bacterium | reverse complement strand
CCCCACTTGTCACTATGCTATAATAGGCAACCCAGAATCCATAATTTTAATTTAAGAATTATTATAACGCCCAAGGAGGAATGGAATACTCGATGACCTATATTATAGCCGAACCCTGTGTAGATGTTAGAGACGCGTCATGCGTAGATGTATGCCCGGTAGACTGTATTTATACTACTGACAACGATAACATGTTCTACATCAATCCTGATGAATGTATAGACTGTGCTGCATGTGAGCCGGTCTGCCCAGTAGTAGCCATTTTCCCAGAGGAAACAGTGCCGGAACAATGGGATAAATACACCCAAATGAATTATGACTATTTCAAAGATCGGGATCTCTCTGAATTAAAAACAAGTTTATAATTCAGAGCTATACCTTTATGCTTGAACCAGGCAAGGGGAATAGTTAACCTGAAAACTGAGGAATGCCTTAAGACTTAAGGTTTTCCATCCACTAGTAATAAAATAAGATCATTTTCACAAATTTTAGATGCCCGTATCTGACAAAAATGGCAGCACAAAAAAATAACATTGTGGGAAATAGCAAACGACTTTCTCCAGTAGTGGAAAACTACTTGCTGTCTCTTTACATACTTAGAGAAGAACAAACCAATCCAGTCCCAAGTCAGTTAGCGGCATACATAAGGATGCTACCAGAATCGGAGGAATTAGGAACTTCTTTACCAACCATATTGGCAACTTTGCGTCGTATGTCTAGAGATGGACTCATTCAGATTAATTCCAGAAAAGAAATTCATCTTACAACCATGGGGGACAGAATCGCATCCGGAATCGCCCGCAGACATAGATTAGCGGAAAGGTTAGTAGTTGATATTCTAGGAGTAGAACTTTCTAAAGCAGACCAAGAAGCTCATATGTTAGAACATGGAATAACCAGTTTCTTAGAGGAGCATATTCGTAAAGCTGTAAATAATCCTACTACGTGTCCTTTTGGCAAGCCTATTCCCAATAGTGGCTATAAACCTCCAAGTGGAAATGTCTTATCCATGGACAAAGCGGAAGTCGGCAAAAAATATATTGTTAAAAGTATCCCAGATGAAGATGGTAGATTAGTTACATTCCTATCTAACAACAATCTGTTGCCAGGGAATTCCATTCAAATACTAGAGATTGGAGACTACCGAGATGTGATCACATTTCAAACATCTAGTAACGAATCAGCGCTGGGATTTGGATCTGCGTCAAGAATATATCTGGTAGAATTAAATTAGTAAGATTTTTCTTTTTTGAACATCAAGAGATATTTGAAGCTGTTTATTATCTAGAATCTTCTACGAAAAGAACTTATTATCTTACTCAATAAAGACACATTTGTTTCTGTCTCTATTACTCGGCCTCTCCATTTTTTTTGATACTTCTTTCTTTTCGGTTTAATAAAGAAAAGAACATATGCACCAACGAACATGATAATCCCAATCCACACCAGCAAACGAACCGCCTCGGGAACAATTTCCCTAGCGAAGGCCGCCAGTAGCAAAAATGCAATTCCTGCTAGCATCATGTTACTGGATCTTAAAACTCCAACTGGTTTATCTATAAAATCATTAGTTCCGGGATCTCTTATCGAACGGCTATTTCGAGAATCAGAAGAACCTAAATCTTCAGTTTCTTTCAGAATTTCTTCGATCTCTCTTACAAATTTATCTGGCATATAACGACACCATCCTGACTAGCAAGACCAACCTAGCACTGTAAGCAATTAAATGTCAATTAGTAAAAATCTATACAGGGATTAATTAGCACTCTATCGCTATACGTCTTCGTCTTGGTCTTGGTCTTCGTCTTCGTCTTCATCTTCGTCTTCTATAGCAATTCCATTTGACGAAATGTTTTCATGATTAGCTTGGGCAGGGTCGGATGAATCTAATTCCCAACTTCCCAAAGACTCGTCACCATAACCGTCGTCCAAATCATTATCACTATTATGTTTCTGCATAGAATCTGCAATATGGGAGCCTTCAATAATTTGTCTGCTACTAGGAAAAGAGGGGATATCCAAAACACTGGAATCTCTAAAAGTCTCTCGAACAATCACAGTCACATTGGCACCATCAACCCTCAAAACAGCTATGTCATATAAAACACCTGATTTTATAAGTCTCGCTAACCGACTACCCAACTTGGTCTCTACAAACCCAAGTCTATCCCCTTCCTGGTTAAATACGGCCAACTTATTATCCTGCAGTTCAAAATTCACCACATCACCAGCTGCTATCTTCGCCAATACTCTCTCACCAGCAGTTTGAATAAGATGAGTTATCCCTGATTTTCCGCTTTCTTCTATAAATAGCTGTGGCCTAATTTTTCTTGCTTCAGTAGCATTTCCATTCGTTTCGGGCAAACGTTGAAGTCTGTTGAGGTTTCGTTTAGCAATTGAATTATGAGGAGCAATTGCTAAAACTTGGCGAAAGTTTTTTCTAGACTTAGCATAATCCCCCAACTCCAAATAAGCCTTGCCTATTCTGCTAAGAGCCTCGGTATCTTCTGGAAAATAAGCAAGTATCATCTGATTTATAGGTATCGCCTCCCTCCATTTGCCCTCTAAGGCCAATTGGATGGCTTCCTTGCCTTTTTCCTTCTTTATTCTACTTCCGTCTTCTATTAAAGTAATTAGGTTCATTTCTTCACTTAATCTCTTCACAAATTTATTAATAGTGGAAATTGACAATAGAATTACAACAATGAAGGCATCTGGGTCAAGCAAATTCCAAACTGATTCTGCCACAATTTCAGACAACCACGACTAACTCTGAAACTTATTAGGTCAAATGCAGAAAATCAACGGAATAAATTAGCTTACATTCTCTGCAGCAATACCAAACGAATCTATAAACTGACCTAAAACTAACCGAATTATTTCAATCGATATTGGTAGGACGATATCTTCCACGTATGTCATTCCACTTTATGATCAAAAGATCAACAATTGACCGTATCGAATCGCGAAAAGGCCTTACTTTACTTTCAGAGTTATAATACCAATCAATAGGAATTTCTGAGATCTTTAGACCCAATCTTCTTGCTACGAATAAAATCTCAACATCAAACCCAAATCCCTTAATCGTTTGGATTTTACTAAGCTTCTCTGAAGCCTCTTTTGTAAAACATTTAAATCCACATTGTGTATCACGTATTTCTGAAATTCCCACAAAGCGGACTATTAAATTAAAAACTCTTCCCATTAAGTGTCTAATGAAAGGCTCACCAAAACGAACTGAGGTAGGAAGTTCTCGAGAACCTATAACGATATCGCTCTCTGGTGCTTTAGGTGGGAGGAAATCTAATAAATGCTTGATCGGCATCGATAGATCCGAGTCACATATAAATTGATAGAGCCCTTTAGCATTAAGCATACCATTCTTGACTGCCCAACCCTTTCCCCCATGAATCACTGTTAGCAGTCGAACAAATTCGCCATACTCTGGATGAGATTTGACAATTAATTCCGTTTCGTCACTGCTTCCATCATCAACTATTAATAGCTCCCAGGTATAATCCTGTTCTCTTAGATACTTTGCAACGGAAGTGATTGCTGCTCCTATACGGGTTTGTTCATTATAAGCAGGTATAATTACAGATAAAAATGGATGATCAATCATTAAGGAGTCTCTAACCCGAAAGCTTCGTGTAATACTTTGACAGCCACCGAAACAGTATCTTCAGAAATAATACAGGTGATTCGTATTTCCGACGTAGTGATCATTTCAATATTTATCGACGCATCTGCCAAAGCTCGGAACATACGTGAGGCATATCCAGGTGCATCTAACATCCCAGCCCCTACGATACTTATTTTAGCCAAGTTTTTATCAGTTACAATTTCAAGATGACCAACATCACCTTTGAGAGATTCTATTTGGCTAACCACATCATCTAGTTGACTACCTATTACAGTAAAGCTAAGGTCCGTGAATCCATCTATGCTCGCATTTTGCACAATAGTATCCACACTTATCCCTGAACTAGCCAAAGGTTCGAAAAGGTTAGCAGCTATACCGGGCTGATCTTGGACTCCTCTTAATGTTATTTTCGCCACGTTACGATCGTAAGCCACTCCAGTAACTTTGACACTATGTTCCATCATAGTAATATCTCCATAAATTAAGGTGCCAGAGGTCGAATTAAAACTAGATGCCACGTATATGGGCATATCATTTGCAGCTGCCAATTCAATAGAGCGAGGGTGCATTTTTGCTCCATAAGCCGCAAGTTCTAACATTTCTTCGAATGTAATAGTATCAATTTTTCTCGCATTTTTTACAATTCTCGGGTCTGCGGTATATATTCCCTCAACGTCCGTATATACTTCACAGCGTTCTGCATTTAAAGCCACAGCTAATGCGACGGCAGATGTATCTGATCCTCCTCTACCCAGAGTGGTAACATCAAAATACTGATTAACCCCCTGAAAGCCGGCTACAACAACAATTTTATTTTCGCTGATTTCCTGTGAGACTCTCGCTGAATCCACTCGGGATATCCTAGCCCTACCGTAAGAAGTATCGGTATGTATGCCAGCCTGTATCCCAGTAAGTGAAACCGCATCTGAACCTAAAGACCTGATGGCCATTGTCAACAAAGCGGATGAAACCAATTCCCCGGATGAAAGAAGTAAATCTAATTCCCTGGGTTCATGTTTAACAGAAATTTCAGAAGCAAGAGCAATCAAATTGTCTGTAGTATCTCCCATCGCTGAAACAACAACTACCACTTGTTTCCCTGATTTCCATACATTAACAACACGTTCGGCAACATGCTTAATCCTGTAAGCATTAGATAAAGAACTGCCTCCGTATTTTTGAACTACCAACGTCATTTTAGTTATTCCTTAGTCACATAGGCACCACTGGTAGAAATATCTGTGATCATAATATTGCCTTTAAAATTAGCCTTCCGAGCAGCTTCAGCCATCTCATAAGCTATTGTCATTTCTCTACCTCTGGTCAGAGCCAATACAGTAGGTCCACTCCCAGACAGAAATACTCCCAAAGCTCCCGCTTTCGTTGCTTCTTCCATAATTAGACGAGTAGGAGGGGCCAGGGGTATTCGATGTGGTTGATGAAGTCTATCTTGAGTCCCTAACAATAAATCCCCCAGTCTTTCTGTTGCTAACGAATTGACCAAGAACGCTACTCTACTCAAATTAAATACTACATCATCATACGGAACCATTGAAGGTAAACTATTCCTCGACTCCAAGGTATCCACACTTCTATCAGGAATAAATAACACGACCTTCAAATTGTTGGGTATTGGAATAGGGGCTGTAGTTAAAGTTGAATTATTCTTTCCAACAATTCTAATTCCACCCATTAAAGCAGGTGCTACATTATCTGAATGACCTTCAATTTCCGAGGCTATCACTAAAAGTTCCTCAATAGAAAGAATTTCACCGAGAAGATAATTTGCAGCTAGGCATCCCCCTACAATTGCCGCAGCACTACTTCCCAATCCCCTTCGCAATGGAATCAAGTTGTCACAATGAATTACAAAATTAGGTGCAGGGATCTCAACATGCCCATAAATATTCAATATTGATTTTAGTACAAGATTCGTATTATCAGTCGGCAAATCTCCCGAACCATATCCAATTATCTTAATATCTGAATTATCAGAGTCATCATTTACGCCAATTCTAACCGTGTTCCACAAATCTAAAGCCAACCCCAGGCAATCAAAGCCAGGGCCAAGATTAGCGCTAGTAGCCGGAATTTTAACTGCAATGTTTCTCAAACTTCTAACCTCATTACGAAGAAGTATATCAAGCCACTTTCAATCAGAGCAACGCTTAATAAATCCCAGTGTTTACTATAAAATAAGGTTAAAGTTTAAATGAAGTAGTGAATATACCGTTTAATTGGTGTACAGTGGCTCACGTATTTGCTATATTTAGTATCGATTAAACGATGACTACGATATCGTCGTAGCAATGACTAGTGGAACCAAAGGAGAAATAGATGACACATGTGACACTCCATGAGGGAGAGTCAACAGAGAGCCTCATAAACCGATTTAGGTCAGGGGTACAACGCTCAGGCATCCTAAGAGAAGTAAAGAGGCGACGCTACTTTAGAACAAAGAGTGAAAAGGTGCGCGAAGCAACGCAGCGTGCAATCCGAAGAGCTAGAAGAAAGCAGCGAAGGTTTTAACTAAGGTATAACAGGCTCCATAGAGTAAACTGATTATGGAAATTATAATCACTCTAATAATTTTAGGAGCTAGGCTAACCCCATATGCACAAATCAAGTTTCCAGTGCTACTCGCATAACCTTCAAAATTGGCGCAGTAATAAATAGGCGTAAAACATACGGAGGAACACATTGATACAGGAAAATCTTGATCCATCGGATATGAAAAGTTCCGTATTTGATATGGCAGTTGAGCAATTCAATGCTGCCGCAGATGTGCTAAATCTTGAAGAAGGCATGAGACAAGTACTTAGCAGTTGCAAAAGAGAATTCACGGTAAACTTCCCAGTCGTAATGGACAATGGAAAGGTCCAAGTTTTCACTGGACACAGAGTCCAGCACAACATGACCAGAGGTCCAGCAAAAGGCGGAATTAGATTTCATCCTGACGTTAGTTTAGACGAAGTCAAAGCTCTCGCAAGTTGGATGACCTGGAAATGTGCTGTCACTAATCTTCCATACGGAGGTGGCAAAGGGGGAGTTACTTGCAACCCAAAATCTATGTCTTTGGGAGAGATGGAGAGGCTGACACGAAGATTTGCCACAGAAATATCTCCTTTGATTGGTAGTTACTCTGATATCCCTGCCCCTGACGTCAATACTGACGGCCAAACTATGGCTTGGATCATGGACACTATCAGCATGCACAAAGGATTCACGGAAATGGGCATAGTTACCGGCAAACCAATAGATATAGGTGGGAGCTTAGGCCGAACAGAAGCCACTGGCCGTGGAGTTATGATAACCGCGAGAGAAGCAGCGAAACATATAGGGCTCAACTTGAACGGAGCTACTGTCGTAGTCCAGGGGTTCGGAAACGTAGGATACTGGGCCGCGCACCTTTTACAGGAACTAGGTTGTAAAATCATTGCTGCTAGTGATAGCGGCGGTGCCATAAGTAGACCTAGCGGTTTAGATTCAACCGAACTGTTAGAGCAAAAAGATTCAACGGGATCCGTATCTGGATTCGCCGACTGTGACGTCATTACTAATGAAGAACTTCTTGAGACGAGTTGCGACATATTAGTCCCTGCTGCTCTGGAACAACAAATCACAGGCAATAATGCATCAAGAATTAATGCGAAAATCATAGTAGAGGGTGCAAACGGCCCTACAACTCCAGAGGCAGATAAAATACTAACTGATAAAGGAACTGTGATTATCCCTGACATATTGGCCAATGCAGGGGGAGTGGTGGTCTCCTACTTTGAGTGGGTACAGAACCTACAACGCTTTTTCTGGGAGAAAGATGTAGTAGACAACAGTCTAGATTCTATATTAACCCGCAGTTTCAACGAAGTGTTTAGCACATCACAACAATACAAAGTTGACATGCGAACCGCTGCAATGGTTAACGCCATTGATAGAGTGGCTACTGCAACTAATATACGGGGAATCTACCCATAAAAGTATTACTTGAACCTTGAATATCGTTAAAAAAGGGTGCATCCAGCAGTCGATTTTGCCAATGGCCTAATCCAGTTACCAACGATATATAGGCATTATCTCAATCTACTAAAGTGGCTCCGTTTGGCCGTTAGTGCAATTCCTATTACTAACATTCATTGGTATAGCCAGCAAAAGCAATAATGCTAATCCTGTCAAAACCGCTTGATAATAGTAAACGTATTCAATACCGAAAGAATCAACTATTCCTGCAGTTATCAAAGCCGAAAATGCACTTAATATTCCACCTGCTCCAAACATAACACTAACCGTAGTGGCCTCTGTGCCTCCTTTCACATAGTCCAAAACAGCGGCCATTATTACCTGATGTAATGAGAAAGAAAACAAACCGAGAGCGCAAATTACCACCGTTAACCAAATTCCATTTCCAGCTGAAACCGTGAGGGCCATTAGGATGCCACTGAAGATAAACCCTGGAATAAGTATAATTTTACGACCGTGCCTATCAGACATACTGCCCAAGAATGGTGTAGAAATTATGCCCATCCCGGTCAATAGACCCATATGGATCCCTAACTGAAAAGACCCCATCCCTATTTCCTCAGTTAAATAAAACGGAGTCCAAAGAAACATAGAGCTTAGTGCCATCTCTCTAATTACCCCTACGCCAGCCAATCCCATAACCCTATTGTTCCGCAATACCGTATAGAAAGCTTGTATTTGGTTGCGTAAAGAAAATGTATCCTTTTTATCACTATCCATTCCCAAATCTTTCAAGAACACTTTAATAACTATCGCTACCAAGAAAATTGGCAACGCTTGTACAAGTAATACACCCCTCCAGGCTAATACAGTAAGTAAGATCCCAACTGTGAAAGGTCCAATTGCATTGCCTATATTCCCTCCAAAACCGTGTATAGACAACGCAAAGCCACGCCTATCAGGGAATCTGCGAGATAGTGAGGCGGCAGCAGGAAGATGCCATAGTGCTCCGGGTAAAGATGCAAAAAATATTGTGATTATCAACATATAATATGAAAACGAGGCGCCAACCAAAATATAAGAAATTGATGTCCAAATTAGACAACCAGCAAGCATGATTCCCCAATACTTTCGCAACATATCTACTAGCAAACCAGGAATATTTCCAACGCCAAAACCGATCTGTCTGACGTAAGCGATAATTCCAATCTGAAAAGTTCCTAACCCTAGAGACGAAGCTATAGTAGGGAGAAGAACTGGAAAACTTTGGTCTATCCAATGAGATACACCATGACCCAAAGCAAGAATTGTTAATATAAATCCTCTATCTTGTTTATTCCTTTTCAAATTTCACTTAATATCCTTAATGGTCTCCACCATTAAGGTGGATGAATTAAAAATTATTACTTAATATTAACTAACAAAATTGTTTCCCACATGTTAGCACTATTCTGATACCTTTTGGTCAACTAGTGCACCAGCATGTATAATAGTTACAATCGCTAAAAGGAGCGCCCAAATGAATCGTAATAACTTAATTTTATCAGTATTGATGTGTCTCGCAATTATATCCACTGGCTGCGGAGGAGACGATTCATCCTCTGGGAATAGCGAAACCACGTCCAAGGTAAAGTTAGAGGAATATTCTCTATCATTTCTTGACCGTGGGTCTTCAAATTCACCAGCTAAAGCAGGGCAAATCACTTTTGAAGTGGAAAATAATGGCGTTTTGAACCACGATTTCATTGTAGTACAAACTGACCTGGCGTCAGATTCTTTAGAAGTTAACTCATTTGAAGCCAAGGTGAATGAACAAACAGTCGGAACAATCCTGGGAAGAATTCCACAAGAAGATTTGGAACCTGCCAACACAGCCTCCCTTTCATTGAATATGACCCCAGGTAGATACGTCATTTTTTGCAATGTCGCGGCACACTATCAGTCCGGAATGCATAGTCAATTCTACGTCGAATAAATATCGTCCCACCTAGAGGCACATTATGGTAGACACTCCCATCAAACTCAAAAATGGTGCACAAACCGTCTATTTCAAATCTGGAGGCCAATGGTGCTACCTACGTACTCCGGATTCCTTCCATTTGGATAATCCACCTATACCATGCGTGATACAGTGCCATGGTAATAGGGGTTACGTAAAAAATGGCGAGGCAGATTGGCTGATAGAAAAACCGAAACGTCTTTTTTTGGACATTCTTAACCAAAATGGAATCGCCGTCTCAGGGTCACATGGAACTGGAAACCATTGGGGTCGACCTTCAGCTGTGACGGCAAACGCAATGTTGTTCACTTCCCTATCTGAACACCCTAACATAAACCAAAATAATATAGGTTTAATGGGGGGTGGATTAGGAGGAGCAGTGATTTGGAATACTGTGACTGGACCACTACTAGGCAAAGTTAATGCCGTGGTTTTACAACAAGCTACGCTATCATATGACAGTGTAATCCGAAACAGGAAATTTAAAGGACCGCTTCTCAGAGCCTACGGAATTCCCGCATCTACCCCTGATGAAACGGCTATCGAAACGTTATCATATAATGATCCTATACGGCGCACTCAAATACTGGCAAAGGAATATCCTAGAAAGGCAGTCAATTTGCTGCCTAAAGTCCTCTTTATACATGGGGACGAAGACGAGAATATGCTGTATTTGGAAAATCCGATAGCTCTATCAAAAATCCTTGACCAATGGGGAGCTCACTACTCTTTTCATACATTTAAAGGGGTCGGTCACGCCACATATGACCTAGGAGAAACAGCCGCTCAACCCATAGTACATTTCTTTTCAAAGACATTCAAAAACAGTTAAGGAGACACTTATGACACAGGAAAACACTAATATAAAAGTCATAAAGGGAGGCCTACTCATCGACAGTAATGGAGGTCCTCCTATTCAGGAAGGAGCAGTAATAATTTCAGGATCCACAATTAAATGGGTAGGTCCATCCAAAGATATAGCATTCCCCGAAGGCTTGAACCCAACTGTATTTGAATTTCCTGGTAAGACCATCATGCCTGGACTTGTAGACGTCCATACTCATATGAACATGCCTGGTGACGGTAGTTCTCCAGAGGAAGTATATGCCAACCATAATGATTTTATCTTACTTCAATCTGTAAAAAACGCGGCATCTCATCTCGAAAGTGGAGTGACAACAGCCAGGGATAATGGAGCAAAAGATCGCACTAGTTTCTCATTGAAAGAGGGAATAGAAAACGGTTTTGTTAATGGCCCACGCATGCTTTTAAGTGGACGTCCAATTACCGTGACCGGAGGTCACTGCTGGATGATGGGAGGTGAGGCTGACGGAATCGAAGGCGTAAGAGCAGCCGTAAGACAACTAGTAAAAGAAAGAGCGGATTTCATTAAGGTCATGGTTAACGGGGGAGGTACTGAAAACACTTTCCCTTATCTTCCTGCTTTTAATGACGATGAGCTTAATGCTTTAGCATGGGAATCACACAAGTTCAACAAACCGGTGGCTGCTCATTGCCAAGCAACAGCAGGAATAAACAGCGCACTTGAAGCCGGAGCGGATATGATCATTCATTGCACTTACTTCCAACCAGATGGGACTTATAAGTTCGATCAAGCAGTCGCGGAAAAAATCGTAAAGAAAGAAGCTTGGGTAAATCTGACATTGCACGTAGGGCTATCAAGGATATTTTTGTTGGAAGCAATACAGCGCACACGAAAACTGACCACAGAAGAACAAGAGAGACTGGATGCAGGGATGCGTAGAAGAGACATCCATCACGATGCATGTAATCGCATGATCGAATTAGGAGTAAAATTCGCTGCGGGTTCAGATAGCGGATGGGGCAATTATCCACTTGGAGAATTCCAGAGAGAAGTTGAAGCTCTAACTAGCTTAGGAATGAGTAATCATCAAGGGATTATATCTGCTACTAAGGATGCAGCCGCTTCAACAGGAGTCTCAGACCTAGTAGGAACTTTAGAGGAAGGCAAAGAAGCGGACGTATTAATCTTAGACGGAAATCCTATACAGGATATAAAGAACCTATCGAAAGTAGCCGCTGTTTTCAAATCTGGCTCACGTGTGAAATAAAAATCATCAATTGACAAGCAATTGATGGAATCACATAATCGCGAACATATAATATCGATCAACGGAACTACAACTATTAGCCTGTTGAATGTTAAAAGGAGACGTTATAACAATGTCTAACTATAAACTCATCTCATCAGATTCACATATTATGGAACCACCTAACCTATGGTTAGATCGAATCGACCCTGAATACAGAACCAGGGCACCTATGGTGGTAAGGGAAGGTGAAAATGACCAATGGTATGCAGATGGGGATATAAAATTTGGGATTATCGGGTCAAATACGCAGGCTGGAAGGCGATTTGACGCACCAGAAACCATAGTTACCGAAGGAACATATGAAGACGTAAGACCAGGAGGAATGGATCCTCATGAACATGTTAAGGACCTAGATATCGATACAGTTCACGCCGGAATACTTTATCCTTCTATGGGATTAACTGTTTGGGTCATACCATCTACTGACTTGTTATCGGCAATTTTCAGGGCATATAACGATTGGTTAGCAGATTTTTGCTACCACTATCCTAAAAGGTTAAAGGGCATAGCAATGATAAATGTTGACAGTGTTGGAGACGCCGTCAACGAAATGAAAAGAACAAAGGAAATGGGTCTAGTCGGAGCTATGATTCCTCAACGACCCTTATTCGGCCGTTACGACAGTCCAATGTATGAACCTTTGTGGATAGCTGCTTCAGAACTAGATGTACCACTAAGTATCCATATAGGAACTTCAAGGTGGAGTCCTAGCGACATTCCAACCCACGGTGAGGGAAAGGGATTGGTCGAATTTACAAACCAAGAATATCACATGAAAGATAATGTAGCCGCCCTGATTTACTCGGGAGTATTCGAAAGACATCCTACCCTCAAAATAGGCATTGTAGAGTTCGAAATATCTTGGGCACCGTACTTTTTGCAACGAATGGACACCGTTTATAAAGAAAGACCGGTACGCTTTGATGGCATGCGTTTCGGTAAAAACATGTTGCCAAGCGATTTTTTCCGCCAAAATATGTTTATAAGCTTCCAAGAAGACGCACTTGGAATCGAATTACGACACCACGTAGGAGTTGAAACACTTGTTTGGGGCTCTGACTACCCTCACGCTGAGTCAACATTTCCCAAATCTAGGGAAATTGTTGATGAGATACTAAAGGGTATACCAGAAGCGGAAAAAAAACTGATAGCTGGTGAAAACTGCGCTCGCCTGTATCATATTGAATAATCGGAATAAAACGATATAGCCTTACAATAAATGTACAAAACGGCCAAGGAAAATTTGGCTTCCTTACTTATCCTACTGGCCGCCTCCACCTATGGCCGGAATAAAATGAACTTCAGAATCGGAATGTAGTTTTTCCAAAAGACCAAGCCTACTAGTTTCTCCGTCGACAGCCACTACTATGTTTGAACGCAATACCCCATCTTCCATAATTCGTAACTTAAAACCTGGAAATTTGGCGTCCAAGAAATCAACTATTTCTCTAACATTCTTTCCGTCAATCTGCAATTCGAGATTGCCATCAGCCAGTTCCCTAAGCATTGTTGGTATAAAAACCCTAGCCATTTAATCACCAGATACGTTGTCGACTCCATTATTGGCCCATAAAGCTTCCAATAAAACAGGAGGAGACATTGGCAATGAATTCATGCGAATTCCTACCGCACTGTTAATAGCATTCGCAATAGCTGCCATAGGTGGGACTATAGGGACCTCCCCTACTCCACGTACACCATATGGATGACCTGGGTTTTCAATTTCGACAATATGGGTGTCTATCATTGGTAAATCCAAGCTGGTGGGCATCCGATAGTCTAGGAACGTAGGATTTTTTAAAACGCCTTCTTTGTCAAATATATATTCTTCATTTAATGCCCAACCAATCCCTTGTACAGCACCGCCCTGCATTTGACCTTCTACATAATCTGGGTGGATAGCCTTCCCTACATCTTGTACAACGGTATACCTTAAAATGGTTAACTTGCCAGTTTCAGGATCTACTTCTACGTCCACAATGTGTACAGAAATTGCTGCACCTGCTTCACCTGGATTAACAGCAGCACTACCAACTATTGGTCCACCTGTAGTGTTCAATATGGATGCTAGTTCTTTAAAATCCATTTGCAAATCTTGATTTATTGAATGTCTGAACTTACCGTCCTTTAAACTAACCTCTGCGGCTT
>CAZPLA010000031.1:0-2807 GCA_964587385.1 uncultured Dehalococcoidia bacterium | reverse complement strand
ACTTACTATGGTTAGAGGTCAAGTTGTTATAGACAACGGTATACTTGTAGGCAAACAAGGTCAGGCTAGATTCGTTAAAGGAAACCCCAATACAACTTCATACGCTCCACATGGACCCACCGCCGAATAAATCCTGATTAGCACATCATAGGGTGAGTCTAAACGTGACGCCAAACCTATTATCATAGTTAACATTGGTTGGCATATTATCGGAATCTAAATCTTTATAAACTCTCCCAGTATTCTCGGCATAATTTACTATTTGGGTCGGATTAGGAATGGAGTTCAATATAACAAATGTAGCCCCAGGAGGAGACAATATATACCTGTTCAAAGAATGCCAAGTCCCCTTTTTAAAAACGAAGCCTTTAGAAGAATCGATCAAGAATGCTCGAATCTGATTAGGCATTGGGACCGCATCCAATTCAGAAAGATCGGTAGGAGGAGCAACGGCAACTACAGCAGGTGCACCGCTAAGTTGGATAAACGTTTGAGTCACACCAAAATGCCGTTCCATTTCATTAAATTCCAATCCCTCATACGGTTGCCAAATTATTCCTACTGTTGTCTTTCCGTCAACCTCAAATTCTGCAGGAGATATAATCCGTCGATCTATAGGCCGTTGATTTGCATCCAAAAGTTGACCAAAAGGCTCAAATGATTTAGCAGTCATAGGTTCAATCTTAATATAATGGACCTTTGTCATATAAGACTCCTTTTTAATAAACGTATGAATTTACATACAGAATTGCATTTTTCATCATAGGTAATACTTACTTAATCATTATTTTTTGTTTAAGCATGCTATAGAGTGTTATGATTGTACCAATTATAGACGCCCTTAACAGAACATTAACACGTCTAGGGAGGCATTGCGAAATATGGGGAAGATTGTCAAGCCAAAGATATTTTTGATAGGTGAGTCCAAGGTAAATATTGATGGACTTAACGAACTAATGCATCATCTCGGAGCTCCAGATTGGAAATCTGACGCACCTTCCGATATTGAGTTGCTTTGTGAAGTTTTCGGCCGGGCATGTTATAAATCGTTCGGAACCAATCTCAACCCCAATGTTACAAGAGTTAGGAAAACTAGCAAAAGCTACTTAACTAATATTATCGAAAAGGGTGACGGTTCAATCTTAGAACACGGCGTCGCAAATTTTTTTATTAGTGATGTTAGTAGAGCTTTTACCCACGAACTTGTAAGACACAGAGTCGGCACCGCAATATCACAAGAATCACTGCGCTTCGTTAGGTTGACTGACCTTAATTGGTACGCTCCAGTATCGATACAGGAATCTCCAGAAGCTATGACTATCTTTACAAAAACAATGGAAGACCTAAGCAGGATTCAAAAAGAATTAGCAACTCTTTTTGAATTGGATGAACAACCAGACTTTGCTGTAAAAAAGGAGATAACTTCAGCAATGCGTCGAATAGCCCCTATTGGTTTGGCTACAAACATAGGATGGTCCTGTAATATGCGTATACTTCGTAATGTTATTGAGCAACGAACAGCTCCTTGGGCAGAAGAGGAAATCCGATTGGTTTTTGGTGAAATCGGGCGAATCGCTGTAGAAAGATGGCCTAATTTATTCGCGGACTATCGAGTGGAAATACAAGACGGGCTACCTGTATATATCACAGACAACCGCAAAGTCTAAAAATAGCTCTTTATACGATATTTACAAGTTGGAATTGGTCTAAGGATTCTCGTTTTTAGACTTAAAGAGAAACCAATCCCTTACTTTTCAGCCCCTCAAACAATTTTAGGACGTGCCTTGATTCCAAGTCGAAATCGAACTCTGCTCCTATTGCATCTGCTATATCATTTACACTTCGTTTACCGTCCGCAAAATTCCATATTTCATCCCCTATTATTCGTAGAGAATCATAATTCATACTTGAATCTCGACTATTCATTTGTTCCGCCATTTCGTATAAATCCCAGTAGTCCGTGCCAGCTAGACCAGGAGGATCTCTTTCCAGCAAACGTACCGGAACCACTCTACCTGGCTCAAATTCTGGCTCAACATTTAAGTCGTTAGGTAGCCACCCCAGTACTTCATTCAACAAATTATCCAAATCACTCTGGATTTTTGCACTAGTCGTTGTCAATTCAGGATGAGCTAGTGATTCATTAGAATCAACCAATGTCATCGTAGATTCAACTGCCAATTTGTCACGATTGTTCAAATTAATTAAACGTTTCTTTACTCTTCCAATGTCAGAATCGTCATAAGCTCCTAATGCTATGGATGTCATCCTCATCTGGCTGCGGATTCCTACTTGCCGCATTATAGACAAAGCCTCAGCAGGACCTGCATAAGCCAACTCCAGTGCTGCCAGTGCAGTCGTAATTCCACACCTCCTAAACACAGCAGGATCAAGATTATCAGCTGTAAGGTAGTCAGTATGAAAGTAGAGATCGGGCCAAGACATCAGCAAGGGAGAAGGAACCCCAAATATAGGGTAATATTTATTGTCACTCCACGGTGTATACGGCATATCAACAAAATTTACGAATGGTATACTATTATCTTCATGAAAAACCCATCTTGTCTCTTTGGGCGTCTCTTCCATCAAATTAACGTAAAAATCATTTATAAAAGTCGGGAGTGAATCTGGCGAATGGTAAAACATTAAAGCAGATTTGCATTTACGTTGATCATGTCCAACACTATCTAAAGCTATTACAACAATGGTTTTATCCACTTCCGAACGATGATTATGAACATAATTCTTTGTTCCTTGCCCTTCAACATTAACTAGAAACCTTATACTTCTCCTAGGCCTTGGTATTT
>CAZPLA010000030.1:0-4651 GCA_964587385.1 uncultured Dehalococcoidia bacterium | reverse complement strand
TGCTATAGGAGATAAAATTGGGCGTAATGATAGGTGCCACTGTGGGAGTGGCAAGAAATACAAACGATGCCATGGACTTAACTGATAGACGCTTTTGTAAGTGGATTGAGGAGTCAGCAGGATGGATGGAATGGGTTGAGGTAAGTTGAAATGGACAAGCAGCAATTCATTCCGGTGCAAATTTTTGATTATAGCGAGAATGTTTTAACCTCCAATGAGGCGGCAGCATTGGCTCATTTTGATAATGAGATTAGATTAGGTCGGCCTTGGGGAGAAGTTCTATTAGAGGCTATAGGAATGTGGACCATTTCAGAAGAATGGTTTAATGGTAGGTACTACAAATATGTTATACAGAATGAAGCTTTTGACTGGTTAGTTTTGGCTGAAAGATTGTGTGAGAACGTTATGGATATGGTTTCGTCAGCCGAAATAGAATCTCTTTTGTTTAAAGGACTTTTGCCTTTTGATTTGAGAATTGAAGGATCTAAACATGTAGTTGGATACAATAAATATCGTGGCATTTTGAATTTCTGGTATGGAGTAGTAGCAGAAGAGACGTTGCATTTAATAATAGAAGATGAAGTTAGAAAAGATATGCATGCAGGTGGACGGACAGATGTGGAGGATTTAGACGATACTGTATTCAAACGACTTTATGACGACAACCGTAGTAACCTGCTAAAAAGATTTACTGAAGAAACTGGTGGAAAAGTTAATGATATGCTAAGCGTGGTCCAATATAGAGAGTTTACTTATTGGTTGTTCAAATTGAGAGTTAAGTATTGGGACCCAGCGAGAGTAGCAAGTGATACGCGAAAAGCTTTGGAGTTTCTAAATCAGTTTAGACATGATTCTGTTGTGTCCTAGATTTTACGACCTGCTATCCGTTTAACTGTTGTGTGACTTCTCTTAGGCTTGACAGCTTTGCTTCCAAACTCGAACCCCTTTGTTTTTCTTTCTCTATTACTTCAGCTGGAGCGTTAGAAAGGAAAGTATCTTTAGAAAGTAGGGCTTGTATCCGTTCCAAATTGGAAGTTGCTTCAGCAATTTCGTTATTGAGTCTGGCTAATTCAGATGGCACATCGAGAATTCCTTCGAGGTAGAGACCGACTACTATTTGTCCTGATACTATCGTTACTAAATTGCTTGAGGATTGCTTTCCAATGTTGTCAACCTTAACTAGTGAGCTCAATTTTCCGAGAGATTTGATTGCGTTCTCTTCTTGTGTAATCAATTGCTGAGAATTCTTAGGATCTATTATTGCTTTTATATGCAAGCTTGGTTCAATTCTTAGTTGGGCTCGAATATTCCGAATTGACCGTATAAGAGATATTATCTGTTGCATTTCTTTCTCTGACTCGAGATTAAATAAAGTTTGGTTTGATAAAGGATAGGGAGATATCATGATGGAATCTACATAACTGTTTTCTTTAGGTAATGCGTTAGTTAATTTTGTCCAAATCTCCTCCGTAATAAATGGCATAAACGGATGCAGTAATCTTAGGGTCTTTTCTAGAACGTGAGACAGAACTCTGGTTGGGGATGGATGACTGTTGTCATTCATGCGTATTTTGGCCAATTCTATGTACCAGTCACAGAATTCGTTCCATAAGAAATCATAGATGCTACTTTGCGCTTCTCCAATTTCAAATCTACTGAGGTGAGCATCGACTTCTTCTACGACTCTATTTAGACGGCTAACTATCCATTTATCTTCCCTATGAATTAACTTAGGTAGATTATGCCAATCATCCAATTCATTTGATTTGGAGATAGAGTTTAAAACGAACCGAGAAGCATTCCAGATTTTGTTAGCAAAATTTCTACTTGATTCAAGCTTGGTTTCGTTCAGTCTCTGATCGTTACCTGGTGTGCAACCAATTGTCAGAGCGAATCGTAAGGCATCTGTACCATAAATATCCATTAGTTGGAGTGGATCTAATACATTACCTCTTGTTTTACTCATTTTTAGTCCATCCGCGTCTCTAACCATTCCATGTAGAAATACTGTTTCAAACGGTGGTGTTCCCATGTTTTCAATGCCCATCATTATCATTCGCGCTACCCAGAAGAAAAGAATATCGTATCCTGTTTCCATTACGGCAGATGGGTAATAATAATTTAAGTCTTCTGTATTTTCCGGCCATCCTAGGGTGGAATGAGTCCAGAGGCCAGAACTAAACCAAGTATCAAGGACATCCGGATCTTGGTTTAGATTTTTAGATGAACAGCTAGTACAAGTGGATGGTTCTTTATCCGATACGATTATTTGATTGCACTCTTGGCAATACCACACTGGTATTCGATGACCCCACCACAGTTGTCGACTAATACACCAATCTCTAATATTCTCCATCCAATTTGTGTAAACTTTGACAAATCGCTTAGGGACAATCGTTATCTGTCCGGAATCAACCGCCTCTATAGCCTTCTTGGCTAATGGCTTAACGTTTAACCACCACTGATTACTGACTAATGGTTCGACAATTGTGTGACATCTTTGGCAATGTCCGAGAGATATGGGATGGGGTTCAACTTTTACTAATATACCCATTTGGTCTAGTTTGTCTTTGATAGTCTCCCTGGCATCAAAACGGTCTTTACCTTGAATAAGTGGTATACCGGTGCTTATACGCCCTTCATCATCTATTATCGTGATAGTAGGTAAATTATGGCGTTGACCAATGTCAAAGTCCGTTGCATCGTGACCTGGTGTTACCTTTAGCACACCCGTCCCGAACGAGGGGTTTATCGATTCATCAGATATTATGGGAACTTTACGATTTACAATTGGGACAATAGCTTCTTGGCCAATTAGGCTAGAGTATCGTTTATCGTCTGGGTGAACAGCAATGGCTGTATCTGCTAATATAGTTTCTATTCTTGTAGTAGCTATTGTAATGTTACTGTTTGGATCATTAACAAGGCCGTAATTTATATAATAAAGTTGTCCGGTTGTATCTTTATGGATCACCTCTAAATCGGATAAAGCTGTAGAACAGCGTATACACCAATTTATTATTCTTTCACCACGGTAAATTAATCCTTTGTTGAAAAGGTTGACGAATGTGGTTATGACGGCTTTACTGGGTCCGGGATCCAGAGTAAATTGCATGCGAGACCAATCACAAGAAATACCTAGCCGTTGATGCTGCTTATCAATTGTATTGCCGTAAAGATTGACCCAATCCCATACATGTTGCAGGAAAGTTTCTCTTCCTAGCTGTTCTCTGTCCAATCCCTGTTTGGCAAGATGTCTTTCTACCTCTACTTGTGTGGCTATGCCAGCATGATCTTTTCCTGGGAGCCAAAGTACTGGGTCCCCCAACATTCTATGCCAACGAACGAGGATATCTTGTATTGCTTTTTCAAGGGCATGGCCTAGATGTAGTCCCCCAGTTACGTTCGGAGGAGGCATTATAATTACGAAAGGCTTCTTAGAAGGATTTGGGACCGAAGTGAAATAACCTTTATCAAGCCATTTTTCATAAATGGCTCTCTCCACTTCTTTGGGTTGGTATGCTCGTGGAATGTCCCCTGGAGGAGTGGAGGTCATTAACTCAATTCCTTCATATGCATGTTGTCCTTAGATATTGTACCAGGGTTATAATCTCTTTGGCAGATGCAAATGGATTTGATATATCGCCAATCCATCTAAGCTGTCTTGGTTTCTAAAATGAGGGCTATTCTATCTAATATATGCTGGGCAATTGCGGTCTTCGGCATAAACGGTAGAGACTCGACGTTATTATCCCTGTCAATTATTACAACGGTGTTATTGTCAGAACCGAATGCGCTATCTGGTTCACTAATGTTATTGCCAATGATTAAATCCAAATTTTTGGAAACCAGTTTTTTTCGAGCAGAGTTCAAAAGATTGTTGCTTTCAGCAGCAAAACCTACTTTTATAAAGTTACCTGTTAGTTCAGTTAAGATATCCGGGTTTGGGGATAATTCTAGGGCAATCGACTTGGAACTCTTTTTGAGCTTTGAGTTACTTGCTATGGATGGACGAAAATCAGATACAGCTGCGACCATAATTAGAACGTCGATTTCATCTGATATTTTTTTGGTTGCGTTGAGCATTTCTATTGCCGTAGACACTTTTATTACGTCTATACCTACAGGATCATCTAAATCAGTTGGTCCAGTTATCAATATAGTTTTTGCACCTCTATCTCTGGACGCTTCAGCTACAGCATGGCCTGTTTTACCTGAAGATCGGTTGGTAATCATTCTGACAGGGTCAATTGGTTCTTCTGTACCACCACTGGTTACAGCTATCACTTTTCAAGCTAAATCACCAGATTGGCCTATTAATGTTCTAATATGACCAATTAATTGTGTAGTATCAGTAAGTCTTCCAATCCCAGTGATTCCTGCTGCTAGGTACCCCTCTTCTGGTCCTACTATGGTCATTCCTCTGGACGACAGTTTTTCTAGATTCTCTTGTGTTATAGGATTCTGATACATCTGACCATCCATAGCCGGGGCAATTATTATTGGTGCCTGAGTGGCTAATATTGTGGTAGTCAGAGCGTCAGCGGATAGGCCATGCGCAATTTTAACGATTGTGTTAGCGGTACACGGTGCAACTAATATTAAATCAGCTTTTTGGGCTAGAGATACGTGTTCAATATTTGCTTTGGAA
>CAZPLA010000029.1:0-40749 GCA_964587385.1 uncultured Dehalococcoidia bacterium | reverse complement strand
TACAGCATCCAAAACCACTACGCCACCATCTAAAACCCTTAGGCTTCTTTCAACTTCAGCCGTGAAATCAACATGTCCTGGAGTATCTATAATGTTTATACGATGGTCTTTCCAGTAAGTGGTTGTCGCCGCTGATGTTATTGTGATTCCCCTCTCTCTCTCTTGTGGCATCCAGTCCATTACCGCCGTGCCATGGTGTACTTCACCCAGCTTATAGGTTCGCCCAGTTACAAACAGAGTCCTTTCCGTGACTGTAGTTTTACCCGCATCAATATGCGCGATGAAGCCAATATTACGTATTCGGTCTATATTTGATGACTTATTCATGATGACAGATCCAATCCGGGCTTAAAGTTTTCTACTCCCTACCACCTGTAGTGAACGAATGCCCGGTTAGCTTCGGCCATCCTGTGCATGTCCTCTTTTCGCCTAACAGCAGCTCCCTCATCTCTTGAAGCATCAATCAACTCGGAGGCCAATTTTCTGGTCATTGATATTCCCGACCTTGATCTAGCTGCCGCTATTATCCAGCGAATCGCCAAGGCTTTTCCCCTTGCGACAGGTACCTCTATCGGCACCTGATATGTAGCCCCGCCAACCCTGCGTGGCTTGACCATCAACAATGGTTGTGTGTTAGTTATCGCCTGGTCAAATACTTCCATCGCTTCCCGTTTAGTCTCTTGCACTACTGAATCCAAGGCTTTGTAAACGATACGTTGCGCAATGGATTTTTTTCCTCGTGTCATAACCTTGTTAATAAAACGAGCCAATTCTTCACTGCCGAACCTTGGTTCGGGAGCTACTACTCTAATTTCTGCTCGTCTTCTTCTAGACAACCTATCTACATCCTGATATATAAATTATTTTGTTCTGGGTCGCTTAGAACCGTATTTACTGCGCCCTCTAGCACGGTTTTCTACACCATCACAATCTAACGTGCCTCTGATAACATGATAACGAACGCCCGGCAAATCCTTTACCCTCCCACCCCTTATCATTACAACTGAGTGCTCCTGTAAATTGTGCCCTTCTCCTGGAATGTAGGCGGTCACTTCAAACCCGTTTGTCAATCGCACTCTTGCAATTTTTCGAAGAGCAGAGTTAGGTTTTTTAGGAGTCATAGTTCTCACTAAAACACAAACTCCTCTTCTTTGAGGAGCTCCTTTACTACGTGTAACCTTATTTTTTAAGGAATTATGAATCCAATGCATAGCTGGAGCATTAATTTTCTTAATACTCTTCTTTCTACCTTTCCTCACCAATTGGTTAATTGTAGGCATAGCTCTTCCTTTTAGGTGTCCAGGGGACAATCTCGTACTCTAGCAGTATTCATATAGGGTGTCAACGGATTTAGCATATCTTTCTCATCAATAAATTGGCATCCGGTAAACTCCGCAAGTTAACATAATCTGTCTATGTGGCTTTTCGACGCGTCCATAACTATATGCATATCTTTGTCCCCTCTCCCGCTTAAACAGACAAGAACATTCTCATCCTCTCTCATGGTTGATGCAATTTTAAGAGAATAGGCTACTGCGTGAGCCGACTCTAGAGCCGGAATAATTCCTTCTTTTCGACTCAACAAATGAAAGCCTTCTAGTGCCTCCTCATCAGTCACGCTTACATATTTGACCCGACCAATATCTTTAAGATAGCTGTGTTGTGGGCCAACTCCAGGATAATCCAAGCCAGGTGCGATACTGTGAGCATGTTGGATTTGCCCATTTTTATCCTGCAACAAATATGTCATAGAGCCATGCAATACTCCTGGGCTACCACTCCCCAATGTAGCAGAATGCTGGAGGCTCTCAATTCCCTTGCCAGCTGCCTCTACTCCAAATATACGCACTGATACATCTGGTAAAAACGCCTGGAACATACCTATCGCGTTGCTTCCCCCTCCAACGCAAGCAATAACAACATTCGGCAACTGTCCTAATGTTGATAACATTTGTTCTTTGGCCTCATCGCCAATTATTGCCTGCAAATCCTTGACAATTTTCGGGTAAGGATGAGGTCCCACAGCGCTTCCAATCAAATAATGTGTGGTCTCAATATTAGTAACCCAATCCCGTATGGCCTCGTTTATGGCATCCTTTAAGGTACGACTCCCCGAATCAACGCTTATCACTTCAGCACCAAGCATCTTCATTCGACCTACATTCAATGACTGGCGGTCAATGTCGTCAGAACCCATATATACAATACATTCCAAATCTAGCATGGCGCATGCACTGGCGGTTGCAACCCCATGTTGACCAGCTCCCGTTTCGGCTATGATTCTATGTTTACCAAAATGTTTTGCCAATAAAGCCTGACCAAGAGCATTATTTATTTTATGTGCGCCAGTATGAGCCAAGTCCTCGCGCTTCAAATATATTTTTGCACCACCAATGTGTTTCGTTAAGTTCCGCGCATAATATAGGGGAGTAGCTCTCCCAATGAAGCTCTTCATCAAACCATTTAATTCCTCACGGAATACATTCTGGTTTTTAATGCTTTCGTAACCGGCATTTAGTTCATCAAGGGCTGCCATCAATGTTTCCGGAACAAATCTCCCTCCAAATTGCCCAAAACGACCGTTCGAATCAGGTAAATTGCTCCATCTAAGAGTTTCGCTCATATTTCTCCTTTTAAACACTAGGATCGCGTTAATTGGTGGCAAATCTCTATAAAAGACGATATTTTGCTTTCATCTTTTTGCCCTGCGGTCTCAACACCACTCGAAACATCAACACCCCACGGTTGAACCTTTTCTATTGCATTTTCTAGATTACCTGGACTCAATCCCCCAGAAAGCATGAATTCATATCCATTTGCACTAAGATTACTGGCTATATCCCAATTAAAAGACTCACCCGTCCCACCCTCTAAGCCAGGGACTAAGGTGTCTAGGCTTACAATATGACCATGTGTGGTGTATTTTTCGACGTTGATAGACAATTCTTTAACAAACTTAGTGCCAACAACGTCTTTAGGTATATGAATAGATTTAATAATCGGGATTTGTAGCTGATTGCAATATTCAATTGATTCATACCCGCATAACTGAACCATATCCAGACCAACACTTTCGGAGATTTCAATAATATCTCTTACAGGTTGATCTGCGAATAGACCAACGGTTAAAGATCTTTTATCACTCTTGGGCCGCAATTTCCCTATCACCTTTTTGGCATCATCGACCGAAACAGTCCTCCGCCGATTAGGAACAAAAATCATTCCAATGAAATCTGCTCCGATTTCACTAGCATGCATTGCCGCCGCAGCCGTTCGAATTCCGCATATTTTTATCTTGATCAAGCAATTCCCCTGTTAATTTAATCCCAGAGCCAACTCTCTTACTTTCTTCCCTATATCATCGGCCGTCATTAAGGCCTCCCCGACCAACATAGCATGCACTTTTAGTTTTCGCAGCAATTCAACATCAGAACGATTGAAAATGCCACTTTCACTAACAACTATATGACCGTAAGGTATGTTAGTGACCATTTTTTCAGTAAAAGAAATGTCTACTTGAAAGGTATGAAGATCTCTATTATTAATTCCAATTATTTCAGCTCCCGCAAGTAAAGCGCGCTCCAATTCCGTTTCTGTATGTACCTCAACCAAAACTTGAAGCCATAATTCCTGTGCAACATGGAGGAATTCCTCAAGTTCATTGTTATTTAATATGTTCACTATCAATAAAATAGCGTCCGCACCGTAGGCTCTTGACTCATATATTTGATAGGTATCCAGAATAAAATCTTTACGGAGAATAGGCAGTCTAAATTGACCCGTCTCTTCCTTAACATCTATCAAATCCTGAACACTGCCATCGAATGCTTCATCCGTCAACACGGATATCGCCGATGCCCCATTTGCAGCATATATCTTAGCCACTTCCCTTGAAGACAATTTATCATTCAATACACCCCTCGAAGGTGATTTTCTCTTAAACTCAGCTATAAGTCCGACTCCATCACCCATCAAGGCACCCGATAAGTTTAGAGGTACTGGAAGTCTAGAAATATCTTTCCTCATAACATCAATGGGGTACTCTATCTTGTTTCGAGCTACTTCATTTCGCTTCTTTTCAACTATTTTTTCTAATATTGTTACCACTTAACTGAACTCATACTCTTTAGATTTACGATGTTTTTATAAGTAAAGTATAAACAACCACCTCAAAAACTTTGTGTGACCGTTAATAATTCTTGTAGTTTTAGCTTTGCTTTTCCAGAATCAATAGCCTCCACCGCAGAAATAATACCTTCTTCAAAATTAGTTACCACGTCTCCAGCAAGCAAAACACCTGCGGTATTCAGTAAAACAATATCCCTATGCGGGCCTTTCTCACCTTCAAGAACTTTCAGTAATAGATTTACATTATCTGAAACTGTCTCAGCCATCAATTGGCTTTTATCAGCAGGTGCGATCCCAAGTAGAGCAGGAGAAATTGAATAATGATTAACACCCGAACTGTCTACTTCCCAAATCTGCGTAGTAGTTCCAATTGAGATTTCATCCAATCCATCCTCACCGTGAACCACTACACTATGAACCGTTCCCATTAAAGCAAGTACTTCCGCAATGATTGGCCCCAAGTTTGGATCATGCACCCCAATTAATTGGTGTTTTGCCCTTGCTGGGTTAGTAAGAGGGCCAAGAATATTGAATACCGTTTTTATTCCTATCTCTTTTCTTATTGGTCCCGCATATTTCATTGCCGGATGAAAATTTGGGGCAAACAAAAATCCAAACCCAACCTCAGTCAAACATCTTGCAACTTCATTCGGCCCAAGGTCTATATTCACACCCAACGCCTCCAGGACATCTGCACTTCCACAAGTACTTGAAGCAGCCCTATTACCATGTTTCGCCATAGTTAATCCAGCTGCTGCCGCCACTAAAGCTGAGGTAGTTGATATATTAAACGTCCTACTATTGTCACCCCCAGTTCCGCAACTATCGGCAAGTGGACCATCAAAATCCACTATTAATGATTTTCCTTGCATAGTTTTAGCCATGCCAGCTATTTCTTCAGGGCTTTCACCTTTAATAGTCAAAGCGGTCAGTATAGAACCAATCTGAGCAGGCGTCGCCTCACCTTCCATTATAAAAGTCATTAACCCAGAAGCTTCAGATACGTTCAGCGATTTCCCCGCAGTCAACTGATTGATGATTCCACTAATACTTCCCACCTACTTCCCTCCATTCCAGGCATCCACTCTTTTAAGATAGTTAGAAAGAAGTTGGTGGCCAGTTGTGGTCATAATTGATTCGGGGTGGAATTGTACTCCCTCCACAGGGAATTGTTTATGCCTCAAACCCATAATTTGATCGCTTTCAGTCCAAGCAGAAACCTCTAGTACATCAGGAACTGAAGTATCGTTTACTATCAGTGAGTGATAACGAATTGCCTCTAATGGATTTGATAAACCTTCGAATAAGCCTATACCGTCATGTTCGATCATAGAAGTTTTACCGTGCATTATTTCCTTGGCAACCTCTATTACCCCTCCATAAACTTGGGCTATACATTGGTGACCCAAACAAACTCCAAGTATCGGAATTGAGTCGCCAAATGTTTCTATAGCTTCGTTGGAGATGCCAGCCTCATTGGGAGTACAAGGCCCTGGTGATACTACAATACCATTTGGATCTAGTGACTTTATGCCATCTATAGAAATAGCATCATTTCGCACTACGTGTACCTGCGCTCCCAATTCAGACAAATATTGGAACAGGTTATAGGTAAAACTATCGTAATTATCAATCAGCAGTATCATTATAAAGTCAATAAAACCAATTTACATACTCTCAGCTTTTTCAATCGCCTTAAAAACCGCTCGCGCTTTATGAATGGTTTCCTGGTATTCTTCCTCAGGATTGCTATCAGATACTATCCCTCCTCCTGCTTGAGCGTAAGCGACACCATCCTTCAAAACCAATGTTCTTATAGTAATGGCAGTGTCTGCGTTGCCAGAAAACCCAAAGTATCCAACCGCTCCAGCATAAGGCCCACGATGTTCTCCCTCCATCTCACCTATTATTTCCATAGCTCGTATCTTAGGAGCACCCGATAGTGTGCCAGCTGGGAAACAAGCTCTCATCGCATCAAACGCTGTCAGCCCATCCTGTAACTTCCCCGTAACTTCCGATACAAGATGCATAACGTGAGAATATCTATCTACCCCCATCAATCGCTTTACTTTGACACTTCCAATTTCACTTACCCTGCCAACATCATTTCTGCCCAGATCAACTAACATGATGTGTTCGGCGCGTTCTTTTTCACTGTTAACAAGTTCATATTCCAATTGCGCATCTTCTTCCACAGTGGCTCCTCTGGGTTTGGTTCCAGCAATAGGATGAGATGTAATTACATTATCTTCTACTCTAATTAGCATTTCAGGCGACGCACCAATGATTTGGAAATCGTCCAAATGTAGGTAATACATATATGGTGATGGATTGCCAGTACGTAGGGCCCTATAAATTGCAAACGGGTCCGCTTTCGTTTTACGTTGCATCCGCCTTGAAGTCACAACTTGGATAACATCGCCAGCATATATATATTTCTTAACACGCTCCACAATATTCAAATATTCTTCTTTGGTAAAATTAGATTCGATTTCTGTATTGCAGATGCCATTATATTCTTTTGGTTGATTATACGAGGATTGGTCTAAAGGTTTTGAAAGTTTATCTACAATCGAATCTATTCGCTTAACAGCTTCACCATATGCAAGATTTATATCACCATCCAGTCTGGCGTGACTCACTACTTTGATATCTTTTTGAAGATGATCAAAAATCAACAACGTATCAGTGAACATGAATACGGATTGGGGAAGTCCTAAATTATCTACAGGAGGCACTGGTATTCGAGGTTCAAAATAGGAAACTACGTCATATGCTAAGTATCCTACCGCTCCCCCATGAAACCTCGGTAAGTCTGGAATGTCCACAACGCGATAGCTCTCCAATTCTTTCTGCACTCCTACTAAGGGATCTGTTAGATCGCTCGAACCCGCATTCCCAGTCTTTAAAACCTTGTATGGTTGAGTGCCAATAAAGCTATAGCGGCTCAATCTTTCGCCACCCTCAACACTTTCCAATAAAAAAGAGTACGGAGATTCGGCCACTTTAAGAAAAGCAGACACAGGCGTTTCCAAATCGGCCTGGATTTGCCTGTAAATTGGCACTAAATTACCCTTGTCTCTCAGAGTTTTTACTTCTTCTAATGTAGGGAAATAGGCCATAAACTTTCCATCACACCATTATCGAGGTGTTACAAACCCCACTCGAGTTTTCACATCCTGCATTTTTGTATTAGCAATTTGTTCAGCTTTATCCCGTCCTTTCGCCAGTAGCCTATCTAACTCACTAACGTCATTCATTAAATCATAATAAGCCTTACGAATCGGACGCAACTCTTCAATAACTACTTCAGCCACGCTTCTCTTTAATTCCGAGTATCCATTGGAATTAGCAAAGTCTTTTTCTACTAGAGATCTGCCCTTCTTCATAATAACTCCATAAATGCCCAGGAGATTGTTAACTCCAGCTTTTTCAGGATCATTAGAGAATCGTATCTCTGATCCAGAGTCAGTGACAGATCGCATGATGTTTCGTTCTATTTCCTTAGGATCCTCAAGCAAAGCTATTGCGTGTCCCCGTATATGTTCATGACTTTTGGACATTTTTACTAGTGGATCATTTAAGCCCATTATCCTTGCACCAACCTCCGGTATAACCACTTCAGGAATCACGAATGATTCTCCATAAATATTATTAAATCTTCTTGCGATATCCCTTGTGAGTTCCACATGTTGTTTTTGGTCTTCTCCAACCGGAACCTCATCGGTATCGTAAAGCAATATGTCGCCAGCCATTAGAACAGGATAGTCTAGAATCCCGGTTGACACACTTTCCTCATTGGCCGTTTTATCCTTAAACTGCGTCATCCGCTCGAGCCATCCTATAGGAGTGACGCAATTCAATATCCATGCGATCTCAGAATGAGCAGCTACATGACTTTGAACAAACAAAGTGGATTTCAGTGGGCTTAATCCAGCAGCAAACAATACGGCCGCCAATGAACGCGTTTGATGCCTGAGTGACTCAGGATCTTGCCAGTTTGTAATGGCATGAAGATCCACGATGCAAAAAAAGTTTTCTTTTGCCTCCTGCCTCTCAATCCATCCCTTTATTGCCCCAAGGTAATTCCCTAAATGCACGCTACCCGACGGCTGTATTCCGCTAAATACACGAGGTAACTTTTCCGTTTTTGTTTTAGCCATTTGGCAAATTTCCTTCCAACTTCTATTTATTCATCATTTTAATTCACAATTACTAACACACATCGATTTTCTGCCTACGTTCCACAATCCTTCTAGTAGTCTACTAACGTCCAGCTACAAACAATTTCTTCTGTTCTTAACCACCTGATGGTCCATGGCCTAAGCCTGGAATAGTCATGAGTTCTGGATTCAACAGTTGATCCAATTCATGCGGAGAAAGAGAAGTGCGTTGCAGAGCTATTTCTCTTATTGTCGCTCCCTTGCTCGAAGCTTCTTTTGCGATAGCTGCAGCCGCATCATATCCTATTGCAGGAGCCAAAGCAGTTCCCAACATGAGTCCTTGCTCAACCATTTCCGGACCCTTTGCTGTTGCTTCTATTCCATCGATACATTGCTTGGCAAAATTTGTTACTGATGCAGTTAATATCTCTATCGATTCAAGAATATTATAGGCAGCTACTGGCATCATCATATTCAGTTCAAACACTCCTCCCTGTCCTGCTTGACACACGGCCAGATCGTTTCCAATCACTTGAGCCATCGCCTGAATAACAGATTCAGGTATAACAGGATTCACTTTGCCTGGCATTATAGAACTACCAGGTTGCACTTCAGGTAAATTAATTTCTCCTATGCCCGCCCTTGGCCCTGAGCCTAACCATCTAATATCGTTAGCTATTTTATGCATGCTAACGGCAATAGTTCGCAAGGTACCACTAGCATTTACTACAGAGTCTAGTGTATTTTGTGCCTGAAAATGATTCTCAGTTTCCAGTATATTAACGGCGGTTTCTTCGCCAATTCTCTTACAAAGTCGCATCGCGAATTCCGGATGAGCGTTCACTCCTGTTCCAACCGCTGTTCCCCCAATCGCCACCTCAGACAATTCTTTTTCAATTACTAATAATCTATCAATTGATCGTTTAACTTGCCCAGTAAAACCATGGAACTGCTGACCCAACCTAATTGGAGTCGCATCCTGTAAATGAGTTCTACCCGTTTTGATAACTGGCCAAAACTTGCAACTTTTCTCTGCAAGTGAATCGTGAAGCAATTTCAATGCAGGGGTAAATTTCTCGTTAATATCCAAAAGAATAGCCAAATGGATAGCGGTAGGAATCACATCATTCGAAGATTGGCAAATATTAACATGATCGTTTGGATGTATTTTGCCTTGTGTGTTTTGCTTTTTAAGCAATTCGTTGGCCCTATTAGCTATAACCTCGTTGGCATTCATATTTGTAGATGTCCCTGATCCCGTTTGAAATATGTCTACCACAAAGTGATCGTCAAACAATCCATCTGCAACTTCTCTTCCAGCAGCATAAATTGCGTCACCCATAACTGGATCTAATAAACCCAGCTCAATGTTAGTTTTGGCGGCAGCAGCCTTTATCATAGCTATGCTTTTGATAAAGCTTCGACCAAACCTCAGTTTGCTAATAGGAAAGTTTTTAACTGCCCTCATGGTGGATGCGCCATAGTACGCATCCATTGGAACTTCCATAATACCCATTGAATCTTTTTCTATTCTCATGTTCTCCTGGCTCATCCATGTCTCCTCAACGAGTTCTAATATCCTAGATAGATATACTAACCCAGGATAACGTTTTTATCGTCTCTAGCCAACTACCATATAGCACTTATAACAATTACTATTACGTCACATGGGGCCAATATTGTTTGATTCCATGCCCAAGTTTTTTACACCAACTAATTCACCAGTAACAACAAGCCTATGATCATAAAATAATTTGGGCACACATGTAACTAAGATGATAGATGCGCCACCCGCTTCATATAATTCAAGTTCATCCCCATGGATAATATCCGTTGAAGTTAAATGGTATAAAAATGCGAGCTCCCCATTATCTAGTTCTGCGTAAATCGGAATGCCTTCTCTCATTAAAGATGGTATATCCGGCAGGTCAGAAAACACCGAACCTTCACCCCTTATAGGGCTTTGAAGATGGCCAAAAAACCATGCGGTGCCCCGCTCCCCAGGATTCGAGCTCTCTGGTATATGCCCTACAACATTCTTTGGGGTCTCATACGCTAAACTGTTTTCCAGATTAAGTATCCGTAAGGGTTCAACCTTCGCATTCAATCCAATGGAGTCTATTTGAATCGTTCTAGGGGCCGTTAGTGTATGTCGATCTGGAATATTAGATGATGAGATGCTGTTATATTCACCTATAAATGTCACAGGGGTATTTAGGATGGACTCTCTTCCAGAAGGATCACTCCACAATAGAGGAGACATATTTTCGCCGGGATACATAACAACTGCCGGTATCATTTTCCTTAAAGGATCGTCATCATGAAATTCCACAATCGAATTTCCGTTCGGCCCCGCATCACCTCTGTCGGAAGTAAGCAAAAAAGGACCCGTCGAAGTTTCATGCACAGATGCTCTAGAAACAAGCTCATCCAATTGATTCCTTTCCCACCAGCCATATAAAAATATGGCGACAGACAAGGCTATCATCATTGTCCCTGCGCTTAACATTAACCAAATCATTCGGGGTCGATGCTTCATTTTCCTCGAAACCAATATACGGACTATTTTGACGTTAATGGTTGTATTAACATAAGGTGTCACCGCATAGATCGGATCCGCCCGAACAAGAATCTACGCGAAAATCTTAAGCCAACCAGTGCAACTATCTAATGAAGCGGCCGATCATCAATCGATATGGCAGATCGAAGTCATCGTTGTTTTGGAACGTGACCCACTCCACTAGCTACAGGCTCATTAAAATATATGTCGCCATTGCGAATTTTTAAATTAAAACCACAATCCGGGTTAGTGCATACCCAGGCTTTGTAGTGGACTGCCGCGCCTTGGCTACCATAATCAGATAGCGGAACAAGCTGTCCAACATGGCATTTTAAGCACTGAGGTAGAGACATATCTTCCACAATTCCCCCTCCCTATCCAATTGAGCGGAAGTATAGCATCCAGAATTTCTTTATTTCAAGATAAATTGACATCATTCAACTCCAAATAATATTCTTCATAGAAGTTAATTAAATTAAGAATACGTAAACACTCGTTGAGATTTCTAATATTTACCTAAACTACTTGATTTGCTTTTGCCTCTAATATAAGCTATTTGGCTGTCACGAAGTGAACAAATATCCTGAAGATCGAGCTTTAATTTGAATACCATAAAAACTGCTTTCCTTATGACCGTAATGAGCAGCTTACTCCTCCTCGTAGGTTCTATAATGGGAGGATATTCCGGCATAATAGGGGCTCTTATCTTTGCACTATTCCTTAACATATTCGCATATTGGAAAAGTGATAAGTTAGCACTACGTATGGCAGGCGCAAAACTTGCTATCGAAAGTGAATACCCACAACTCCACGCGATAATTTCTGAGCAATGTTCTCTTGCTGCTATTGAGAGACCCAAGGTTTACATCATTTCTAATGAATCCCCTAATGCGTTTGCAACTGGACGTAGTCCTAAGCATGCTTCAATTGCTGTTACAGAAGGGATAATACGCCTGTTGAGTCGTGAAGAATTGGGTGCAGTAATTGCACATGAATTAGCACATGTAGGGAATCGGGATATTTTAATAATGAGTATAGTCTCAACCATGGCTTCGGCCGTAGCCATGGTCGCCTGGATGGCAAAGTGGTCTCTATTCTTTGGCGGTTTCGGTGGTAGGGGTAGAAGTGGTGGTAATGCCATGTTTGGAATAGGAGGATTATTGATCTTAGCTATAGTTATACCTTTGTTAACGACACTCGTACGGTTGTCAATATCCCGAACACGAGAATTTCAGGCAGATGCAACTGGAGCTAGAACATCAGGAAACCCGGAAGCTCTTGCCAATGCCTTGGAGAAACTTGAACAAGGTGCACAGAGCCACCCTATGGAAAGCAATGAGGCATTGGCTCATCTCTATATAGTTGAGCCTATCCACGGGCAAACTATGAACTTCATGAACGGAAAAGGAATGACGCGGTTACTATCAACCCACCCACCAACACACGAACGCGTAAAACGTTTGCGGAGGAGTAATTCGAATTGGTAGCCCCTAAGAAAACAGTTCTAATTACAGGTGGAGCAGGTTTCATAGGTTCCCATTTAGCGGAAAGATGCCTATCTGCCGATTACCGTGTGTTAGTTATTGATGATCTAAGTACCGGAAGACTCCAGAATATCCAAAAGGGCATAACTTTCCTACACTCAAATATCTGTGACTCCTCAATTATAGACATATTCCAAAAAGAACAACCAGATATTGTATTTCACTTAGCCGCACAAATAAGCCTGCAAAAGTCCCTCAGAAATCCAATGGAAGACGCCAAATCCAACACTCTAGGAACCATCAATTTATTGCACGCTGCTAAAACAGTCGGAGTTGACAAGTTTATTTATTCTTCTACAGGGGGAGCTCTATATGGCGAACCAGAATATAGCCCATGTGATGAAAACCACCCTATAAGCCCTTTATCTCCATATGGCCAATCTAAATACTTCGGAGAGCAATACCTTGAACTCTATAGTAGACTCTTCCGTTTAAATTACGTTTCTTTAAGATATGCGAACGTCTACGGGCCTAGACAGGATCCAAAAGGGGAGGCCGGTGTCATAGGAATCTTCGCCAATAACATGTTAGATAAACAAACTCCGCAAATCTTTGGAGACGGTACACAAACTCGCGATTTTGTATACGTTTCAGATGTCGTTAATGCCAACATGCTAGCAATATCTGACAGGGCAAGTGGAGCATACAACATAGGTACAGGCATTGAAACTTCGGTCATATCCATGTACCGTGAGTTAAGTAAAATCTTCCACTTCAAAAAGGAACCTAACTATCTTCCTGCCCGCACGTCAGAGGTATCCAAGATATCATTAGATTCAACCAAAGCTTTAACAGACATGGGTTGGAAGCCTGAAGTAGAATTCCAAATAGGACTTGCTAACACAGCAGAATTCATACGGAACAATCGAAATGCAAATTAACCAAAGCAACGACAATAAGATCGAAAAATATGACGTAGTAATACTTGGTGGAGGTGCGGCTGGATTGAGCGCCGGCCTCTATTCTACACGGGCGATGCTGAGCACCTTAGTTTTAGAGAGTGTAGGGTATGGCGGCCAGGTATTAATTACCGATGTCATTGAAAATTACCCCGGATTCCCCGAAGGAGTGAAAGGACCCGAGCTCTCAGTTCTAATGGAAGAACAGACTCGCAAATTCGGCGCCATAATGAAATTCGAAGAAGTTATTAGCATTGAACAAATCGAGGGTCCGATTAAATTGATTCACACATCTGAAGCAACCTACGAAGCAAGGACTATTATAATAGCTACGGGTGGCTCTCATCGCAAATTGCAGGTCCCAGGAGAAGATGAATTTTCGGGGAAAGGCGTTTCCTACTGCGCGGTTTGTGATGGTAACTTCTTTAGAAATGAGAAAGTAGTCGTTGTTGGAGGTGGGGATGCCGCTCTTGACGAAGGGACCTATTTAAGTGGGATTGTCGACCAAGTTACCATTATTCATCGACGCGATGAATTAAGAGCAAGTAAGATTTTACAGGAACGGGCTTTTGCCAACCCCAAAATAGATTTCATTTGGAGTCACATTGTTGAGGAATTCGAAGGCAACGGCATCTTACAAAGCGTGAAATTGCGGAACTTAAAAACCGATGAAGTCTTCTCCATGCCAACTGGAGGAGCATTTATATACATCGGTTTTGACTCTAACAGTGGCTTCCTAAATGGCCAAGTTCCTGTGGATGACTTTGGCCACATATATGCAAATGGTCAAATGGAAACATCCTTGCCAGGCATTTTTGCATGCGGAGACATTAGAGTCGGCTCTGACAAACAGCTGGGTGGAGCCGTTGGTGACGGCATAACGGCAGCGTTGGCCGCATATAGATACTTATCTGAATAACCAAGCATGCAAAATATGGTCCTGCCGGACTACTGAATCTCTATAAAACAACGTGTTTTCAGCCATCTAAATTAGAAATGCCAAGCTGTAGTTGAGCACTATCCGTCTTATCCTCCGCAGCCACACCCTCCGCCTCCGCCTCCACAACCACATCCTCCACCACCGCAACCACATCCTCCACTGCCACATCCGGACGCTGCGGGATACTCAGGGTTAGTTATAGTAAATCCAACTCGCTCCAGATCTTCAACAAAATCTATGGTTGCCTTCTCCAAAAAAGGAGCACTATCTGAGTCAACAATAAATTGCACCCCATCTTCGTCAATTGTTATATCATCAGCTTGTAATTCCTGCTCCATGGTCAACATATACTGGACCGAACCATTTGCCTGGGGCAAAGCAATTACACGAAGAGGGCTATCTTTTTTCCCTTCATCTTCTAAAACTTCTTTAATCTTTTCTAGAGCAGATTCACTTACTTGCATTATAATTCCCTCTCTATTTAGCTAATCTTGACTTAGATTCTTAGCCAAAGCTAACAGGTTCCAGATTATATTGTCAACAACTCTGGGAACTGATCTTTATAACCACAGTCCAAATTTAGAATTGCATTTGAGTAACCTTTTCAAACATCATAAATTCATCCTATATTGCCAACACAACCTCCAATAGCTAAAATCCTGAAGACCGATTCATTTAACTCGGGATTAGGAAATATATCCTAAATGCAATAAATCACGTTTTCGATTAAAACAGATCCGGGTACCACACCTTAAAGAAAGAAACATCCATATAGATAATTGGAGGATACAAATGCCTATTGAAAGGATAAACCCTGAAGGAATGCTTCACTTTGCCAGCTATCATCACGTAGTCAAGGCAGGAAATATAGTCTACATTGCAGGGCAGGTTGGAAAAAATGAAGATGGAACTCTGGCGGGAGATGACATAACGTCTCAAACAGAAAAGATTTTTGACAATCTTCAACGCTGCTTATCCGCCGTAGGGGGAACCTTAGATAGCCTCACTTCTATTAATGTGTATTTAAGAGACAAGGCAGACAGAGATGGGTTTTTTGCCGTAAAAGACAAATACTTAAAAGATAATCTGCCTACACAAACAATGTTAGTAGTAAATAGCATGGGGGAAAGAGTGGAAATTGAAGCTACCGCTTACGTTGATTAAGGGTAGAGATTCTATTTCCTCTGACGTCTAACAGTTTGTCGTTGCCTATGGTAGGATTATTGCAAAAGTAATATTCCTGCTTAAGCTCTCGCTTCCATTCACCTAGATTGCTACGGTGAACTATGGCGTGGCCAATAGCATAGTTAGTTGGCTATGGCAGTTAAAACAGCCTAACTTGTTTACGAGGATGATAATGGACCTAGTATTTGACATCGGAAATAACCACAGCCCAAAAGGACATGCCTTGATCTACTTTAGGGATGCAAATAACAACAGCAAAATATATGCAACATATGTAGTAGTATTCCCATTACCACTTAATTTTGCTAAATACGTTCCTCCATTCCTAGCCTCATCTTTGGCCGGAGCTTCTGCCACAGAAATCTCCTGTTTCTCTATGCCCCCAGTTCCGGAAGAGGTAGAAACATACGAACAGTTAGTTAGCCTGGCCAAGATGAGAAGCGATGACCTAATTGATGGTGGAAAGCATCTGCCTTCTGACGCTGGCCAAGCAATGCAAACTGTAGGAGAACTCTCCCAAGCTTATACAGACCTTTGGACGGAACATACCGGATCCTTAACTCCACCAAATAACTCTGAATCTGAAGGGCTATCTGTTAATGAAGTGATGTACAGTTTCTATAACGAAAGCGATAGATTAAGTGAATTATCTAAATTGATAGTACGCCTTAGATTTAATATCGAAAATGAGGACATCCATGGGCAACAGGAAACTGAAAAGGAGATTAAGACTTTAGCTCGTTATCTTCCTGAAGAATGCGAGGTGAATAAATTACTCCAGGTCGCTCATGATTCATCTAGTAAAGGAACTCGCTTGTTAAAATTGTATCTCGATCGCTGTTTTGGCATTTTTGAAAAAGATTCTTCGAAGATTGCCCAATTGGACCGTGAAATCGTTGACACAGAGACCGAAGAATGACTCAAAACCTCGCCTGTTAAACCAGATCCATTAATCGCCTGAGCCTATGTTTCTCTCACAGTTAAAACTAACGAATTTCCGGATGTTCGAACATCTCGAGTTTGATTTGCCGAATGGGGCTACCATCATATTGGGGAATAACGGACAAGGTAAAACCAGTCTATTAGAAGCCATTTATCTTTTAGCTATATCGCGCGCTTTTCGTGCCGAAAATGAAAGAGAAGTCGTAAATTGGAAAAGCATAGACTCAACAAGCCCAACAATTGTGGACGCGATTGTCCACGGTGTAGAAGGAAGGACTCGGGTCATAATCGGATATCACGTTTTGAAAAAGAACCCAATAACACAGGAGCTATCTCCCGATATTATGCATTTTGGTGTAAAAAAAGAAATCAAAGTAGGAGGAGTTAAACGAAACTCAAGTGGACTCATAGGGTTTGTTACCGCAGTATTGTTCTCTGCTCAAGACATCAACCTAGTTCTTGGTCCTCCTTCAACCAGAAGAAGATTTCTAGATATTCTTATTTCTCAATCAAATCGCCAATATTTTCAGTCTTTGCAAAAATACCAAAGAGGTCTCAAACAGCGCAATTCGATTTTGCGAGGTATAAGAAATGGAACCAGCCAACTTAGCGAATTAGACTTTTGGAATGATTTGTTGATCACTGAAGGATTAATCCTGATGTTCCGGAGACTAGAAGTGTTAACAAGTTTGGGCTCAAAGGCATCCACTTTTCTTTCAGGCTTAACAGATAACAAAGAATGCCTTTCGGTAGTTTTTCGCCCCACAATCAAGCTATTAGATAGCATCAATAATACTAGGGAAGAATTTGCCAAATCTCTCCACCAATCAATACAACGGGATATACAGGCAGGTACTACACAATTTGGCCCACACAGGGATGACTTTGAACTGTCAGTTAATGATTCCGATATGCGCATTTTTTCGTCCAGGGGACAAGCACGTACCATTGCGTTAGCATTAAGACTCGCAGAGGCATCACATATATCAAGTCCCGAATCGGAACCTATAATATTACTAGACGATATTCTCTCAGAATTAGATACGAACAGACGAGAAAGAATCCTAGAAACTATTTCCGCATACAATCAACCCATAATAACAACAACCAATCTAGGAGACTTCAACGAATCATTTCTAAAGAAGTCCACAATCTTTCGAGCCCATCAGGGTAATATCACACCATACGAACACAACACAACTATGAAACAAGCACCGGAGGATTGTGAATAAAAATTGACTAACTACATAGACCCATTACGATTACGTAGGTCAGGTACTGGTATCAGGGCGTACAACCCCAAAAAAGCCTTTAACGGGTATACATTATTCACTCCCATGAATAGTAAAGGGATCGTTTATTTGATCGATATGAATGGCAACATAGTCCATAGATGGAAACTACCATATCCCCCTGGTTTATACGGACACCTCCTTGAAAACGGAAACCTCTTGTACTGCGGTAAATTACCAGACCCAAATCCCAGATTCAAAGACTGGACCAAATGGAAGGCAGGTTCTGTATCAGAAGTTACCTGGAATTCAGAACTGCTCTGGGAAATACGCAATAACGACCATCATCACGACGCTTGTAAACTTGAGAATGGCAACATTATGCTTTTATGCCTAACAACAATACCTACTTCAATATCAGAAAAGGTACAGGGAGGAATTCCTGACCCAAGTGGAAATCAGACAATGTACGCCGATTACCTTGTTGAAGTAACCCAAGCCGGTAAGGAAGTGTGGGAATGGAAAAGTTGGGAACATCTCGACCCCTATACAGATCGCATTACCTTACAAGATTATAGAACTGAATGGACTCACGGAAATACAGTGATAGAGATGCCTGACAACAACATAATGATCAGCTTACGTAATATATCTACAGTCGTAATAATTAACAGAAATACCGGGCAAATTATTTGGAAGTTAGGATCCCCTCCTTTAGCACAGCAGCATGACCCCAAACCTTTAAACAACGGCAACATACTCATTTTTGACAATGGAACGCACCGATTAGACCACCCGGTTCCCTTTTCCAGAGTAATAGAAATAGAACCACGCACCAAAAACATTGTATGGAGTTATCAAGAAGCAATACCTTACACTTTTTTCAGCCCATATATATCCGGTGCCCAACGCCTTCCAAACGGGAATACTCTGATATGTGAAGGAAATTACGGTAGAATATTTGAAGTAACTCTTGACGGCAACTTGGTATGGGAATATGTAAACCCATTTTTCGAAACATCCGAATTTTCGCCAGATTTACCAGCAAGCAATTCCGTATTCAGAGCGTTTAGATATTCATCACAAGAACTCCCCAATTTAAATTTATAGCGAGGGAAGCAATCACTTGACCCTAATTAAAATATCTAATTAAATAATTACCAAAAGATGATCTTAATAAAACAATTATGAACATATCACTCGCCGAAATATTTAGTTCCAACAATGTAATTGGAATAGTTGGGATATCCCCTGATGAAACTCGGGACAGTTACAAGGTAGGCCGATATTTACAAAAATGCGGGTATAGGGTTATACCAATAAATCCTAACGCTGACATAATATTGGGAGAACGTTGTTATCCAACACTCGAGAGTTGTCCAATACAAATTGAAATCGTAGATATTTTTCGGCGTCCAGAGTTCATATTGCCGATTGTAAAAGAAGCTGTAAAGATCAAAGCCAAAGTAATCTGGATGCAACTAGGCATCTCTGATCAACCATCTCATAAACAGGCAGTCGAACACGGATTGACGGTAGTGATGGACAAATGTATCGCCGAAGAGCACGCTCGCATAATGACAATTCAGCGTTGAAATATATGCTTCTATACCAAGTAAACTATCATGATGTAGTGTCAGTCTTAAGTAAGACAATTAGTATTTGTAAGTTCCGTTATATTGTGATGATAATAGCTACTACTATTCTGCTAGGTTGCAGTAATGTCAATCCAAATAGCGATCAAATCGCCCCTACCTCAACTTCTTCAACCAAACAGATATTCACATCGCAAGCGAACAACTTAGATGTTGGACACTCAGTTGGTAAGACAGCCCTGGATTTAACATTCACAGATACGCAAATGGCAACCTACTCTATAGAAGACTATAGTAACAAGTCAGTTATTCTATATTTCTACGCCAGTTGGTGAGCTGTTTGTCGCGCCGAGTTACGGCGGGTTAACGATCTGATACAACCGTACAGCGAAAGCATAACGTTTTTGGCTATCGACATCACGGCAAATGCGGATAGGGATGATATAGCTTTATTTAAAGAAACAAATGGCTATAATTTTGCGTTCGGAACAACTGACCCTACAACCCTTCAAACTTACGAGGTCCAAAGCCAAGCAACAAAGATTGCTATAAATGATAAAGGAGTGATTATATTCAGAGAAGGTTATGGTCTTTTAAGCGAGGCTGAATGGCTTAGCGTTTTTGATATGTTGGCATTATAGGCATAATTATTTCCAACGCCTTTATATTCTCGATATTCAACTAGTTGAATACAATGATAGATAATATGATAATATCGATGAATTCTTACGAAAAGCTGACTCTTGAATTTTGCTTTATATACCCCTTAGAATCCACAAATATTTGCCGGAAGTAGTTTCATGGTTATAGGAAAAGAACGCACAAACTGGTATGAAGAACACACCACAGCTTGCACATGCCATAAATGCACAAAGCTTGCCTCATCACAACGTAAATTTGAGGCATCCTCCCAAGGAAACAAAATAGGCCGGAATGATAAATGCCCTTGTGGAAGTCTTAAAAAATACAAGAAATGCCACGGGCTTTAGGCCAATCTAACAAACCACTACCTAATTCCACTCACTGACATGGCTGCCGAGCCTGGATTCGAACCAGGGTTACGTGATTCAGAGTCACGTGTGATACCACTACACCACTCGGCATCATTTAACTATTCTGTCTATAACTATATACTAAAGGGGAACATATAATCACGTCAAAGTGATATAATAGCAATCCAAAATCAGGGCGCATTCGTCTAGCGGCTTAGGACACCGCCCTCTCAAGGCGGAGATCACGGGTTCGAACCCCGTATGCGCCACCAGAAACGAAAACAAGCTTTAATAGATTAGTGTAAATAACGGTTATAGGCCAAATAATATGAAACGAAATGGCGGACAAATAGTATGTGAATCATTACTGCGACAGGGAGTCGATGTGGTATTCGGACTACCAGGCGGAGCAATACTGCCGCTATACCAAACACTACCCGAATACCCACAACTCAGACATATCCTGGTTAGACATGAGCAGGGAGCAGCTCATGCGGCCGACGGATATGCTAGAGCTACTGGGCGTCCAGGTGTAGCTTGGGCAACCTCAGGACCAGGAGCTACGAACCTGGTTACTGGTATAGCTACTGCCCATATGGACTCTATTCCTATGGTTATTATCACAGGACAAGTAAGTAGAGATGCAATAGGGTCCGATGCCTTTCAGGAAACTGACATTACGGGAATAACATTGCCAATAACCAAACACAACTATTTAGTAATGAATGCATCGGAATTGCCCGGTGTTATAGCTGAGGCATTCCACATAGCTTCAACTGGAAGACCCGGACCTGTCCTAGTCGATATACCTAAGGATGTATTTGTCGAAGAAACAGAAGTGTCTTTTCCTGACATCGTAGATCTTATTGGTTATAAACCTACTATTAAGGGTAATGATAGACAAATAAAACGTGCAGTGAAACTTATTGAGAAAGCCAAGCGTCCGGTCATTCTAGCCGGTCATGGTGTAATCTTTTCAGAAGCATATAATGAATTAAAGAGTCTTGCAGAAAAGGCACAGATACCAGTTATAACCACTCTTTTGGGAATCAGTTGCTTCCCAGAAGATCACGTCCTTAGCGTAGGGATGCCAGGCATGCACGGTATGGCATATGCTAGTTTGGCCATAGAAGAATCGGATCTCCTCCTAGCCGTTGGTATGCGATTTGATGACCGCATTATTGGAAATCCAACTGAATTTGCGAAAGATTCCAAAAAAATACACATTGAAATAGATCCATCAGAAATTGGAAAAAATATATCGGTCGATGTACCTATAGTCGGGGATGCGAAACATATCCTGGCTGCACTTGTTGAGTTATCGCCAACTAAAACACATCCCGATTGGGTGAAACGCATAACCGATCTGAAGAGAAGCCATCCTTCGTTAGATATTCGTGCAACTGACAAATTGCTTCCTCAATTTATAATCAAAAAACTATCAATGGCTACCAACGGGGACGCTATCATAGTAACCGGTGTAGGACAGCATCAGATGTGGGCTGCTCAATATTACACATTCACAAACCCCCGTAGTTTTATAACATCCGGTGGGGCCGGCAGTATGGGGTACGAAGTTCCTGGAGCTATGGGAGTGCAAGTAGGTCAACCTAATAAAACGGTTTGGTCTATTGCGGGGGATGGTGGCTTCCAAATGACCATGTGTGAAATTGCGACTATGGTTGAGAATAAAATACCGGTAAAGATTGCAATCATAAACAACAATTTTCTAGGGATGGTTCGTCAATGGCAACAATTTTTTTATGAAAGTAGTTACGTCGCCACCGAATACAGTCATAACCCTGATTTTGTAAAATTGGCAGAAGCTTTTGGGATTCTCGGCATTCGAGTTACTAAGCAGGACCAAGTCGAATCTGCGATCAATCAAGCCATGGAATATGAAGGTCCAGTAATAGTCGACTTTGTTGTCGAAGCTGAAGAAAATGTATATCCAATGATCCCATCAGGACAAACAGTCCATGACATGATTGAGGAACCTAGGCATAGTGAAAGTCAACGAATCTCATGAGAACTAATATGGCTCGCACAATTACCGCTCTGGTTCAAGACAAACCAGGAGTGCTCAACCGAATCACAAGCATGTTTAGAAGACGTGGGTTCAACATTTCGAGCCTCGCCGTAGGCCTAAGTGAAAAGCCAAATCTATCCCGCATGACTTTCGTAGTCCAAGGTGACGATGCTGTGGTAGAACAACTCTTGAAAAATCTCGAAAAATTAATTGATGTCCTCAAAGTTTCGGCTGCTCCCAGTGAAGACGTAGTGTCACGGGAATTAGCTCTAATACGTGTGAGTGCGACACCTGACACTAGAAAGGAAATAGTTCAAATTGCCGACATATTTAGAGCTCACATAGTGGGAGTATCACCTGATTCAATGATAATAGAGGTTGCCGGAGACGATGATAAAATGACTTCACTGCAAGACCTACTGAAAGGGTATGGCTTGTTAGAGGTGATGAGAACAGGAACAATCGTTATGCACAGAGGTAAAGCTTCTTAAGTCGAGCAAACCACCCACCCAAATACCTTGTGTTATTTCTGCAATATCTACAACAGCACTGCCTACCATCCCTTTTTATTAACATAATTCATAGGAGTGATTAAATGACAAAGATGTATTACGAAGCTGATGGTGACCTATCACTTCTGAGTGATAAAACAGTAGGCATCATAGGATACGGTAGTCAAGGCCACGCTCATGCACTAAACCTTCGGGACAACGGTGTGAAAGTTTTAGTAGGCCTTTATGAAGGCAGTAAAAGCTGGGCTAAAGCCGAGGCAGATGGGTTAACAGTTTTAACTGTTGCCGAAGTTGCCGAGCAATCAGACATTATAATGGTCCTCATCCCGGATACTTCTCAATCTACTGTCTTTGAGCAATCCATACGAGCACACCTTCATCATGGGAAGGTTCTCATGTTTGCCCACGGCTTCAATATTCATTTCAAAACCATTCTTCCACCTGACAATGTTGACGTTACAATGATTGCCCCTAAAGCTCCTGGTCACAGAATGCGAGAGGTCTTTGTAAAGGGCTCGGGGGTTCCCGGTCTATTAGCAATCCATAATGATAGTTCAGGACGTGCTAGAGAACTCTCGTTAGCCTACGCTAAAGGCATAGGGTGTACAAGAGCAGGTGTTCTAGATACAACATTTCAAGAAGAAACCGAAACCGATCTATTTGGGGAACAAGCGGTTCTTTGTGGAGGAGTAACATCTTTAGTCAAAGCTGCATTTGAAACCTTAGTTGAAGCAGGATATCAACCAGAGTCAGCATACTTCGAGTGCTTACACGAATTAAAGCTTATCGTTGACTTAATGTATCAAGGTGGAATGGAATACATGCGATACTCAGTTAGTGATACAGCTGAATACGGAGATTACAGTCGAGGACCGATTGTAATAGACGAGAATGTAAAAGCTAACATGAAAAAGGTCCTAACTGCTATTCAAGATGGCAGCTTTGCCAAAGAGTGGATTGCAGAAAACGACGAGGGTCGCGCCAGATTCAATCGCATGCGTAATGATGATTCCAACCACCCAATTGAAAAGGTCGGGCGTACCCTCCGTGGCATGATGACATTTTTACAAGAATGAACCGTACATACAGATAGGTCTAGAATTTATCCAAGTGCGGATTAATCCACTCTAAACTTATCAGGACCCAATTACATCAGCCATGACGCGTAACATATTTTCGCCGAGTATGCCAGCAATGACATTATCAGGATGCCCACGTTTTATTAATTCTTCAGTTATTAGAGGTAATTTACTACAGTCTTCAAGACCTGAAGGGAGATAAACAGTCCCATCAAAAGAAGAACCTATCCCCACATGAGCAGGTCCGAGAATATCAATAATATATTCTATGTGATCTACGATTGCCACATGACTGGGAATAAGAGATGGATCGTTAGATAATTGACCAGTTTTTGACTCCAGTTCCTCTAATGCACCCTCCATAGCCTCATGATCATCACTGTAAATTTGGGCGATTTCATCCAATGCCCCAAATTCATCTTCTTTCAAAAGAGCAACATGCTGTCGAAATTTCTCTGAAATAAGGTCAGATGCAAAATTGACGCATATGACCCCTCCTGAGTTGCCTATCGACTTAATTTGGTCGTCTTTAAGATTTCTAGGATGTTCACAAATGTCCCATACTGCCGAATGAGAAGCTATCACAGGTTTATTATTAACAGCCATAGCGGCCCAAAATGCCTCTTCAGAAAGATGTGAAACATCAACCAACATTCCCATGCTATTCATTTCTTGAATCACGTTTTTGCCGAAAAGAGTTAATCCGCCATTTATGGGATCATCCATAATTCCGTCTACCAAGTTGTTTGAGTTGTCCCAAGCCAATGTCATTGCTCTAACACCCAGATCAAAATATTGTCGTAAGACGGCTAGATCATCTTGTATACAATGTCCACCCTCCAATTTTATAACAGCGGCCTTTCTACCGCTTGCAATCAACTCTCTTACATGACTTGCAGACAAAGCTAACGATATAGTCTCAGGATTACGCAAACACAATGCTTTAACAGCATCAATCATTCCCAGAGTTCTTCGAATAACCCTATGTTCATTTATATACTTTGGGTGAACAAGACAAGAGAAAAATTGGCAACTCACATTTCCCATTTTCATTCTTGGAAGGTCTAAATGACCATTAAATGTTTCATTCGATAAGTCTTCTTGATGGTCCATTGTCCTCGTAATACTGTCACAATGAGCATCTACAACTATCGAAGAAAAGTGTAACTTGTTTGCGCGATCACTGATCATAGGTTCAACCCCTTTACATCAAGATAAAACGAAGATTAATTAATCAAATCCATGATTCGAAACCATAACATATATCCCAGTCGAATTTAATATCTACGAGACACCAACTACAACGGGAGAAGACTAGAAGCCAATTTCCCTAATTCCATCCTTTATATCTTAGATCAAACTCCTCTTTAAAATGACCTTTTTTAATCTCACGTTGTATGATTTGTAGCATAATTTATTACTTAGGACTTGCAGGGTTTGAAAGATGATATTATTATGCCTGTAACTCTTCACTAAAATAACCAATAAAAATTCTAAGGAGTAGGTTCAATGGTCAAGTCAAAGGAAACACTGGAGCGCTTATATACAGAGGCAAATCCTAAATCACAGGCTCAATTTGTTGATAGTCAAGGCGTTATGCCATCTGGCGTGGCAAAAAGCACATCCGCTTGGAACCCCTTCCCAATTTACATAGATAGAGCACAAGACTGTTACATGTGGGACATTGACGGTCATAGATATCTAGATTTCAATAATAGCTCTACTGCACTCATATTGGGCCACAGCCCCAAGACTGTTGTCGAAGAAATGTCAAAGCTTGTTAATAACGGCATTGTATTTGGACCTCCTAGCGTATATGAAAAATTAGCATCCGAAGAAATCGTAAAACGAGTTCCATCAGTCAAATCAGTTAGGTGGGCTAATTCAGGAACCGAAGCAGTAATGAATACACTCCGTCTAGCCAGAGCATTTACCGGTAAGTTTAAGATAGCTAAATTTGAAGGTGCATTCCACGGAACTAGTGATGATGCTCAAGTAAGTCACGCCCCATCTATTGATAGCGCTGGACCAAGAGAAGCACCTAACGCGATCGCGGATCAGCGTGGTGCAGGACGCCGCGTTGCCGAGGACATTGTTGTCCTTCCCTATAATGATAGAGAGTCAGTTGAGCTAATTTTGCAGGAACATAAAGACGACCTTGCAGCTTTGATTTACGAGCCAAAAGCAGGCGGCTATGACATTCCGTTTGACTTTGTCCAATTTGTAGAAAAAACATGTAATGATCTGGGGATTCTTTTCATAATGGATGAAGTAAAACACTTTCGGGTCTCTTATGGTGGATACCAGGAGTTGGCCGGAGTAAGTCCAGACTTATCAGTTTTTGGAAAGCTGGTCGGAGGTGGTCTACCAGTGGGTGCTTTTGGAGGACGTCAGGACATAATGGATTTGTTAGATAGCACAAAGGGAAAATCAGGAATTAGTTCAAGCGGAACCTATTCCGGTCACGCTCTAACTCTGGCTGCTGGCTGGGCTACTATGAAAGCCGCTACCCCAGAAGTGTATGACTACATGAGACGATTAAATGACCGTTTGGCAAAAGGAGTTGGGGACGTTTTTACTAGAGCACAAATTCCTTGTTCAATCGTTTCCCATAATAACATTATGACGGCTCACCTCACTGATACACCTATACGAGACTACAGATCTGCATCCTCTAAAACTACAGGGGACTTGAACAACAGGCTTAGTCTCGCATTAATGATGGAAGGATACCTTGCAAGAGGTCTTTCGGAATTGACCATATCAGAACCAATGACTGAAACCATTATAGACGACTTCATTACTACGTTAGAGAGGGTTATACACGAAGAAGATTAGTAACAGAAACTAGCTCTGTCTACAATTATTCCAACCCAATCAATATTGGACTCAGTGAACCAAGCAACATAACTTGGGGAAGCCTGAGGCTTAACTCAATATGAAGTTGTAACGACTCTGATTCGTTAACTGATATTAACTTGCCAGCAAGGATGGTCAGGTATGATTTCTATTTTTGTCACCGTCAAAGTTAAACCGGGTTACATAGAAAAGTTTATTGAAGCTGTTTTAGATGACGCCAGAGGATCTGTCAGAGACGAACAAAATTGTTACCGTTTTGACGTGCTCCAAGATCGAGAAGATCCAAATAAGCTATACTTCTATGAAGTATACAGAGACGATGATGCTCTAAACATCCACAGACAAGCACAGCATTTCATAAAATGGCGAAATACCGTTAAGGATTGGATAGATGGAGAACCCACTAGAATTCAATCAACAACCATATTTCCAACTAATCAAGGTTGGGAACAACAAAAACCAACCCTTACATATTGGGCTTAATACAGCATCGGAGATAAGGAGTATGGAATGACTGGCCAACAACACGCCCTAAAAGGCATCCGCGTTTTAGACCTTGGTAGATATCAGGCTGGGCCCAGAGCGGCCTTGATATTATCTAGAATGGGTGCTGAAGTAATAAAAATTGAGAAGCCAGGTGGTGATGAAAGTAGGGACCATGGACCATTTGTCCGAGGACAAAGTGCTTATTGGGTCCAATACAACAGTGGTAAATTAAGTCTTGGATTGAATCTCCGAACGCAGGCAGGCAAAGAAGTGTTATCTGATCTTGTCAAAGTATCAGATATATTTATCCAAAATTTTAGACCAGGTACCATCGAGCAAATGGGTTTCTCATATGCAAAGCTACGTGAATTAAATCGCCGTATCATCATGGTCAATGTCTCAGCTTATGGCCAAACTGGCCCTTACAAAGATCGGATTGGCTTTGACCCAATAGGGCAAGCAATTAGTGGAATGATGTTGCTCTCAGGGTTCCCCGGTGAGCCCCCCTCTCGAACTTATAATCCCATAATCGATAGGCTGACTGCCCTACATGCAACTATAGGAGCTTTATCGGCTCTTCATGAACGAGAAGTATCTGGGGAGGGACAAACAATAGACGTTTGTTTAGCAGACTCTGGATATAGCATGACTGAAATTCAATGCAGCGCATATTTGGGCGAAGAAATTAATACTGAACGGGAAGGAAACGGTAGAGGAACCACTAATGTCTATCAAACTCATGATGGGTGGATCTTACTATCAGCTCAAAGCAATCACATATGGCCAAGGTTCTGTAGTGTTATTGGTAAGCCCGAATGGGCTACTGATGACAAGTTCATCAACAGAGCCGCCAGGGATAAAAACTACTTGATTATAGAAGAATTTCTTACCAAATGGTTCAAAGTTCAAAGGACCGGAACCGTTGTCGAATCCATATCCAAACTTGGAATCCCTATACATTCTGTCAATGACATACCAACTGCCGCGGTTGATTCTCATCTACACGATAGAGAACTCCTGGTAGAAGTCCCCGATCCAATCGCAGGCAAAATACATGTCTCTGGAGATATTATCAAGCTAAGCCGGAGTGGTTCCAAAATAGGTTCCACTCCAACACCAGGAGAACACACCAAAACAATCCTTACGGACATTCTAGGTTACGACCAAAACAGACTGAGTTCTCTATCATCCGAAGGGGCTGTCTACTTCTCCCAGTGAAACTTCAGGTGTAGACAACTAGTCTTCACTGTGAGAATTGTAAACATTTATTAGAGACGAAAGTTTTGCTTAGCAAGTGAAGCAATATGGCGCCCAATAGCAAGAGAGGCTGTAGCACCAGGAGATGGAGCATTCACTACATGAATAGCTTTTTCTTGTTCATTTATTACAAAATCATCGAGCAACTGGCCTCGTTTATCAACTGCCTGCGCTCTAAGTCCCGAACCACCTGTCAGTAAATCAGTCGAAGAGATTGAAGGTATCAGTCTTTGCAGATCTCGAACAAAAACGTTTTTTAATAAAGCTCTACGAAGTTCTATCAATCCAAGTTTCCAAGTCTTGCCGAACATGGGTAAAAAACCTCTAAAACTCACCATTCCAAAAGCATCTTTTGCGTTGAATGCCATCTTACTATATCCTTCCCGTGCCCATGACAATACAGCATTCGGACCAGCCTCAACACCACCATGGATCCCACGGGTAAAATGCACACCCAAAAAGGGATACTTCGGGTTTGGCACAGGGTAAATAAGTCCTTTCACCAAGTCTCTCTTCTCAGGTCTCAGTACATAATAATCCCCTCTAAACGGAAAAATATGAACGTCACGTTGTGTTTTCATCATTTTGCTAATGACATCAGCATATAAGCCGGCACAATTAATAAGATATTTAGTTTTAATCGCTTCCTGATTGGTCTCAATCACTAGTTCATCCGAATATGAACTGATCTTGGTAACCCGCGTATCTGTTAGGATTAATCCCTCAAGTGCCTCAAAGTCTTTCGCATATGACTGCGTAACAAGTGGATAGTCCACTACAGCTGTGTTCGGCAGATGCAAAGCTTTAATACCTCGAGCATTAGGCTCTATTTCCTTTAATCTTTCGGGTTCGATTATTTCCATGCCTGGCACGCCATTTTCCTTACCACGACTATACAACGTATATAAGGCTTCAAGTTCAGAAACCTCAGTGGCCACTATCACCTTCCCGCATTCGAAATAATCTATACCCGTCTTCAAACAGTAATCTTTTAGGAGTTTTACTCCAGCGGTGCAAAAGAGAGCTTTTTGACTTCCTGGTTTGTAATATATACCTGAATGAACCACGCCACTATTGTGACCAGTTTGGTGTAGACCTATAGATTGTTCCTTTTCCAATAGAACTATTTTCTTACCAGGATGGTGCTCAGATATCTGCTTAGCAACAGACAAGCCAATAATTCCTCCACCTACTACTGTTACGTCATACATTGATGATTTCATAACCTCATTGGAAATTCATCGATATATTCAATTCTTGGCATGTATGTTTAAGCCAATTTATTACGTCTTTATGTATTGGAATACCATGTTTCTTTCTATGTTCAAATACTTCCCATTCCTTTTGTCCAGGAACTAAAACCCTGTCCTGCCCAGGCATTGGAGGGGTGTTTTTCAAAGCAACAATGAAATCATCTAGTGTAGATTTAAATATGCTCACATCTGTGAACGCTTCAATTTTATATGCAGCAACCATATGATAATAATTCGGACGCCCCGGAAATGAATCGAATCCTCCGCCAGAAAGAATACCTGTCAGAATGCTCACCATACAGGCTAACCCATACCCTTTATGTGACCCCAATTCCCTAGTAGTCCCCAATGGCAAAAGAGCCGGTCCAACATAGTCATTAGGATCAAGCGAATCCATTATTGGCGACCCAAACATATCTGCTACTAACCCTGGCCCTATTTTTTTTCCAGATCGTTTCCAGATGTCTATTTTATTACTTGCGATAACACTAGTTGCTGCGTCATAAACAAACGGATTTTCTTGACTCGTGGGAGCCGCCAACGCTATCGGGTTAGTCCCCAATCGCGGAATTGCTCCAAAAGTTGGCAGCACGGAAGGCCCCGCTGATGTCATGGACAAACCAATCATATCCTTTTCCAAAGCCATCATCGCATAATAAGACGCCATACCCATATGTCTAGTATTATGCATGGTGACCATACCGACTCCCTGAACCGCCGCTTTGGATATAGCTATCTCCATAGCTTTAGGAGCAACTATTATCCCTAAACCCTTATCACAATCTAGATTAGCTGAAGCAGATGTTTCTCTAACAATTGTTACAACGGGATCAGGGTTCGTAATTCCGTTCCTGTAGTCTTCTACATAACTGCTGAATTGACCAGAAACTCCATGACTTTCCACGCCTCTCAGATCAGTAGTCACCAAAACATCAGCTGCAGTTTGCGCATCTATCAAAGGCACACCCAATTTTATAAATATCTGCTCAACTAAACTACGTAGTTCAGATTCCATTACAACTACGTTGTTTTGATCCATCGCACCTAGATTTGCAACCACTAACTAGCCACCTTATTAATTAGTTACGCATAGTTTCGCTTCTTTGAATATATCCTTAAGCACTTTTTTCAATATCAATGTCGAAAGTATAGGTCTCATCAGAGACGGTTGCCTTAAACATCCTCCGAGTATTCAAGCTATTACCTGTGATATTTTCTTTAGTAGCTATTTGAACCCCGTCATCATCAAATACTTCGATATATTCTCCTTCAGCCATTATCCTTACGCCTGATCCTGAACGTATTTTGTCTGCTCGATCAGCAATAGCCAAATCCCTAACAATCCCGATAGTTTCTTCCCAATCGCTAATAGCTTTCACCGCATCAGCGTAATTTGTGCTCACGAATTTAATTTGATCCCCTGGTAATGCCTGAGCAATTTTCCAAATGTCGGCAGTAATGACAACTCCTATTTTCGTATATCCGCCAGTAACTCCTCGGTCCGCCATCAATACCACTGGCTGCCCATTGCCACTAACCTGTATAGCACCAAAAGGTATCCCATCTGACAGTATATCTGCTCCATATTTATGCTCTATTGCTGGGCCCTCCAACCTGTACCCTACCCGGTCAGAAAGTTGACTGACCGTATAAGTAGAGGATAAAAACGTCGATATGCCATTCTCTGTAAACGCATCATCTTGAGGGCCCATCAAAGTTCTGACTTGCGGGTTTTTTAGGATTTCGGGAATATGCTCAATTGGAACTGACGTCCCTATAGGTGACACAAGCGAATTATCCGTACGTCCTGTAAGTACATCTCCTTGTTTCAAAGACCGCCCGTGTAAACCACCCAATCTGGCACCCATATATGTGGATCGGCTATCCATAACTAAAGGGGTTCCAATTCCACCTGGTACTGCCAGATATACTCTTGTTCCCTTAAGCGGCCCATCAAATGTCAGGACTCCATTAGCTGGTACCTTCAAAACTTTCCAGGTTTCAACAGGTTTGCCATTAATCCTAGGAGCCAAATCTGCCCCAGCTAGGGCAATAATAGAATCCCCATGAAATCTCAATTTAGGTCCGATCAATGTGATTTCCAGAACCGCGTCTCCGGCATCATTACATAACAGATTATTGGCTATCCTAGAAGCGTACCCGTCCATAGCTCCAGAGACTGGGACCCCGTATACTTGATGATAACGTCTGCCCAAATCTTGGATTGTTGTAAGAAGACCAGGTTCTAAAACTTCAAATTCCGTCATAATCTATACCTTTGAGATATTATAAATTACTGGACTCAGTCACCGTTAAACGAGGTTTTAAGTTTATCAAATGTTTCCTCATCAATTGGCACAAATTTCACGTGATCTCCAGGTTGCAACAAAGCAGGAGGATAAGCTTCTGGATCGAAAAGCTTTATAGGGGTCTTCCCTATTAACCTCCACCCACCAGGAGAAGCGTTGGGGTATATTCCTGTCTGTTTCTCTGCTATCCCAACTGAACCAGCAGGAATTAGGGTTCTTGGGGAAGATAACCTAGGTGTCTCAATAGATTCAGGCATACCTCCTAGATAAGGAAACCCAGGAGAAAAACCCAACATATAAACGCGATATTCTGCTCCAGAATGTATTTCAATCACTTGCTCTATGGAAAGCTCATTATGTTCTGCAACAAATGATAAGTCCGGCCCCATTTCACCACCATACAAAGTCGGTATTTCTACCGTTCTAAACTCTCGTTTGGAGAAATCATTGTCTAGTCCCTTAATTTCTTTCAACTGGTTTACCAATTGTTCGAAACTGTTAATCAACGGATCATAATAAATCATCAAAGATCTATAAGAAGGAACCATATCTAAAACGCCATCAGGCCGCTTATTATCAATATTCAACATCAGTTGATTCACAAGATTATTAACGGTGGGGTCAATAGCATTCCCAAATTCAACAACTACCGCACTATCTCCTGCAACAAGATATTTTGGTTTATCATACACATTCATCTGGAAACCACATCCGTCATAGTTTTAATTTCAACTCCCGCATTCTCTAATCCTGATTTGACTGCCTTTGCCATCTCTAAAGCTCCAGGCGTATCCCCATGAAGACAAATACTGTCAGCATGAATTGTGAGTTCTTCGCCTGTAATAGCAATGACCTTGTTTTGGGTTATCATTTTAACACTTCTTTCTACTACCATATTCACGTCATGAATTACAGATCCCGGTTCAGATCTTGGCACCAAAGTTCCATCTGATCTTACTGCTCTGTCCGCAAAAGCTTCTCTTGCGACCAACAGCCCCATTTCTTGAGCTATGCCGATCCATTTCGAACCAGCAAGAGCTACTATAATCATATCCGGGTCAACATTGAACACCGCTTGGCATATAGCTCTCGCTAATTGCTCATCAGCAACGGCTTTATTATACATAGCTCCGTGTGGCTTAACGTGCTGTAATTTTTTCTTCTTGGTAAATGCAATCAACGCGCCGATTTGGTATGTCAAATCATTAATAGCCTCTAACGGAGTAACAGCTAAATCCCGTCTGCCAAATCCCATTAGATCTGGGTAACTCGGCTGAGCACCTATACCCACATTATATTCTTCTGCCATATTGACAGTTTTGCTCATCCACATTGGATCCCCCGCATGAAAACCACAAGCAATATTGGCGGAAGTGATATACTTGATAATTTCCTCATCATACCCTAGTTTGTACATCCCAAAACTTTCACCCATATCACAATTGAAATCGACTATTATACTCATATTAACTCCTCAACTATAATGTGGTTTTCATACAATACAGTATCATTATAAAACGAATAAACTCATCAAGCCATGCTACCCGCTAGCAAATAACATAACTCCCAGTGTAAACTTAATGGACATAGTTCCAAAGATGGAGAGTGAATTATTTTTAACTTCGATTCAGAGCAGGCCCTAACCATAACAATCATCGGTATCGGCACTGCCTTTTCTATACTGGCTGTACTATCACTATTGACATATTCATTGAAATATATCGATGGCAAGTTAGCTCTCAGTAAATCGAATGAAACCTTTGCTTTACAGAAAAGCCCAAGCAAAGATAAAGCATTGGCCGCCGCAATAGCAGTAAGCCTAGCTTTAGAAGAGGGAACTATTAAAATTGACAGATCATAGGAAATGAATAGTAGGCTGGACAATGTCTGAATTCACACAATTTTTGTCTTCCAGTGGTTTTGCGAATATAGATCTGCGAAACATAGCACTGCTAATTCTAGGTGGCACTTTTATAGTTGTGGCTATAGTTAAAAAGTCTGAGCCATACGTTCTGCTTCCGATTGGCTTAGGAGTAATATTAGGTAATTTACCACTGTCTGGATTGGTGGATTTCACCCCCGACGGGAGTGACGGCCACTCAGGCCTCTTCGGCGTTATTTATCATTTTGCCCTTTATAAATGGAATATACTCCCACCATTAATATTCCTTGGCCTAGGAGCCTTGACTGATTTTGGACCCATTATCGCTAATCCTAAAACCCTCCTATTAGGTGCAGCTGCACAAATGGGCATATTCGCGGCTTTTTGGGCAGCTCTTATAACAGGTCAATTTGAAATCACCGAGGCAGCTACCATTGGAATCATTGGTGGAGCGGACGGGCCAACTACCATTTTTGCTGCTTCTCGTCTGTCTCCTCATCTATTAGGAATTACGGCTGTAACGGCATATTCGTACATGGCCAGCGTCGTTTTTATCCAACCGCCTTTAATGAAACTTCTGACTAGCAAAGCAGAAAGAGCTATAGAAATGAGGCCACTTCGAACTGTATCAAAAGCTGAGAAGCTATTATTCCCTAGTCTTTCTATGATTCTTATTGTTCTCGCAGTACCAGAATCTGCCCCCTTGATTGCTATGTTCATGATAGGTAATTTATTCAAAGAAAGCGGAGTCGTACCAAGATTATTTGACGCGGCGTCTAATGAGGTCTTGAACATAGCTACCATTTTCTTAATGATACCTGTCGGCGCCCAATTATCCGCTGATAGAGTGTTTGATCTTCAAACCATATCTATCCTTGGCCTTGGATTAGGCGCATTTGCCTTTGGAACGATTACAGGAATCTTATTTGCCAAAACAATGAATATCTTTTCTAAAGACAAAATTAACCCTCTTATAGGTTCCGCTGGAGTCTCAGCGGTCCCCATGGCAGCCCGAATTTCTCACAAGCTTGGCCAAGAAGCTAATCCAAAAAACTTTCTTCTCCCTCATGCTATGGGACCAAACGTCGCTGGAGTTATAGGCTCAGCAGTTGTAGCTGGGGTCTTCATATCAATATTGGGATAACTTTATGCCTTCCTTCAAGATTAAAATAAACGAGCACTGGTTTTCAGTAGAAATTGTAGGTGTAAGAGAATCATTAGTTGATGTAATAGTAGACGGAGAACCTGTCTTAATTGATACAAAAGTAGTCCCTGTTGCCTCCTCTAGCCAGGATACATCTAATCCTCATTTTCTCTCCCCCTCTAATACTTCCACTGAAAACTCTATTGCAGCTCCAATGCCTGGGATGGTACTTTCTATACAAATTCAGTTGGGCAATCAAGTAAAAGCTGGCGATGTTCTATGCACTCTAGAAGCCATGAAAATGGAACACGAAATTTCAACTCCCCATGAAGGAACAGTCAAAACAATATCTGTTCAGACAGGGGATAATGTTACAATAGGACAAACCTTGTTCACCATTGAATAGCCACGGTTAAGCAATAGTAGGGCCCAGTTTTCTCTCATTTTTACTTTATGCAGAACTATTTCTCATGTTAAGATTAACAAATAAGAAGAGAATCAATATTTTTCAATTAATTGAGGATAGTTTTTTTGATTAAGAGACAAAAGATAGCAAAAAGAACCACCACATTTACTGAGTCTTTAATTCGGGAAATGACTCGTGTGAACAACACCTATAATGCAGTTAACCTAGCTCAAGGTTTTCCTGACTTCCAGCCCCCTCTGAAAATAATTCAAGCAGCAAAAGATGCGCTAGATAATGGATATAACCAATATGCCATAACATGGGGATCGGAACGCCTTAGATCTGCTTTAGCTCAAAAGTTTTCATCCTATAACAACTTAGAAATTAATCCAGACAAGCATATCACGATAACCTGTGGTGGCACGGAGGCGATGCTAGCCGCGATGTTGGCAGTAATAGACGAAAATGATGAGGTTATAATTTTCGAACCATTTTACGAAAATTATGGCCCAGACACCATATTAGCTCAAGGCAAACCCATATATGTACAACTTTTCGAAGATAACGGTGCTTTCCATTTCAACCCTAATGAATTAAGAAAAGCATTCTCTAACAATACTCGGGCAATAATTATCAATACCCCTCATAATCCTACCGGTAAAGTCTTCTCATATTCAGAATTGGACTTCATCGCCAATCTATGCAAGAAGTTTGACGTGCTAGCTATTACTGACGAACCATATGAACATATATTATTTGACGGACATATCCACTACAGTATTGCATCTCTTCCTGGAATGGCTAATCGTACAATAACCATAAACAGTATATCCAAATCTTACAGCCTTACAGGATGGAGGGTTGGGTGGGCTATAGCCAATGATGAAACAATTTCCAAAGCCATTAGAAGTGCCCACGATTTTATAACCGTAGGAGCTGCGGCTCCCCTCCAGGAGGCAGCAGTAACGGCCTTAAAAATGCCTAAGTCTTACTACGCCAAATTAGCTAAGGATTATCAAAAAAGAAGAGATACTATGCTAGAAATACTGGACAGTTCAGGCTTTCAATTCGTTAAGCCAGAGGGCGCATACTACGTCATGACAAAATACCCAAAAGGTCACTATTCTGATGATCTCGAATTTGCTCATTTCTTATCAAAAGAAATAGGAGTAACTCCCGTGCCTGGTAGAGCGTTCTATCATAACCCCATAGATGGCGAATCTTACGTAAGATTCGCTTTCCCGAAAACCGAAGAGACATTAAATAAGGTTGCTCAAAGATTATCAAAGTTACAGCATCATGTTAGTTAATGGGTGCTCTCGCATGCCCAACTAATTTTAAGTTTAGCTCTTTAAATAACTTTCTTAAATACGATAACCCCAATTATTTCCACCAGAGCCGAGGTCCGATCTCGCCTCAAAGCTCTCGAATCTGTTTATTAATAGCTATTACGACTACACCAAAGGTAGAAACCAATAGTCCTCCTAAGGCCACTGCAGAGCTTACTCCGATAAAACTGCCCAAAACCCCTGCTAGCATTGCTCCTAATGGCATTATGCTCCATGTCATACCGTAAAATCCCATTACACGGCCTCGCATCCGATCCGGAACCATCAGCTGTAGGGAACTCATTACAGAAACCATAAAAGCCGAGTTAAATACCCCGACCAAAAACATCAATCCCATAGCCAAGAAATAATTACTCAGATAATCAGCACTCATCGAGAATCCAGCGACACATAGACCACTCAAGATGACTCCTCCAACAATAAATTTACTTCTATTTCCAACGTTGGGTCTAGAAGAAAACCAAATTGTAGTTATTAATGCACCAACTCCACTCACGCCAAGTAATAGGCCTTGTCCTTCGGATCCTATCTTAAGCATATCCACCGCAAATACTGGCATAAGAGTTATATATGTCATGCCAAACAAACTATTAAAGAATGTCATCCCAATTAGATATGCAAAAATCGAATTGCTCGTTATAAATCTCAGCCCTTCTATCATGTTACTTATTGCGCTATGTTTCGATGCTGAAGAAACCTCAGGAGTCTTCAACATTATTAATACTCCAGCCATCACCAATGATCCCATGGAAGCAATATAAAATGCAGTCGCAGTGCCAGCAATAGCAATAATCAAACCGGCAATCGGTGGAACAAAAATCCTAGTGCCTTGCCATAAAACCGAATTCAATGCGACGGCACTCACCATAACCTTCCTATCTATTAGCTGTGGATACATAGCCTGCCGAGCTGGCTGATCGAAAGCGCCAACGGCACCAGATGTGAATCCCAATATCAACACGTGCCACACCATAACTTTATCCAACATAGTCAGAGTCGCAAGCGTAAGCATTAAGATTCCATTTATTAATTGGGTTATTATGATTAACTTCCTCTGGTCTACTTTATCTGCATAAACACCACCGATTAAATTCAAAAGAATAGACGGAGTAGCGGTAGCTAAACCCACATATCCTAGGTATAAAGCCGAACCAGTCATGCTGTGCACCAACCAGAGCTGGGCAAATAAAAAGATTTGAAAACCCATTACCGACGCCAAAGTACCAAACCAATATGCTCGGAATTTCGGGTAATACAAAGCAGGTGGCACATGGAGTATTGAAGGCAACGACATATTATAGAACCCTGTTCGTATAATTAATTTGGAATAATCTATACTTAATAATTATATTCATCGTTAATGCCCATCATTACTTAGCATACATGGCATAATTACTGCCTACAACTCGTCTTTAATTACTAACCTACAATTACTTTCCACTAATTGCTGACAATAGTAAAAAGGCAGTATTAATCTTTTATCGAATAATCTGCCTACATTGATAAAACTTGGCTTTGAAACAAATTGAGTGTATAAATAGCCCATTCGAATTCAAGAAAATGCCCTTAATCTTAGAATGATAACTGAATATACAAAAAATGACCTTCCACATATCCTAGACATAATTAACGATGCCGCCAGAAAATATAAAGGGATTATTCCAGACGATTGCTGGCACGAACCATATATGTTGGAACAAGAATTACTCCTTGAATTTAATACCGGCGTTCGCATGTTCGGGTTTAGGAAAGACAATATCCTAGTTGGGGTAATGGGCATCCAAGTTTTGGAGACTGTGACTTTGATTAGACATGCCTATACATTATCTGCTTACCAAGGGCTCGGCATAGGGAAAGCCCTATTAGAATATCTATTTGCCATCAATAAAAGCCCCAGTCTTCTTGTTGGAACCTGGCAAGATGCTAGTTGGGCAATTAGATTTTATATAAATAATGGATTTGTCCTTCATGAAAAAAAGACAACTGATGAATTGCTCCAAACATATTGGCAAATCCCATCAAAACAAATGGAAAATTCAGTTGTTTTAGAAAAGCAAATATCTACTGATTAAATATTCCATCAGACATTGTAAAAGAAGTAGCTATAGGGACTCCAACCAGATAATGATCTCGCTTACCATTTCATTAATACGTTCGTTATATCCATGATTAGCTCCGCCAACCACTCTAATTTTCACGTGTGGATAGGCCGCCTCGACAAGACCTCTTTTGGCTGCTCCGCACACCGGTAGTTCTTGATCTCCACCAATCCGGCATTCTTCTTCACCAAACACAAACAGAGTGGGGACTCGTGTATTAAAGGCGTGTTTTGTTACGCTATATCTATTATCCACGTGGAAATGATCTACAAAGGTTTCCTTACTCCATATGGATCCCCATGGATAACCAGGTCTAATTAATTCATCACCATTACCCTTATCCGTAGCGCGTACTGCTCTTTTATACAGCAGATTAAAGTGGGGGGCATGTAATTTGGACACTATCTTATGGTTATATTCTCCTGGAGATACAGATACGATCGCAGATACCTCTTCGAAACCTTCTATAGATTGAGCATATACAGAGCGAACCGCTCCTCCACTATGTCCACCAAGCAGTATTTTGGAATGCCCTCTGTCTTTTAAGTATTGAATCCATGCTGATATATCGGAAGATGAATCGGACACTCTTTCAAAGGCATAGCCACCTAATTTGCCTCCCACTCCCCTACCTGCAATTAAATCATGCCCAGTTCTATTTGCAGAAAGAAACGCGACTCCTTTCTCAGCAAATAATTGCCCTATTTTTAAATATAAATCTCCATAAAAATTTCCGCCGTCTCCATGAAGGAATAGAACGCAATCCACATTAGTCGTCTTTAAACCAATCGCAGGGGTGAAATATGCCCCATCGAGTGTAACTCCTGCTGAATTGGTTACTTTCACTAAATCTACCAACATCACAGGTTCCTCCTGCTACCTACTTTGTTAACTCCGATCCTATGATTGTATTATTACATGCCACAAAATTGCATGGTTATCGCCATTCTTCAGGTACATTATGCCTATCATAAAAATCTGTCATCTTAACTGGTTTATTTGTTTTACTTGATTCTTCGCAAGCTGCCGCTACAGCGAATGTTTTTAAATGATCCACTCCCGTAGGTTCTGGATTAATGCTTCCGTCATTAATTTGAGTTAACGCATTGTGCAGCATTATCCTAGCATCATCTACTAAAGTCTCCTGATACGGCAAATCAATTTTTTCCATCACATCAGAATCATTTCCCCTAACTATCCTCAAATCTGCAAAAAGATCATATTGAAATAGTGACCCATTATCACAATCAGTACGCCACATAAACTGATTGAACTTCGTCTGACCTGACCAAGTGCCGAAATAGTGGACCTCTAAGCCACCAGTCATCTGCAAAAAAGTAGTAATTGTCGCATCACTTTCATACATACTCCAAGGAGGATTAGACGCGTAAGACATTACGGATTCTACTTCTGCATCGTATACGAAACGTATTTGATCAAAATGGTGGATTGTCTGGTCATAGAGCATGGCCTGATGTAAGAACAAGGGATATCTATTCGCAGTAGGAGCATACCCATCCCGATTGCGCCAATAATTATATCCGGCATATCTTGGAGCACCTATTTCTCCACTCTTGATTATTTCCCGAGCGGCAACAACACTGTGTTGATATCTAAAATTCAAACCAACAGCGAAACCAAGTTTCGCCTCTTCAGATGCACGAACCATTTTCATCCCTTCTTCAAAATCTATAGATAGAGGTTTTTCCGAAAATATGTGGGCGCCATGTTCAAATATGGTCATAACCTCACGATAACGATCCATAGGAGGAGTTACCAACAATACCAATTCAGGCTGAACTTCCTTTAAAGCAGTCTCCATATCGGTATAACAAATTGTCGAATCCGCATTATAAGTATCCTTAACCCATTCCAAATTAGCAGTGTTAAGGTCGACGTACCCGA
>CAZPLA010000028.1:0-7957 GCA_964587385.1 uncultured Dehalococcoidia bacterium | reverse complement strand
AAGTAGTTTTCCACTACTGGAGAAAGTCTTTTGCTATTTCCCACAATGTTATTTTTTGGTGCTACCATTTTTCGTAAGAAAGGGGCATCTAAAATTTTAGAAAATGATCTTATTTTATTACTAGAGGATGGAAAACCTTATGCTTTAAGTTACCCCTTCAGTTTTCAGGTTAACTATTCCCTTACTGGTTTAAATCATAAAGGTATAGCTCTGAATTATAAACTTGTTTTTAATTCAGACAGATCCCGATCTTTGAAGTAGTCATAATTCATTTGGGTGTATTTATCCCATTGTTCCGGCACTGTTTCCTCTGGGAAGATGGCTACTACTGGGCAGACCGGCTCACATGCAGCACAGTCTATACATTCATCAGGATTGATGTAGAACATGTTATCGTTGTCAGTAGTATAAATACAGTCTACCGGGCATACATCTACGCACGACGCGTCTCTAACATCTACACAGGGTTCAGCTATAATATAGGTCATCGAATATTCCATTCCTCCTTGGGCGTTATAATAATTGTTAAATTAAAATCATGGATGCTGGGTTGCTCATTATAGCATAGTGACAAGTGGGTATGTAATTAAAAAAGAGTTCCACACTGATGGGTTTAATTCAGGACCTTCCAGTTATTATTTGTCGGATGGGCGGAATTTGCATGTTATAAAACTAAACCATAGGTGCGTTTCATAATATTGAGGTTGACGAATGTCTCAGTTCGGGTGACACCAGGGATAGCCCCTACCTTTTTGCGTAAAAAGTTACCTAAGTCTTCAGTGGATGTCATTCCTACCCAAGTGAATATATCGAATGCTCCCGTTGTTATAGCTACATAGTGAGCTTCTTTTAAAGAGGCAAGAGCCTCCGCTACTGAGTCTAATTTACCAGGCGCAGTCTGGAGACCAATTAAGGCGGCGGTAGAATACCCCATTTTGTCTAGGTTTGGAACGGCTATTATTTTAACTACGCCGTCTTTGGTAATACGACGCAGCCTTCGCCTTACTGTTCCCTCACTGACCCCTACAGCTCTTGCTATACGAGCGTTGGATCCTCTGCCGTCTTTTTGAAGGATTTCTATTATACTTCGATCCAATTCGTCCATGGGTTATTCCTCCAGCAAGAATTAGGGGGTAGTATGATATATGACGATACGAATACTGTCAATCTCCTGCTAACTACAACTAATCATGTATGTTTTGAAAGGCTGTTGCGATCGGATTACATAAAAAAGTAGGAATATATTGGGGTTTTGGAAATAAATGCATTTTCAATAAAATTATGATTTGTTGTTAATATTTAAGCAACTTGTTGTTGTTTTTCAGAAAGCTCTGCTATAGTTGGATTCAGTTTATGGAGGGATCGCATAGTGGCCTAGTGCGGGCGCCTGCTAAGCGCTTAGGCCGAGTTAATCGGCCTCGCGGGTTCGAATCCCGCTCCCTCCGCCAGGAATGTTTGTAAACCTATGAACAAATATTACATATGGACAATTGGATGCCAAATGAATACGGCTGATTCAGAGCGCTTGTCTAGCGCTTTAGAGTATTCAGGGCTAACTTCCGTTGATACTCATGATAAAGCAGATGTAATTGTTCTGAATTCTTGTGTGGTAAGGCAGTCTGCAGAGGATAGAGTCGTTGGGACGTTGGGTATGATGAAAGCGATTAAGCGGGCTAATCCTGACAGAGTTTTAGCATTAATGGGATGTATGGTGGGTCCGAAAACTGATGAACTCAAGGCAAGATTTCCTTATGTAGATGTTTTTATGAAGCCACAGGAATATGCGCCTCTATTGGATTTGCTTTCATTAGATACGGAAGGATGCTTAGCTAATTTAACTCCCATACGACCTGATATTAGCGGCTATGTTCCAGTCATACATGGTTGCGATTTAATGTGTACATTTTGCATCATTCCTTTTAGAAGAGGACGTCAAGTAAGTAGGCCTATGTCGGATATTGTTAGAGAAGTAGAATTGTTAGTCCAAAGAGGGATGAGGGAAGTAACTTTGTTAGGTCAAACAGTAGATGCATACGGACACGATTTAGTAGACGAAACAGATTTGGCTGATTTGTTATATGAAGTAAGTAAAACTGACAAACTTGTAAGGCTAGGGTTTCTTACATCACATCCTATATTTATGACCGAACGAATAATTCAAGCTGTAAGAGATATAGATAAAGTAGCCGAACGGATTAACCTGCCTGTTCAATCAGGGGATGATAATGTTTTACATAATATGAGAAGAAGATATGATTTAGTTCAGTATAGGAACTTAGTAGAAAAAATAAAGTCTATCATTCCTGATGTGTCGTTAAGCACGGATATAATAGTTGGCTTTCCGGGCGAATCCAATGAGGAATTCGAGAACACCTTGAAGCTAGTAGAGGATGTGCAATTTGATAAGATTCATATATTAAAATATTCTGAGAGGCCAGGGACTTTGGCAGCTCGTAAGATGGTGGATAATGTTTCTAAGGAAGAGAAGCAGTATAGATTTAAGGTGCTAGAAGAAACTCAAAAGCAAATATCCTATAAGAAAAACATGAGTTTAGTGGGTAAGACATTGGATGTACTTGTTAATGGCCAAAAAGGTGAAAAATGGGAGGGTAGGACAAAGTCAGATAAACTCGTGGTTTTTGATTGCAACAAGGATTTCTTAGGCGAGATTGTTAACTTACGTATTGAGTCTGCAAGTGCCTGGTCGCTTAAAGGTGCATTGGTTTGATAACAGATGTTACTTTTCGATTGGAATGATGGTTTCCAAACTTGAGACAGTGTAATAGAATTGATATCGTAAATTCGTATATAATACTTACTCGTAGTTAATAGCAAATCTATTAGGGGAACATCAACCCATTAGAGTTGATGCTATCATCGAAACAGGAAGGTATTTTTATTGACCACTGGATTAAATAGAGAGAGGAAAAGAATTCTCCCAATAACGGAGATTGAACACTCGGCTTTCTGTAAGACTGAGGATGAACTTCCTTCGAAGCCACTGGTTGAAGAGTTCAATGTTAATATAAGGTGGCAGCAAATTCCTGTGGAATATCTTCACCTGACTGCTGATGAACTTGATATTAGAATTGGAGAGGCTAGAGCAAAACTAGGTGATGAAGTCATTATTCTTGGACATCATTATCAGCGAGAAGAAGTTATAAAGTATGCTGATTTGCAAGGCGACTCATACCTCTTATCAAAATATGCGGCGTCGCATAGTCAATCAAAATATATAGTGTTTTGTGGTGTGCATTTTATGGCAGAAACTGCGCGAACTCTTTGTTCTGATAGCCAGCAGGTAATTTTGCCTAATATTACTGCAGGTTGCTCTATGGCTGATATGGCACCGACTGAAGATGTATTAGATGCATGGGACGATATTAAACAGATTTTGGATGAGGATGAGTCTATAGTTCCCATAACCTATATGAACTCGACTGCTGAAATCAAAGCTTTATGCGGTCGGAATAATGGCATTGTATGCACTTCATCTAATGCTACTGCTGTAATGAGATGGGCATTTGAACGAGGGCGACGTATTCTATTTTTGCCGGATCAACATTTGGGTCGAAACACTGGAATAGATCTGGGGATTGGGCTAGATGAAATGATAGTGTGGAATCCGTTTAAACCATTGGGGGGTCACACTTCCGAGGAGATTAGGAATTCTAAAATCATATTGTGGCAAGGCCATTGTTCTGTACACACTAGATTCACTGTAAGGCAGATAAATTCTGCTAGAGAGAGACACCCAGATATAAAGGTGATAGTACATCCAGAATGCACTATGCAGACAGTCCAAGCAGCAGATATTAATGGTTCTACAGAAACCATAATTAAATCGATCAATGAATCTGCACCTGGTAGCAAATGGGCTGTAGGTACAGAGATAAGTCTTGTTAATAGGTTAGCTAAGAATAATCCTGATAAGACTATATTTTGCCTGGATCCAGTAGTGTGTCCTTGTTCGACTATGTATCGGATACATCCCGCATATTTATCTTGGGTGTTAGATCGATTGGTTGAAGGTGAGGTTGTAAACGAGATTAAGGTGAGTAGTGAAACTAAAAAATATGCGAATATTGCTCTGCAACGAATGCTAGAAGTCACCTCTGCTTCGAATTGATCCTTAAGACTCTCATTTTGCTCCCTTGAATTCACATCTTTAGTTATTTTGATAACCACAGAGACACAACGTTTAATTGATTTAGCCCTGGATGAAGACCAGGTTTACAATGATCTGACCACTGATTCTTTAATTGACCCTAAGGTTGTTGGAACCGCGAGGTTTATTTCTAAGCAATCTGGGGTTTTAGCGGGTATTTATGTTGCCTCTGAAGTTTTCCGTCGAATCGATCCTTCGATTAAGTTAGAAATCCATATTGATGATGGAAACGAAGTTCAACCGGGTTCTATGTTGGCCGAAGTTTTTGGTAAAGCAGGAACCATTCTGAGAGGGGAAAGAACGGCTTTGAATTTCTTGCAGCATATGAGTGGTATTTCCACTGAAACTTCAAAATATGTAAATGCTATTAAAGACTATAAAGCTTTGGTTCTTGACACCCGTAAAACTATTCCAGGATTTCGAATGCTTGATAAATACGCGGTTAAAATGGGAGGGGGAGAAAATCACAGGTTGAACCTAGCTGATGGAATCCTTATAAAAGATAATCATATTGCTATATTAAAAGATAGTAATATGAATCTTTCCGACATTGTGAATATTTCTAGACAGAATACAATTACCCCTAACAAAATAGAAATAGAAGTTACTAATTTGAGTCAATTAGAGGATGCATTATTAGGAAAGCCTGACATTATATTATTGGATAATATGTCGATTGAAGATATGCGTAAATCAGTTAAGATAGTTAATGGCAAACTTTTACTAGAGGCATCTGGAAACGTGACTTTGGAGAATATAGCCAGCATAGCAGAAACAGGTGTTGACCTAATATCCGTAGGCGCATTAACCCATTCTTCGAAAGCGTTAGATATTAGTTTAGAAACAGAATTCTAGTTATATTAAGTTTGTTCTGGTTTGAATTGCTCAATAAGTTGGAACAATTCAGTACGTAACAAATCATCTATCGGCCCAGCTGGATGTCTCACAATGGAATTTGATATTAAACCTCTAGCCTTTATGGCCTCTTTTCTGATACTCAGATTAATGCCTTCTTGGTTTTCGAAAAGTATCAGTGGCAAGAATTTGTTAAATGTATCTGTTGCTTCGGCATAGTTTTCATTAGCGAAAAGGCTAACGATTTTTACTAAGACTTCTGGGTATGCAAATCCCGTCATCGCTCCCATGCTGCCTCTATTCAGTTCATCTATCAGGAATGCTCCACCTAGTCCCCCAAAAACTCCTATCTTGTCACCCAAAATATTCCGGATACGCGTAAGCTTAGTTGGCGTAGGAGGGTCCTCCAATTTTAAATATTTGAAGTTTGGGATTGTGTTTGCCATATCAGCTATAAGCTGTGGTGACATATGTACACCGGAAGATTGAGGAAAATCTTGGACTACTATAGGAATACTCACAGCATCTGACACGCGTTTATAGAAATCCATTACGGTATCGGGGTTCGGTTTTGCTATAGGGGGTGGTGAAACCATGATTGCGGAAGCTCCCATTTGTTCTGCAGTTTTTGATTGTGATACAGCTACAAATGTGCTGGACCCGGTAGTTCCTACTGTTACGTGTATGTCTTTGTTTGCCTCATCCATAACGGTTTGCAAAACAACAGAACGTTCAGCATCATTTAACCGTCTCCACTCACCCATTTCACCTAAAGCTACTACTCCTACACAACCTGACTGTTTAGCTTTGTTTACTAAGTTCTTAATGGATTTGCTATCAACACTTTCATCCTTATTAAATGGTGTGACTAACATCCAGTGCATTCCAGAGAATGAGTCCTTCATGAATTGTTACTCCTTGTCCCGAGTTTTGGCTTACAGTTTGATTTAGCAGAGATAAGTGATATGACGGTCAAATGTTTACGATACTAATAACTTCTTCTACCAGTTTATCGCTATTTAGGCTCATTTGACTATCATCAGAATTTTGGAATGATTCCAATGGTATTAAGGTTACTTTGATATTTGTTTCTGATAATGACCGGGATATTGTTTCACTAAATTCAACTATGGCCTGATGTGAAGCAGCTGATTGTTCTGGAGTTATACTGTGGTCCGTTACAGCCATCAACAATATGTGTCCTAAATCTTGAGTTTTCATTTGTGTTATCACTGTTTCGGTGAAGGTGGTGATAGACTCGACATTAGCTTCACCTATCTCTTCAATGTTTAAGCTATTAATCAATATATCCACTTTCCCCAATATGGCTTCCACATTAGAGAGAATAAAGCGGACGTCGTTTTTGTTCGCAAAATTTCCTCTCATGGGTAACGCGTCGCCTCCGAAAGTTTCCACATTCCTTAGAACTCCCTCTGTACCCTCCACGGCCACTTTGACCCCCGATTTTGCCAAAGCAATAGCTATTTGACTGCCAGGTATTAGTCCACTTCCTGTAATGACTGCAACTTTACCTTGTAGTGTCATGATATCTCCTTAATTGAATACCCTTTTTATACACCGATTCGAGTTAAGATCCAACTTTAGCGTTGAAGGAATTGATGAGTATGGTGCTAAAACTCTGATAATGGTAAAGGATTGCACTCATTTGACCTTAGTGCTCAAATATAGAAATGCTAGAATAGGTCTATAAGATTTGCCTATATTTTTATAGAGACTGAATAAATTTTGCAGACAAAGATCATAGATCTAATGGGATCCCGGCCGACTTTGTCTTTTGAGTTTTATCCTCCTAAACTACAGCAAGGAATACTTTCTGTATTTAAGTCGATCGACAAATTGAAGGAATTTTGCCCTGATTTCGTATCCGTAACTTATGGAGCTGGTGGCTCTACACAGTCTTTAAGTGAGCAAATATCTATCAGAATAAAGGAGCAAACTGATTTAGTTGTTATGGCGCACTTGACCTGTGTCAGTCAAACAAAAACTGATGTACATAATGTACTAACTAGATTGGCAGATGCAGGAATTCAAAATATTATAGCTTTGAGAGGCGATCCACCCCTCGGACAAAATGAATTTATTGCTAATAAGGATGGGTTTTCGCACGCAAATCAACTTATAGATCACATACGAACCAATTTTGAATTTGGAATTGCTGCAGCCTGTTATCCAGAAGGTCATAGTGAATCGAAGAATTTGGAATTAGATTTGGAATATACCAAACGTAAGGTGGATGCAGGGGCCCAATTTTTGGTTACACAACTGTTTTTTGACAACGCTTACTTCATTAATTTTTTAAATAGGGCTCGTCAGGCCGGTATTAATGTTCCCATATTGGCAGGTGTGCTTCCGATACTCAGAGTTGACCAAATTCGCAAATTCACTTCTTTTTGTGGAGCAACTATTCCTGATTCATTGGATCAACAACTTAATAGCCTATCCGATGATTATGATGCCGTTAGAGAATTAGGAATAGAACAATCAACTAATCAGGTCATGGATCTCATGGAGAAAGGGGTTGATGGTATTCATTTCTATGCGTTGAATAGAAGCTATTCTATATCAAGAATTTTATCTAATATTGGATGGAGGAAATCTCAAAATAGGTCATGATGATGTAAGGTTAATATGGATAAAACGGGGCTGTTCCGTGTATAAATAGGTTTGTTATTAATTTTTAAGTATTTTAGGTAACGTTTGAACTATGGATGATAAACAACTAGAGGAAATTGAGTCATTCGCGACGCAACTTTGTTATGACTCTGGTCAAATTTTACTAGACTATTTTCAGAAGCCTATTAATGTAGATTACAAGTCAAAGGATCAGACGAACCCAGTTACCGAGGCTGATAAAAGAAGCGAGGAATACCTTAGGGAATCCATCATAAAAGCATTTCCAGGACATGGGATTTT
>CAZPLA010000027.1:0-21411 GCA_964587385.1 uncultured Dehalococcoidia bacterium | reverse complement strand
TCCCCAGATATGATGTCCCGTGCTATAGTAAAGGCAGTAACCCATTTTATCAACCCTGAAATTATAGCGGAAGTTTCCAGGGGTTTGTGGTAAGCCATGCCAGGCCTAGATGTTCGCAGTATGTAACCAGAAGAATTAATGGCTAGTCGGGGTTGGTAGAACAACCCTAATGATAAGCCGAAGGTAAATTTAGCATTGATCGTCGGGGTCCTCGCTGTACAAGGCGACTTCGCAGAACATATTTCCACTCTCAATAGAATTGGGGTGGTTACCCATGAAGTCCGCCTTCCGTCGGACCTAGACAACGTGGACGCATTAATAATTCCAGGCGGAGAAAGCACAACTCTACGCAAATTATTTGACAATTATGCCCTCAGCGCACCCATTATAGAAAGAGCCCACCGGGGAACACCAATTTGGGGGACTTGTGCTGGAATGATAATGCTAGCAAGAGAATTAACTGATGACAGGCCTGAGCCTTTAAATTTAATGAATATCACCGTTACACGCAACGCCTATGGACGACAAATTGACAGCTTTGTCGCTCCAGTGAAATGTCCTATATTAGGTCCTGACAACTTCAATGGTGTTTTTATTCGCGCGCCTTCTGTAACCAATATAAGCGAAAGTGTAGAAATAATCGGCAAACTTGACGACGGTAGTCCAGTTGCACTTCTCGAAAACAACATTATGGCCACCTCCTTTCATCCAGAGCTAACAAATGACACCAGATTCCATGAGCTATTTTGTAAAATTGTGGAGTCAAGTAAATTTGCCAGCCAGGAAACGTTTCCAACTTAAAGCCAAACTACAAAAACAAAAATGAGCCTAAAAGACAATGAAATTCAAGATGATCTAGAGCTACTCTTGCACTGCCTTCCGCCAAGAGTGGTTAAGCCCCTACACGACACTGACAACCTTAGTTCGTTATTAGAGGTAATTCTCGATGTAGGACGTCCGCCGGAAGCTCGCTTTTATGACAGTGAACTTTTACTGGACCCTGCAGAAGTGACTCAAGAAGATTTAGATTATGTGACAACAAGAGTTAGCGAATTTGGAAGCGACAATAGGTCTGGAATTGAACGAACACTACATCGCATTTCTGCCATCAGAAACCGAAAAGGTCGTATTCTAGGCTTAACCTGCAGAGTAGGAAGGGCAGTTTATGGTACCATCCAAATCATAGAAGACATTGTTTTTTCTGGAAAGAGTGTATTACTCCTTGGTAGACCAGGAGTTGGTAAAAGTACCATGCTACGAGAAATTGCACGTGTGCTGGCTGACACGGCTAAAAAACGTGTTATCGTAGTAGATACTTCTAATGAAATAGCAGGCGACGGAGATATACCGCATCCTGCGATAGGACATGCCAGAAGAATGCAAGTTCCAACCCCAACACTGCAACATTCAGTAATGATCGAAGCCGTAGAGAACCACATGCCCCAAGTAATAATCATAGATGAAATGGGCACTGAACTTGAAGCAGCTGCAGCAAGAACCATTGCTGAAAGAGGCGTTCAACTAATTGCTACAGCCCACGGCAACACATTAGACAACCTTATAATGAATCCCACATTGGCGGATCTAATCGGGGGCATTCATAGCGTAACGCTCGGTGATGATGAGGCCAGATATAGGGGAACTCAAAAAACTGTTTTAGAACGTAAGGCACCGCCAACATTTGACGCAATAGTAGAAATACATAATTGGGATACGGTAGCCGTACACGACAATCTTATTAAAGTCGTAGATTCCTGGCTACGAGGATTTCCTGCTAACCCTGAACTTAGATGGAAAGACAGCCAAGGGTCCCTTGTCCGAACACGCAGCAAAAATCGAACAGCGAAAGTGTTCCATGATAATTCGACTGCTGAAGATGAATCTAGAGGAATAAATCACGTAAATAACATCAACTATTTGTCTAATAACCAAATATTCCTTTTTGGCATCGGGAGGGATAAGTTAGAACAAGCTAGCGCTAATCTAGAACTCCCAATAAAAATAGTAAACGAACTTCGAACTGCCAAGATGATTTTAACTACTAAATCACACTATAAACGAGGTTCTCGAGTTGTCCACTTAGCTGAACAAAATAATATTCCTGTCCATGTTATAAGAAAGAACTCCATACCCCAAATAGAACAGTTTTTGAAATCTCGGTTCAGGCGTGTCGAATCAAAACAATCCCTGGAAACAGCCTTAGAAGAAGCCCATAAGGCAGCTCAATCAATCCTCATTGGAGAAAAAAACATTGATCTAGCGACACAGAACGCATACACCCGCAGGCTCCAACACATGATCGCCAACGAATATCAAATTTCGTCAATCAGCAGCGGGGTGGAACCCAACCGGCACGTTAGACTTATGCAAATGGAAACTTCATGAAAACAGGAGCTTTTATAGTATTTGAAGGAATCGATGGTTCTGGTAAAACTACCCAAGCCAACAAGCTTAATCAGGAGTTGCTCAAGCAAGGCTATTCCACTCTTCTAACTTGGGAGCCTGGAGGAACCAAGTTAGGGGACACAGTCGCTAACTGGCTAAAGACCACCCCTATTCGTTCTCCAGCGACTGAATTGTTCCTTCTATCTGCAGCTCGGTCACACCACATAGACCACCTAATCGGGCCAGCTTTGGAAAAAGGGGTCATAGTGATATGTGACAGATTCACGCCCTCTACAATCGCTTATCAAGGCTACGGTCGACAAATGGATCTTCATCTAATTGACATGATTAACGCAGAAGCTACTCGAAACATCGTCCCCGATCTGACTATTCTTATAGACATACCAGTTGAGGTAGCTTCAGTACGTAATAAAATAAAGGAGAAAGACGTCTGGGAAGCAGAGACTGAACTCTTTCATCAACGCGTTCGTGCCGGATACCTTGACCAGGCTTCAAAACAAAATCGTCACATGGTGAAACTAGATGGGGCTTCAACTCCCAACGTTATTTTCGAAGAAGTGATTAAACATGTGTATGCCTTGCTTAGCCACTTACATATATCAACGAATTTAAACCAATAACTTTCTTACCATTAGTTCCCGCGATAGTTATTCTACCGGCAACACTCCAGGCAATTCGATATATCCACGTGTTTTCAAAGCATTTAAAGTTTGGAATATGAAACTTACAAACAGCTTAGCTTCATCCTCACCAATAGGAGCAAAGTCTTCTTTATTGTGACCAACTGGGGGAATTTTGAGAGTAGTGGTATTATCATCCACTTTTTCCATGACCATATATCCTAATGGCAAGTCCACTACTGCAGCGGTAGAAAGGATACGAGGCTTGACCAAGACTTTCCATTCAGCGTTCAATACTCCCTTACCAGAGGTTACGTTATACCCGTATTCTCCACATCTAAAATGAGGCATGTCTCGATCAATAAAATCGAGAACATCAGTTAAGGGAACAGGAATTTCGAGTTCGACGCCATCTTCAACGATAAAACTACCAAACATACTACCCACCTCCATCTATACAGTTCTTACCGTAACTATGGTCCCGATAACTCGGGAACTTTATGACAACATAGGGCCTTTAGTGCTTATGTTGATGTGTTATATTTTCTCTTTTTAAGCCTTAATTTTCAATAATTAATACTGCCAATTTGTTCCATTTTTCAATTCTTAAATGCGATTATTAGCATCCATGGTAATTTTATATTGACTTACCTATAACAGCATTTTAACCTTGTTTCCAATCTCGTCTGGAGATCCTACAACATAAGCTCCTGCGTCGGCCAAGGCCGCATTTTTGGCCTCAGCGGTTGCGTTAGAACCAGTTATTATTGCACCGGCATGACCCATACGTTTACCTGGAGGAGCAGATGCTCCAGCAATAAAAGAAACGACTGGTTTAGTAAAATGTTTCTTTAGGTACGTGGCCGCCTCTTGCTCCATATTTCCACCTATTTCACCAATTAATACGACCACATCAGTGTCCGCATCATTATTGAATAAATCCAGAACTTCAACGAAGTTAGTTCCAATTAGTGGATCGCCACCAATCCCTACACAGGTAGATTGCCCTATGCCCAACGCAGTAAGCTGACTTACGGCTTCATATGTCAATGTACCACTTCTAGACACTACCCCTACCCTACCTGGCATGTGTATATTGCCCGGCATTATCCCGACTTTGCAAAGCCCCCCAGGTGTAATCAGACCTGGGCAATTCGGCCCCAGCAATCTAGTACCAGTTCCACGTAAATATCTTAACGTCTTGGCCGTGTCCATAACAGGAACACCTTCAGCAATGCAAATAACCATATCTACTCCCGCATCAGCAGCCTCTATCATTGCATCATGAGCGAACGGTGCAGGCACGAAAATCAACGAAATATTCGCACCCGTTTCTTCTACTGCTTCACCAACAGAGTTAAAAACGGGCACACTACCATTAAAGATTTGGCCTCCCTTACCAGGTGTCACCCCAGCAACTACATTCGTCCCATATTCGATGCATTTTTGAGAATGAAAGCTACCTTCCCTCCCCGTAATGCCCTGTATAACCAACCGAGTAGTCTCGTTTACCAATATACTCACTACACTATATCTCCTAAGATTAGATTTATTGAACCTATTCCGAACGTAATAATTCGAGTACCGTCTCTAAGTTAGAAGCAAAACTCACACCCAGTCCGGATTCTTCTAATATAGTTCGCCCCTCATCGACATTCGTTCCAGACATCCGCACTATCATTGGTATAGTGCTGCCTTTCTTTTTAAAGGCATTCACAACCCCACGGGCGACAATATCACACCTTAGGATTCCACCAAAGATATTAACCAAAACTAGTTTTACCTCTGGATCAGAGAGCATAATATCCATTGCTGTGGAAACTTTTTCATCATCCGCTCCTCCACCAACATCTAGAAAGTTAGCTGGTTCAAGTCCTGCTCCCTTTATTAAGTCCATTGTAGCCATAGCCAACCCTGCACCATTTACCAGACATCCAACAGTGCCACTCATTTTGACGTAGGCAACTCCAGCATTTGATGCTAATAGCTCCAGAGGTTCTTCCTGATCAGGATCAGGCAAAGAAGCTAACTCGGGGTGCCGAAACAAAGCATCATCCTCCAGGTCCATTTTGGCATCAAGTGCGACTATTTTATCATCCACCGTAACGGCCAGAGGATTGATCTCAATCATCGTACAATCAAGGTCTATAAATGCCTGATACATTCCTAGCATTATTCTAGGTAATTGTTTAAGTTGGTCGCCATTAAGATCTAAAAACGCCCCAATACGTCTCATTTGAAAGGGCAGTAGCCCGACAGCCACATCCACAGGTTCGTTAGCAATCTGTTCCGGGTTTGTTTCAGCTATCTCCTCAATTTCTACACCCCCAACTTTACTTGCTATAAACACTGGGCCCTGAGAAGATCTATCAATAATTAGAGCCAAATAAAGCTCTTTAGCTATACTTGCAGTCTCCTCTACTAATAGTTTGCCGACCGGCACACCATCCGTACCAGTCTGCTTAGTAACCAACCTCGATCCTAAAAGTGTCGTCGCGTAATTTATAGCTTCTTCTCCGTCCTTGACTACACGCACTCCTCCTGCTTTACCCCTACCGCCCGCATAGACTTGTGCCTTTATAACTACTTCCGCACCCATCTCTTTTTGTATGTCTTTTGCTTGTTGTGCTGTTTCTGCGACAGTCCCTTTCGGAACTGAAACGCCATATTTAGCAAGAAGCATTTTGGATTGATATTCGTGAATCTTGATTATTTGCCTCCAAAGAAACCAGATTATCAGGATATTCTTGCATAGCGAAGCTAAAGATAAACCCTTATCCAATTTAGTCGGATAAACTTCTCTTTTATTGGATCCATATAAACGTCAAATTCTAGTTTGACGCCAAATCCATCCTCAGGTACATTAGGCTTCCATCGCAATTTTCCGCAAGGAGCCGTTCATGGACAAATTATCCAAAAAGATCCCCAGTAAGCCCATCGGATTTATTGGGCTAGGCATAATGGGAAATCCAATGTGCAGTAATCTACTGGCTGCAGGCTTTCCAGTTGTAATCTACAATCGAACAATATCCAAAACAAAAGATTTGGTGCTTAAAGGTGCGATTCTCGCAGATTCTCCTAAAGACGTAGCGAGGAAATCATCAACAATAATCACGATGGTTAGTGATTCGCCAGATGTGGAAGAAGTAATACTAGGTGCAAATGGAATTATTCAAGGCATCCGGCCAGATACTACCGTGATCGACATGAGCACTATATCCCCCAACGTGACTCGTCTAATCTCCAAAAAACTTTCCCAAGTGGGAGCCCATCTACTAGATGCCCCGGTTAGTGGCAGTTCCTGGGCAGCCCAGGATGGTACCCTTTCAATAATGGTTGGAGGCCCGAAAGACATATTCCTTAAATCACTACCGGTTTTAAAGGCCATGGGTAAGACCATTATATATATCGGCCCAACGGGAATGGGACAGGTTTCCAAATTGGTCAATCAAGTTATCGTTTCGGGCACTCTAGCTGCAGTCTGTGAGGGTTTTATCTTAGGTGCTAAAGCTGGGGTAGATCTTGAAAAAGTTTACCAGGCAGTTACAGGCGGAGCGGCGAATTCCTGGCAGCTAGAAAACCTGGGTAGTAGAATACTAAAGCGGGATTTTAGCCCTGGGTTCGCCGTCAATTTGATGTTGAAGGACCAAAGACTCGTAAACGAAACATGCCAAGAATTTGAGTTACCCTTGCCGGTATTCTCTTTAATCCGTCAAATGTTTTTCACACTTTCTAATAATGGTTTGGGCACTGAGGGCACTCAAGCTTACATCAAAGCTTTAGAAGAACTGAGCAGTGTAACAGTTCCATCTCAGGAATAAGAAGATGGTATTACCCTGACCTATAAGAAAACTTCTTGTAACCATACCCTTCCTTCTACATGATCATTATCGTTTGTCGGATTTCCTAGAATGCATCCAGGTTCTCAAAAACTCTATATCTTTTGGGAAGGCTAGTTCAGGCAATTCATCGGGCATGAAAAGGCCAACTTCAGACACTTCTAGCCCTGCTCCTAATTGACCCCCCAATATAGAACCATAATAAACCGCTAAGACTACTGGATGGTTTTCTTCGGAGAATAATCCTATAAACCCGTCAATTTCGATATGTAATCCGGTTTCTTCAAATACTTCGCGAATTGCACCCTGTTCGACAATCTCTCCCGTCTGTAGATATCCACCCGGAAAACACCACAATCCACATCCAGGCTCAATGGACCTCTTAACCATCAATATTCTGCCTTCAGATTCCACAATAACAGTCGCCACAAGTTTTGGGCCATAAAACATGACGTGATAGCAATAAGAACATACCGGTCTGACAGTACCGTGAACTTCCTTAAAACCCAATTCATGCCGGCATTTCGGGCAAAATTTATCTTCAGTCATAACGCAAACGAATATACCATATTGCCAACTTCGTTCCTATCTCCATAAATTACAAGTATCATACGCATCTTTCTAATCGATATTAATCACTCACATACATGACAAACCGCTGATCAAAAGATAAAGTAGAAAATAATTAAATCTACCAGGGATATTGAATGGCAAAAGCATCAGACAATACACGGCAACTTGAATCAGAACTCATCCGAAACCTAGATGGTGAAGTTAAATTCGATAACTATTCGAAAATTCTTTACAGTACTGACGCCAGCATTTATCAAATGGAGCCAATAGGCGTAGTAATCCCTCGAACTACTGATGACATTATAGCTACACTAGAATTAGCAAATAAACACCGTATTCCTGTTCTTCCAAGAGGCGGCGGCACCAGTCTAGCCGGCCAAACCGTCAATAACGCCCTTGTAATAGACTTTTCCAAACACCTCGATAAAATCTTAGAAGTAAACCCTGACGAAATGTGGGCGCGCGTTCAGCCAGGAATAGTACTTGAACAACTTAACCGTCAAGTTTCCAAGTACGGATTACAGTATGCCCCAGATCCCTCTACAACCAATCGCGCTTGCGTCGGGGGAGGAATAGGAAACAACTCCTGTGGGGCTCACTCTGTTATATACGGTAAGACCAGTGACCACATCCTAGCGATAAATGTAGTTCTTTCGGATGGCAAGCCAGCAAGTTTTTATCCACTGCAGAAGGCTGAACTCGATTCAAAACTTAGTAGCGTCGGCCTTGAATCTGATATTTACAGAAACGTACTTCACATTTGTAGTGAAAACAGTAATCAAATTTTCGAACGCTACCCTAACATTATGCGCAGAGTTAGTGGATACAACCTGGATAAATTTCTTGGAAATGATCCGGTGGACATGACCCAAATGATTGTCGGATCAGAAGGTACTTTATGTACCATAACAGATGCAACAGTTAAGCTTGTCAGAAAACCCAATTCCACTTCATTGGTCGTCATTCACTTTGATGATGTCAGCGGAGCATGCGATGCCATCCCTGAAATCTTAGAACACCGACCTTCTGCCGTAGAGTTAGTCGATCGTATGATGATCGAGCGCACCCGCAAATCCCTTGGTTTCTCCAAAAACATCAACTTCATAGAAGGAGATCCCGGCGCCATCCTCCTAGTCGAATTTTACGGGGATTCTTCATTCGAGACCCAAAGTATTGCCAATTCATTCAAAACAGTATTATCCCGAAAACATATTGGCTATGCATCAATCATTATTGAAGACCCGTCCGCACAGGCTAATGTTTGGAATGTCCGTAAAGCTGGACTAGGTCTATTAATGAGTGCGCCTGGTAACGCAAAGCCAATTCCATTCGTTGAAGATACTGCCGTAGACCCGGCAAAATTAGGAGAATTTGTTCGTCGGTTCAATTCTATTGTTCTAACCAATAATACTGAAGCAGCATATTACGGCCATGCGAGTGTAGGTTGTCTCCATATTCGACCACTAGTAAACTTTGAAAGCCAAGATGGCATAAATTCCATGGTCCAAATCGCTAGTGAAGTGGTGGATTTAGTCACAGAATTTGGCGGAGCACTAAGTGGAGAACATGGTGACGGTATAGTTAGAGGTGTATGGACTGAACGCCTTTTTGGACCTGAACTTTATCAAGCCTTCGTCTCGATTAAACGGGCATTTGACCCCAATAATTTGATGAATCCTGGGAAAATAGTAGAATGTCCACCAATTGCCGAGAACCTTCGTCATCAGTTTTATAAATACAGAAATCAAAAACCCCCTAAATTAGATTTCTCACCCCATACGGACATTCTATCTGCAGTAGAAATGTGTAACGGCATGGGAGCATGCAGAAAACATAGTGGGACTATGTGTCCTTCGTACATTGCAACGAAAGACGAGGAACATTCCACAAGGGGAAGGGCTAACTTGTTAAGATCATTTTTTACAGGTCAGCTAAATGAAGACAAGTTGGCGATTGACCGCATTCACCAAGCCCTGGATTTATGCCTAGAGTGCAAAGGCTGTAAATGGGAATGCCCGTCTTCTGTAGACATGGCCACAATGAAATCCGAATTTCTATATAGCTATAATTTAATCAAAGGAACCAGTTTAAGAACACGCCTCTTTGCTAATATCAACAGTTTGAACAAATGGGGAAGTTATTTCGCCCCAATATCTAATTGGCTGACTCGCATACCTGGATTAAAACTAGCCATTCACCACTTACTTGGTATTCATCATAAACGCCCCATACCTATTTTTGCTAGACAATCGTTTGATACAGTTTTTCGGCGGCGCGATATATTAAAAAATCCTATTAATGGAGAAGTAATCTTATTCAAAGATACATTCATGAACTACAATACGCCGACCGTAGGAACCGCTGCAGTAGATATCCTAGAGAAGTCCGGGTTTAGACCCATTGTTCCTGATCTAGCATGTTGCGGACGCCCAATGATTTCCAAAGGACTCTTAGACCAAGCCAAGCACCAGGCAAAACTAAACGTAGACCTCTTAATACCATATGTAAAAAAAGGCCTCCCCATAATTGGTTGTGAAGCAAGCTGCCTTTCAACTATAAGGGAGGAATACCCCAAACTACTCAAGAGCGATGACTCAAAACTAGTAGCGGAAAACACTTTTTTAATTGACGAATTTCTTGCAGACCTACATGCTAGAAACAAACTTTCCCTCCAATTCAATAAAAAAGATAAGAACATTCTTTTGCACGGCCACTGCCATCAAAAGGCAAGCTCTGGCACAAAGCCCTCTTTAAACCTTCTCAACCTTCCACCTAATTTCAATGTTTATGAAATCGAATCAGGCTGCTGTGGAATGGCTGGCTCTTTTGGTTTTGAAAAAGAACACTATTCGCTCTCTATGACAATAGGAAATCAGAATTTATTTCCCGCAATTGAATCTGCAATGGGCGATTGGGAAATAGCTACTACCGGCATCTCATGTCGTCAGCAAATAGAACATGGCACCGGCAAAAAGCCGCGCCATGTAATCGAAATATTGCGCGATGCCGTAATGTAAGTTCCCTCAACTAATACTTAGGCCCTATCCATTCCACGCCGGCGATATATCTCTACACCGGCGGAATCCATAACTCCCATTCGAATCGGAGGAGCCAATTTTAATAGTCTAATTTTAACCGAATCCACCTCAAACTCATTCATTATTCTGTCTGCAATCTCTGCGACAACGCTTTCAAGTAAATTTCTCGAAGGACCCTCCATTACCGACTTAACCGTACGAAACAAATGACTATAGCTGATGGTATCCCCGAGATCGTCGGATTTACCAGCATTCTTCAAAGACACTTCTACTACAACATCCACAAGAAATTTTTGCCCAAGTTGTTTCTCAAAGTCATTACAACCGTGGAATCCGTAAAATTGTATGCCGTTCAGAATAATACGGTCGCAAGGATTATTTTTATGATTCATCTTATTGAGTCTCATTTGTAGGCTGCATATTCTTCAATGTTACCACGCATTAGATTATCTGAAGCAAGTTTTAGTATCCATATAGAAACTCTTTCGCATTGACATTACACTCATCCCTCCAATTATAATGCAAATCACCATGAGGGAAGCTAGTCTTCTAATCATGATTTATAGCCCAGTATTTGCAGGTGGCAAATGGTTAACAAAGATGAATTCCGTTACGCCATGTCGATGTTTGCTACAGGGGTAACAATTGTAACAACCTTAGCTGATGACGAAACGCTACATGGTATCACTGTTAATTCTTTCACCTCTATTTCACTAACACCACCATTAATAGCAATCGCTATAGGTCAAAAGGCCACTAGCCATAAGTTGATTCTTTCACGGAAAGTTTTTGGGGTAAATATATTAGCTTCTTCTCAACAATCAATTGCTCAATATTTTGCAATGAGCCCTAAGCCTGAGACAAATAATTTGCCATATCAAGCTGGCCTAAATAGTTTCGGAGTCCCAATAATCGCTGATTCTCTCGGATTTCTAGGATGTCATCTGGTTTCCTCAATTGATTGCTCTGACCACACTATCTTTATTGGAAGAACCGAAGAAGTAGTTTTTAACGAAAAATTATCACCACTGATTTACTACAAAAGCCAATTCATCACTAAAGATCTTCAGAACTAAAACGCGACTACGCTTTATCCTCATTCTGAAAGCACGCAATAGACGCAACCTTATCTCCAGAGTCAGGTCTCCAGACTATTACGCCACTAGAGTGTCTACCTTGCGTAGGGATACCATCCAGTTTTGTCCGATATACCTGACTGTTTGCCGATACAATGAAAACCTCGTTATCGACTCCTTCTTTAACCAATTCGGAATCCACCAATGCGCCAGTCTTTTTGGTCACATTAAATGCCCTCACTCCCATTCCACCTCTTCCTTGCTTAGGATATCGGGACATTGCCATAAGTTTACCATGACCAAATTCAGTAACCACCATAATCCGATCTTTTAAATCTACAGTTTCCATTCCAACTACTACATCATCACCGACCAATTTTATTCCTCTGACACCCCCAGCCGGGCGAGACCTAGAAGGAACCCTATCCCCTCCAAACCTAATTGACTGCCCACTAGCAGTAATCATAACTACATCGTGTTCCTGTTCCAGTTTGCGAACCGAGACCAATTCATCTCCTTTCTCTACGTCCATAACAATTAGTCCATTACTTCGTAAGTTAGCTAAGTCCCTCAACCTTAATCCCTTAACCTCCCCTCTACGTGTGCCCAAAACAAACCGTCCGTTGGTATCCAACTGAGGCACTGCAACTACTTCATGAACTCTCTCCCCGGGATTTAGCTTAACCATATTAACTAGAGCATTCCCTCTTGTAACACGAGAGGTATCTATAGGAACTTCAAAACAACGTAGTGGATATACTCGACCCTTATTAGTGAACAATAACAATAAATCTCTCGCATCTGCGACGGTCAAATGTTGTACAGCATCACCTTCTCTCGTAGTCATCCCCTTAACTCCTTTTCCGCCTCGGAGTTGGGACCTGTATGTATCACTAGGAATTCGTTTTATGTAATCCCTCCTACTAAGAGTGATTACAACCTCTTGTGGCTGAGTTAATTCTTCTAACGTATGTTGAGTCGGAACCTCTTCTAAAATTTCCGTTAACCTGGGACTCGGATAATCTTCCTTTAATTTCATAGTTTCTTCTCTAACAACACCAATTATTTTCCCGGGTGCAGATAAAAGTTCCTCTAAATCCTTAATGGTATTAATAACGTTTTTATATTCATCTTCCAGTCGCTGTCTTTCAAGGGCAGCAAGTCGTCTTAATTGCATATCCAAAATAGCCTGCGACTGAGGCTCAGTTAAATTCAATTCAGCCATAAGACTTTTCCTTGCTGAATCTACATCATCTGCCTGTCTAATTAATTGTATAACTTTATCCAAAAATTCTAGAGCAATCCGTAATCCTTCAAGTATATGAGCCCTACTCTTAGCCTTTTTTAACAAGAATTCCGATCTACGAGTTATTATAATAACTCTATGATCAACGAATAATAGCAAAGCACGCTTTAAAGTAAGTATCTGTGGTTGTCCATCTACCAACGCCAACATCATGACGTTAAAAGACGATTGCATGGATGTGTGTTTATATAGATTGTTTAGCACCATTTGGGCATGAGCGCCCCTTTTTAGTTCTACGACGACTCTCATCCCATCACGATCTGATTCATCTCGGATATCTGAGATTCCTTCAATCTTCTTATCTCTAGTCATTTGCGCTATCTTCGCTACCAGAGTAGCCTTGTTAACCTGATATGGCAGTTCTGTAATAACAATAGATGAACGGTCTCCCTTCAAATCTTCGACTGAAATTTTCGAGCGCATTATAACCCTGCCTTGACCAGTAGAGTATAAGTTGTGCAAAAATTCTTTGTCTTTTCCTACAAGGGCTATTCCTTTAGTAGGGAAATCCGGACCCTTAACGATTTTTAGTAAGTCATCCACAGATGTATTCGGATTATCAATTAAATAACCAATAGCGTTGCAAATTTCTGTTAAATTATGTGGAGGAGTATTCGTAGCCATTCCAACGGCAATTCCGGAAGCGCCATTAATCAATAGATTAGGCAACTTTGCCGGCAATACTTTAGGTTCACTTAATGAATCATCGAAGTTAGTAGCAAAATCAACGGTATCCAAATCCAGATCTTCGAGCATTTCCTGAGCTATACGCGGCAAACGAGCTTCTGTATATCTCATAGCCGCTGGAGGATCGTCATCTATACTTCCAAAATTTCCCTGGCCATCAACCAACGGATAACGAAGTGAAAAGTCTTGGGCCATCCGCACCAAAGCGTCGTATACTGGGGAATCGCCATGTGGATGATATTTACCTAAAACCTCTCCGACAATACGAGCACTTTTTTTGTACTGCGTATTAGGACCTAGACTCAATTCATCCATTGCATATAATATTCGTCGCTGCACTGGCTTCAATCCATCGCGTACATCAGGTAAAGCCCTAGAAACAATTACACTCATAGCATAAATAAGATACGATACCTGCATCTCATCCTGTATGCGTACAGGATGTATTATTTCTTTAGGATCAGCTACCATTTAGAACTCCATGTGCGAATCTATTAATCTTGTAAGATGGCAAAGCATCTTCTCTTCAAATACTCCGTAGTCCCCTATTTATTTCAGTGTCTATATTTTACTAATAATAGGCCTAAACTCTCTAGGAGTATAAGAAGAATATTGAACCATTATAGTGATATATCTAGGCTCCCTAAGATTTTTGACTCATCACCTGATTCACTTCGTTCCTTCAAACCAAGAAAGATATTCTTAAAGGCACGAGGCCCTTCCATCAAGAGTTCGATGTTTGATTGGAATCCAATAACCCAGTCATGCTGAGTGCTTTCCAATCCTTCAACCACACCATCCTCGACAGCGTATGCCGATGCTAACAGTGCTTTTGCTCTATCCGATTCAGTTAAACCAAGAAAATGTTGACTGTTGACATTGAAGAAGCCCCCGAGCCCTAAAATTGCTGCGGATTTACTTCCTGGCGAAACGTATATTGAATGCTTTATACTAATTGCTTTACATTCATCATCAAACTCAATATGACCGTCTACTGCTGATGCAGACTGCCCGCCGAACAATTCATTCAAAACATTCATTCCCATACCAGTGGCCAAGATTGGCAAATCTTTTGACAAAGCCTTATCTAGGATCCGAACATCTTTAACGTCCCAATGGGCGGAGCGTGTATCATCTCGAATAGCATCACCTATAACGAGAATTCCTCCGATCTTAACTGAGTTTACAGCCTGGCAATTATTCAACCGGGTTAAATCCAATCCCAATTCAATTAGTGGCTGATGAAATGCTAAATTTTTAGCATGATATGGGGGTTCAATTACAAGTATACTCAACGTCTTAGGATTTTAGCATATGTTAAATACGTTAACCAATTTATTCCACATAAGTAAAAACCCCACAGACTGCACAGAGACTCTTTGATTATATATAGATAAGCTGTTATCCTAGATCTCTGCTTAACAACTAATCCATTTTATGGATAGTTAAAACAAAATTGGTTCAGAATTGTGTTAGACGAAGACGATAATTTTTTACTGACAATTTATGGCCCTGGGCAAAACATACCATTGTATTATTGCCTAAACCCGAGTAAGCAGATTGCCGTTCAAAATGGCGGCCCGCTTAGCGTATCATCAACCAAGCAAAACAATCAGAATGCAGCTCCCACAAAACTGCAGTCTCAGGTTATTTGATCTCACCTAATATTTTAGAACATTAAGAAAAGTTATGGGGGTACATGTGAATAAAATTGACGACCAAGCCAACGAGTCGAATTCGTCGGTGCTTACAGGGCCGCTGGTAAACCCAACATTCGTCAATTCCCTGAACGACCTTCTTGAGGTAGCATCAACCGGATATACATCTGATACTCCTCTCTTTAACCCGTCGGAGGAATGGCTAGTCAATAATATGTCCGTCTTTCAAGATCTTCCTGGAACTGACAAAGAGAATATTCTACTTGAAGCTACTGAATTGAAGAATGAAGCGGAGGAAGCTAACTCAGCCGGCAAAGCAGCTTCAAGAGTGTGGCCAGAAACGGTAGTCCGACTAGACAAAGGAGGTCTTGCATTCTTTAGCCAACTCGGTGTCGCACGTAGGCCCGATCTGACTCACTATTTCATTGATGGCTTCCAAAAGAACCGGGATGCCCTAGCATTCAGTGAAGCTAACCAGGCCTTATTTGCTGACGTCATACCTTATATTACTAAAAAATTAAGTGAATCTCTCGACAAAGGTGAATTCATAGTTCAAACAGACCGCAGAATTTGTGATGCGCCAGGAAGATCATTTCATGCAAGGCAATTGCTATTTGGCACCCGGTACCTTCAACTCCCACTGATGTGGCGTGAACTTACTTTCGACTTACCACCAAGCACCCTTAGGTCCAAACCGGATATATACGAAATCTCCCTACCCAACTGGCTAGATGATTTAGGTATGCCGGCAAATCTTAAAGCCCGAATCATAGAATCGGGCCTAACACAACTTATATTTAAAGCTCCTACTAAGGGATTATCCCTTCACCTTGGTTTCGATTATGTAGGAGAACATAAGATGGGTCCACTTTCAATCGCAATGTTTAAGGTTAAACAATCGGAGGGTTTAGCAATACAAGCCGCTCTTAGCATGGTTAGAGTCAAAACTCTCCAATCCAAAGTAAATAATTCTGCTCTAATAACCCTTGGCCCCTCATTACACGGCAAAAGCACATTGACAATCATGATAGAACTGGCCAACAGTAAATTAGGAGAAATCCTTGGGCTAAAACCAGAAGAAGAGGAGGGTATATATCCCATGAACGATGATATAGTCCTCCTCCAAAAACTAGAAACGCCTGTTACTTCAACGCACGAAGGCAGGTCAATAGAAATACCGTACGGCATTGATGGAACTGAGAACAATCTATATGCAGTACCTTTCAATTTAAATCGAGACGATGACCCTATAACTTACGATGTCCTGCGAGGAACGCAAAGTTCTCCTAACCCTCTGGAATTGCTTGAAAATGTGCCTGTAGATATAGAACGGTTCAATCCTAAATTTAACGAAAATCCAGTTCGTAATATGAGAATGATCCTTTCACGTAGACGTCTCCTTACACGCAAAGGAGTGGAACATGTATTAAAAACCATTACTGACGGACAACTGCAGGATTCTGTTCACATTCCTTTAGAAAAGACAGACCGCATTTTATGGCAGGCAGTTATGAGACAAAATACTGTAATTCCACCACTGCGCAAACTCACATTAGAACAATATATAAGGGTACTAATGTACGGGGAAGCAGTTCAGATGGGAGCTGCAACTGGTGCCATCGGAAAACCCTACGTTGAATACTTTTCCGATCCATTTATCATTGGATTAGAAGATCACAACGCTAACATGATGTATACAATATTAAAAGAAATGGCCGCCGGTGGTTTACCGCAAGATTACTACGTTTTCAATACTGGCGGAGTAGGAGCGTCTTCCAACGACGAGGCCAGTGGACCGTCATATAAAAAAATCCCTAGAGAATTAACACTAATGCTTCAGGAAGCAGTTCTAAGAAACGCAATCAAATTCGAATACGACGACACGCTCGGCTCTGAAGTAGGTGTCGCTATCATAAACGAAAATGGAGACGAAGTTTTAGATCTTCGTAAAGACTGGCTGCCAAAACATATATATGGCGAATCCGATTATAAAGCACGAATACTGCAACTCACAAAAAGGAGATATTACGGTCAAGATTCACAGGACAAAGCTGGTATCCTACGATACACAAAAGTTGTTGAGAATCTAATAGACATAGACGATATTCCAATTCCAAGCACTGAACGTGAGCTGTCTTGTCTTCTTTCCTTTTATTGGAACCTTGACCAGACTTGCAGTACCATATCTGAATTGATTAGTCATCAACACGAAGGTCGACAGCCCGAACAATCGGCTATCTTAGCCCTTCAACTTAAAACTATCACTGCGTTACAACAAGGACTAGAATTAAACTCTGAAGCCAAGCAGCTTTTAGAAGACTTGGGATTAAGAATAGGATAAACTAGATTTGAAAAGGAGGAGAGGCACTATTTTTGGCAGAAACCTGTAGCGAACTCTACAACCTCTATATATCCGATCCGAAAACAAATGGCCGAGAGGTATCTCAGGATATCAACCGGTTTATCCAATGGTGCGGTAAAACTACATCTATACATAGGTTAACTCCCCACACAATTGCTAGCTATGCAGAATGGATTGGAATCCAAGGTGGCAATGTTTCGAAAAAGCTTACGCCAGTAAAAGCGTTCCTAGCATATCTCAGAAAACACGAAATAATCCAAATAAATCTAGCAAGTCACCTTAGAGCTCCTAAAACTAGAGCTAAATCCAAAGCAGCAGCGACAGCAGTGGATAGAGCAGAACTCACACGTGAAGGATATGACGAGCTAGTTGCACGCCTTAATGCACTTAAAGGTGAACGGGTCCAGATAGTCGAAGACATAGGCAGGGCCATGGCCGACAAGGATTTCCGTGAAAATGCTCCTCTAGACGCGGCTAAGGAACGCCAAGGTTTCACAGAATCCATGATCCGTAATCTTGAGCATACACTTAGTAAAGCTGTTATAAGAGATTCAACATCTTCCAAGCGACAAAAATTCGTTGCTATCGGAACTAAAGTTACTCTCAAGAATTTAGTGCGTTCAGAAAAGGTAATGTTTACTCTGGTTCACCCCAGTGAAGCTAATCTAAGTGAAGGTAAGCTATCCAGTGAATCTCCTGTAGGGAAAGCCTTGCTGAACCGCCAGAAAGGTGATGAAGTGGAAGTAATTATCCCCAAAGGCACTATTCGCTATAAACTAGAGCGTATAGAGAACTAATCGTCGCACAACCTCAGTCGCATCAGAGCAACTCCTGTATTGCCTCTTTGATTAGGTTGGCGGGTACATCTGAACGAACAACCGTCTTGCCAATATCAGAAAGCAACACCCATCGGGTCTTTCCATCCAATCTCTTCTTGTCCAAACTAATGTTTTCACAAAGTTCATCCATGTCCAATCCAGGACACCTAATTGGCAGATCATATTTTTCCAGTAACCTATCCTGTCTCTCTACAATCCCTCTTTCAATCATGCCAAGTTTATAACTAAGTCTCACCGCGACTGACATCCCAATTGACACAGCCTCTCCATGGAGATAACTTCCATAGCCGGTCATAACCTCTATAGCGTGCCCAATAGTATGTCCATAGTTCAACAAGATTCGTTTGCCAAATAATTCTCGCTCATCTTGTCTAATCACCTTAGCTTTAAGCTCAACACTACGTCTAATTACATGCTCTACTTTATCGCCTTTTAGAGCCATGAGCTCTTCCCAATTTTCTTCAAATACATTGACCAATTCTTCATCGAAAATCAAACCATGCTTTATTGCTTCGGCCCATCCCTCAGACAATTCTCTTTTACCCAAAGTGTTCAACACCAAAGGATCAACTAGTACTAGTCTAGGTTGGAAGAATGCTCCTATCATATTTTTACCTTCAGGAACATTGACGGCAACTTTGCCCCCAATAGAAGCATCTACCATAGCCGCCATGCTAGTAGGAACCTGGACAAAATTCATTCCTCTAACAAATGTCGACGCTACAAAGCCAGCAAGATCTCCTACAACTCCTCCTCCTACCGCAACCACGATATGATTTCGTTCTGGTCTCAGTCTTATCAGCCATTCATAAATAGAGCTAGCCATTGCCAAAGTTTTACTTTTTTCTCCATTAGGGACAATGAAACAATGAGTTTTTATTCCCGCTTCTTCCAAAGATTTTTGTGCTTGGCGTCCATACATAGGAAAAACGATATCGTCACTGATAATATAAGCAACATTAGACAAATCCATTTCGGACAACAACTTGCCTAGTTTGCTAATCAAGCCAGGTCTCACTCGTATGTCATATCGACCACTGGATGCATGGGCTACGAAAGATGCAACCTCAGATCCAGTTTTGTTCATAAGATCCAGTTCTGCTCCTAGCAATTGCCAGGATCTAATCACCTCTGCACTCACCTCAGAAGCGCTAAGGTGATCAGTGTTAACAGTCCAGTGCGTTAGTGCATATTTGCTTTGACGTTTCGTTTTTAACCGCTCAATATTAGATAGAACATTAGGCCCTTTTAATAAGGGGCGCTCTGTATCGGGATTAAGCTTGGCATTTATATTAAGCCGGTCAAATATAGTTGTTGGAAGTGCCTCTAATGTAACCACAAAAAATTCATCAAGCAATCGCATTCGGTCAGAATCAGTCAAGTAAGCTCCGCCGCCCAAAATCATAATTATCTCAGTTTCATCAAACACATCTTTTATAATTTCAGTTTCTGTTTCCCTAAATCTTGCCTCACCAAATTGTTCAAAAATATACGAAGTCTTCATGCCAAATCGCTTCTCGACTTCTGAATCTACATCAATCAATTGCCACCCTAGAATACTAGATACAAGTTTGCCAACTTCAGACTTTCCAGTACCTGAGAACCCAGTAAGTGCGATTTTATGTTTCGTTATCATCTTGATGCTTATTATTAAATAGGATCAACCATGTCGAGGAGCCTGTATCACCTTTTTGCTATGCTCCGATTCCTGATCCGCAACTATACGAATCGCCATTTGCTTCACGTAATGTTCCATAAGTTTACGCAAATGAGTTCCTTTTCTGTAGTCCGCTTCAGCAATTTCATCCACTCTTTCAGCTTCTCTAAGAGACATGCATGTTTCAAATGAATTCTGACTTTTACCATCATATACAGCTAGGGCTTTTCCACCACGACTGGAAACTACCGCAAATGAAGGAACGTCAGTAGGCCCATCACCAATATAAAGCATATTATAAAAAGGTATCCTACGTTCATTGTCAGGCATATGATCATTTACATCTCTTGAGAAATCCATATATTCCAAGCCTTTAGTGATTCTGAACAAATACTGTGTCTTCCCTGTGTGGCTAATCACACGTTTGGGCCAAAAAATCGTTCCCTTCGAGTCCTCATCTAATTCACAACCAAATATGCGCGCAACTTGTTGGTTAAGCAAACTACCTGCCAAAATGGACTTCAACCCAGAAGTAACTATATAGTGTTCTAAGACTATCCCATGTCGTCTATATTCATCGTTCGCTAAAAACCCACCTAGTTCACCAAACACATCTGGAACCCCAGGATAGAATCTCAGATCCTGTCCCATTAACTCCAAATCCGAATTACCTAACCTTCTAAACTCAGGTGTTTCCAAAAGCAACCTTATCCATGCCATCTCGTCATCATACAATCGATCTGCCTTAAGCTTATTGGTTTTGTCCCAAAATTCCTTACCTTCGAGCCCCAATCTTTTAAACAAAACGTCATCCTGCATTGACCGAGGACTTAGTGTCCGATCATAATCATAAACTATAGCTATAATATTCTGTGGTTGTGGCATATATATCTACTTATTAAATTCTCTTGGGCCTACTGTATCCAGATAGTTTAGGTAATTTTTCCTTGTTTCCTCTACACTATCTCCTCCGAATTTTTCCATAAACGAATCCGCCAATACCAAAGCAACCATTGCCTCTCCTATCACACCTGCAGGGGGAACCTGACATACATCCGAACGTTCATAATGAGCTTGCACCAAAGCCCCAGTATCCAAGTCAACAGAAGGAAGTGGGTTTCTCAACGTAGATATCGGTTTAATAGCAAACCGAGCCACTAATGGCATACCACTAGTCATTCCCCCTTCAGTGCCACCAGAACGATTAGTCTGTCTCTGCCAAGGTCGTGATAAATCATTTACTGGTTCAATAACATCATGGACTGCCGCACCACGTTGATTTACTGATTCCCATCCATCTCCTATCGAAACAGCTTTACAGGCCGGTATAGACATAAGGGACTGCGCAAT
>CAZPLA010000026.1:0-61585 GCA_964587385.1 uncultured Dehalococcoidia bacterium | reverse complement strand
TCCGAAAGTAGCACTGCAAACCACCCTAACGGAGTTGGGAAAACGTCACTAAAAAACATTTTCTTAGTATATCTCGAAACATCCATTAACCAGTAGCCCTTTTTTTGTTTGCCACGACTTGATGCTTGTAGTAGAATCTACCCACATTTTTGATCAACTAAACCTAGGAATAACTATATCTTGAACACCGATATTCAACTTAACACGGTAACTAAAGACGATGTCTTCAGAATTGCATCTTGGCTCGAAGACACGTCGGTGAACAGGATGTGGTATGGAGCTGGGGAAGACGGTACCCCTAAGCATATTGGCTATGACCCAAAGTCGGCCATAAATGCTAATCAAGCGGAGTGGGGGGTTCTCTTCTCTAATCCGGAGCGCATCATCAGATCCATATATGTGCAAGAATTCGGACACATAGGCGAAATACAGATTCTAATAAACCCCCCATTAAAAGAAGCTGAACTGTTTATACTTATAGGCAAAAAAGAGGTCTGGGGACATCACTATGGGCAAATTGCAGTCTTGCTATTGCTAGACATTGCGTTCCTTGAAATAGAGCTGCATCGGGTATGGGTAGATGTCCCTGAATACAACCATATAGCTCTACACCTATTCAGACGACTGGGGTTTACTATAGAAGGAAGTTTAAGAAGCACACACATGCTAAATGGTGATTGGAAGAATTCGACAGTTTTGGGCCTATTGGAAGACGAATATAACCGAAGGCGTACAGGCATGTGGGATAAAATAATGGTAGTTCCCGCCTGACCCCTGAGTTTTTTCGCTAATCTAGTTCCTCGTCCATCTACAATGCTTAATCATGGTTTCTGCCCCTTCTAATGGTCTTGCCTGCTAATACACCTGTATGAATTCCGTGGTCAATAACTATAGAACCGTTGACTACTACGTAATCAATCCCAGTAGCGAATTGTTTGGGATCCGTCCTGGTAGCAGGTGCGCTAACCCGTTCAGGATCAAATATCACAAGATCTGCCAACATATTATCCTTCAAAGTACCCCTATTCAATATTCCCAACCGTTGGGCTGGAAAAGAAGTCATCTTCCGAATAGCTTCTGGTAAATTCATTTTTCGTTCTTCTCGAACGTATTCAGCTAATATAGTAGGAAAAGTTCCATAAGTCCTTGGACTCGGAAACTCGCCTATAAGCAATGCATCACTTCCTACCATAGACATAGGATGTGTCACAAACTGAGGTAGAGTTTTACCATTCACTCCAGCCATCACAAAAGAAACCTGCAGATCCTCATCCAATAGCAAATCACACATTGTATCGACTTCGCTTTTCATAGAAATGATAGCCGCCTCAGCTATCGACTTACCCTCAAATTTATGGTTGTGTTCCCTTTTGAAATAAGTTAGCCACATATCTTGATAGGAAGTCCCTCGAGTAAACATATCCATCTTGAGCCTCGCCCTCCCTTCATCAGAAGCCAGAACCTCTTTGAACTTTTCTGGTCCTCCATCTTGACTCCATTGAGGAAACAATATAGTCAGCCGAGTACTTCCATAAAGATACGGATAACAATCGAATGTGACATCCTGTCCGTGGTCCCGAGCACCTTCCACCAACCCCAATAGTTCCATGCCGCCACCTGGATGTCCTACCCTATGGTAAAGGTGAGTGATATGACAAGGAATCCCAGATTTCATACCAATTTCAATGGCCTCCTTAACAGGGTCCAAAAACTGGTCTCCCAACGTATTTCTAGTGTGCGTATGATAAATTCCTCCTAACAACGCTGCCTCATGGGACAATTCGATTAATTCTCCTGTGTCTGCGTAACTTCCCGGAGGGTAATCCAACCCTGTAGATAGACCGAAAGCGCCTTCCTCCATCCCCTCCCTAAGCAATGCCTTCATATTGCTTATTTGTTTGCTGTCTGCTGGTTTATTATCCCAACCAACAGTAGCAATTCTTAAAGGGGAATTGCCGATAATATAAGCAATATTAATGGCGACTTTGTTATCAAAACACATCAAATATTCCGCTACGCTAGACCACTCCTGACTCAAGTCTGGATTTCCATCCAGTCCTGCATTCATTTCAACAAAACGAAGAAAATCATCACGATCGAAAAATGGTGCATATGAATTACCATCTACTCCAATGAGTTCCGTTGTCACCCCCTGGCGCACTTTCGCTTCATGTTTTGGCTCAGCCAATATAACTAACCCTGAATGGGCATGAACATCTATGAATCCAGGACATACAATCATCCCAGATGCATCAATAGTTCGCTTTGCCTCAACCAATGACAAATCCCCACGCAGAATCCGAATCTTGTTATCTTCAATACCTACACCAGCGTAGAATCCGGGATTGCCAGTACCATCAATAATAAGTCCCTTTACAATCAATAAATCCAACATATCAATACACCCCAACAATATTAACTCTATTCCACATCTAACTAAGCGAAACGAAGATTAGACAAATACGCCCAAATATCACTTTTTCCTAAACAATGCCAGAAACCTATCCTGATATCGTTGAAAAAGTTGCCATCTGTCTAATTCAATCTTCAAAACACTTGGATCTATGTGCCCTTGCGAGGCTTCAGCAAACAAGAATTCTATATCTTTAACTGCAGCTCTGGGAACACCTAATCCTGGTTCAGGATCAATCAATCTCCCTCTTTCCAGTTCTCTAATATTGTTCTCTATCGAGGATATCGTGAATTGAAAGACGAATTGCAGCAAACACATATCCCATAACTTATCTATTCCAATGATAACCGCAGTATTCTTATTGTTAGCTTTCAATCTATCAGATACCTGACTAGCTACATCAACTGCATTTCCTTTAACGATGTCAGTGTTTAAATGCTCATTAGAATATTTATAAAGCAAGCCTGGTGAATTATAACCATATCTCTGCGCAAGAGAGTTAAAATAGTCCAGTGCGTCCTGACCAAAGCCGTTTAGCCTAGACATATAACTCGGTGTCACTACAGCTGGTCTCGCAACCGATACAAAACCCTTCCTAATAACTGATTCTTTAACATCAGCATCATCATCTTGATATATAGCATTTGTAACGACATAATATTCGACCCTAGTCGTTCCAAAAGTTGCTAATAGACTTTCGGGATATTTCACAACCATTGTTCCTTGACCCACCGCCCTTAAAAGCGCCAGGTCATTTCTTTGGCCTTCTAGGCTCAAACCAACTCCATGATTTGCTTTTTGTAATTTTGCAAATGTGTGTCGTATGGAACACTAAGTTGGCCGGAAATCCGCAACCATTGTTGTTGGAATTCAGGCATTGCCTCTACATTAACTTTCATGCCTTGATGCGAAGAACCGCTTTGTCTACTCAATACCTCATATACTTGTTGTTCAATTTGTGCTTTTAATTGAGTGTAAGCTTCGGCTCTTTGTTGTCTACCGAATTCCCAATATTGTTCTAGAACATATCCCAAATGTTCTAAGGCTTCTGTACATTCAGGCCGTTCACCTAAAATTATTCTAATTCCATCCAAAACACGTTGGTTAGTTTCTTTTTGAGATTCAATTTTGGGCATTTGAACGTTAGACACCAACACCTGGATCATTCCCTTTCTAACATATGCTTGCTCGCCCGCATCGAATTTTTCTACTTCCTCAAAAACCTCATCAACCCCCTTGATGTAAGTTCCAGCCAATCGTTGACCAAGAGGTATAAGCCTCCATTCAAGTATCTGCTCTTTACGAGGCTCTTCCATTTGCTCAACACGTTCCATTGCTTTCTCAAAAGCACTTTTCATACGCTTCATGCTAAGCCACTCATCCTATTGAATTTCCAATTAAACATGTTCATCAGAGCGCTTTTCCGAAAAAAACACCTATTTTTACTCAGATTTCACTAATATTTCTACACTATTTATAAACACATCTGACGTAGGCGCAGACATTTCCCCAGCACGACTAAATGTAACCGGCGAATTTGCTACTTCATCAACTACATCCATGCCTTCAATCAAGATTCCAAAAATAGTATATTGTTTAGGTAATTGCACATCCTTTCCATGAACAATAAAAAATTGACTCCCATTCGTATTGGGGCCTGCATTTGCCATCGCTAAAGTACCAGCCAGGTAATCCCTAGTCACAGGTTCATCGTCAAAACGATACCCCGGCCCCCCTGTGCCATCTCCTTTAGGATCCCCGCTTTGAATCATAAAATCCTTTATGATTCTGTGGAATTTCACTCCATCATAAAAACCTTCGTTTGCTAGAAAAACAAAGTTGTTAACAGTTTTAGGAACTTCATTAACCAATAGTTCAAACACTATAGTTCCTTTATCAGTCTCAAAGATTGCCCTGTAGTCTCCGCTTGGATTGATCGCCATGTCAGGAGGGCTCTCATAAGTAGTTTTGTTATTTGTTTGTTTAGTCACTATTTCATATCCTTCCGTATAATTTTTCTCTCCACCGCATGCTCCCAAAGGCACAAGAAACACCATTGTAATCAACAACATTAAAAAAACACGTAAATTCACCATATATTCCTCAATACCTCACACAAGATGCCTATATAAAAGCTTAACAGCCAATTCTTCGATCATCCATTATAGCCTTCTCACATTCCAGATATCAAAGTATTTCCTTTTAAACGAAGAACTTAAGTTAATCGCCCTTAATTGTATCATTATAATTCTTAAACCCTATCACTAAACTTATTCCTTAATGTGAAACACGCTGATAGAATAAGTGTATCTAGTTAAAAGGAGGCCACATCATGTGTCAAACATGCGGATGCCAGACTAAGCCTAAAGCATAACATTATTTAATCTCCTCACTTTATTAGACAGCCCTTTATTTAGGGTTTGTTCGTATGACGATACCATCCCTAAGAAACATAGCCCTTTCTACATTCATAGATCCTTCTGAGCATACTCAGCAATAACACGAATTTCTCTGAATTGTCCCCCATCCCATTGACACTCGAAAAGGATATGTGATAATTTTCACTGGCCCAATTTAACTAAAAAAACAACCAGCATTTTGTCTAACGGTAAGGCAGCAAAAATGGATCCAGATCCAACACCCGTAGGTTCACTTGAATGGAGCGCAATAGGCCATCTGTTACATTACCTTTGGTATTACTTCGCATTGGTCATTGCTTTCGGCTTCACTTTCCTTATCGCGCAGGCGGTAATACCTTCACTACTAGCAACAAGACAAATTAGTCCTACGTTAAATTTGGCCCGCTTTTCCCTATTTGTTACCGCCTTTGGACTACTAACTGGAGCTATACTCGTCTTCGCATATATGATAAGTCTGACTTCAGTAGTAGAATCTTTTCACCATAGGTATTGGTTCTAACATGGAATTGGATATTTATAGATTCAACGGTGATTCCATCCTATGATCTCCAAGTTAAAGTATATTCCACTGATCCTAGGACCACTAATCATGACTGCCATAGTATTAGTAATTGCCGTCTTTATTCTCCGCGCATGGTGGACGACACCATTTCAAGTGTTGGGAATGGGCGAACCTCCTGAACAACCCATAGCCTTCCCACACACACAACACGTGCAAATTGATGGAATAAGCTGTGCTTTCTGCCATCAAAACGTAATCAAAGGGGATGCTGCTACGATGCCTGCAGTAGAGCAATGTTTGTTCTGTCATGCTACTATACAGGGAAAGACAGCCCCTCCTGAGGTTGCTAAAGTAGTAGCTCATTTCGAATCAGGCACACCAATAAACTGGAAGAAAATACACCGATTGCCGGACCACGTACAATTTTCCCATGAACCGCATGTGCGATTTCTAACTGAAACACAAGGATTAGATATTGAAGCGGCATGCGCTACTTGTCACGGACAAGTCAGAAATATGGTAGAAGTAGAACAAGTAAGAAGGCTGAAAATGGGAGACTGTGTAGATTGCCACAGGGATAACATAAAATTCACCGATAATAAAGATATAACGGACTGTCTCACTTGCCATTATTAAAGAGAGAAACATATGCAGGTATCTAGAAGAAATTTTTTACAATTAGCGGGTCTGTCGACACTGGGGGCGGTAGCTTGTAATTTCTTTCCGGAAAGGGAATTCATTGCCCAGAGTCCTTCGGAATTACCTGAAGACTTGGTAACAGGTGTAGACAACTGGTACGCCACTCTCTCTCCAATGGGAACAGAGTCAGAAGGGCTCGTTATCAGAATAATGGAAGGTAGAGCCAAGAAAGTGAGAGGCAACCCTTTATACCCAATAAACCAAGGCTCACACAGTGTAAGAGCTGAAGCGTCTCTCCAGGCTCTATATCATCCCGAACGAATATCCAATCCTATGCTGAGAATTGGAAACAGAGGAGATGGTCAGTACCGCAACATAGACTGGAATGAAGCCTTAGATATTTTGAAAGGAAAGTTACAAAACCTTCCGAATGGTTCTAATTTGCTTTCTATTACAAACCCACTATCAGGCAGTCTAGCACACGTTATTAAAACCTTCTCTGAAAAATTTGGCAGCCGCCACACATCCTTTGACCCCTTAGCTGAAACGACGTTCAACTCAACTGTAAAGAATTTATTTGATCAAGACAGATTGCCTACTTTCGACTTAAAAAACTGTGAATTCCTCTTATCTTTTGGTGCCGACTTTCTTTCTACCTGGCTTTCACCCGTGCAATTTGCAAAAGGGTTCGGTGAATTCCGCCAGGGGGCTAATAGAACCAGAGGAACTTTTGTTCAAATTGATTCTCGGTTCTCAATGACGGCAGCCAACGCAGATGAATGGATTCCTATTCTTCCAGGAATGGAAGGAGCTCTAGCATTAAGTCTCGCGCAGGTTATTATATCGGAAAAACTTGTTCCTAACCGCAGGATCCAGTCAATGCATATTGGGAGTACATTACCAGAACTCCAAAATGCACTTGCTCCATTCGCACCAGAATTAATCGTTTCTGAACTAGGTATTCCTGAACTCCATCATGAAAAACCTGAAGAAATAATTAAACATTTAGCTCGGAATTTTGCTAAACACGGAAGTAAAAGTATCGCCCTAGGTGGAGGATCATCAGCGGCTCATACAAACGGACTCTTCAATCTGACAGCTATCTATGCACTCAATTTCCTTGTCGGAAGTGTTGGCACAACAGGAGGGATTCTATTTAATCCAGAGGCCCCTATAGAGACATTAGCCCATACATCAACTTCTGCAACTACAGCAGAATGGATAGAAATTAAAAACTCAATTGATAATGGGGATATAAACTTCCTACTAATAAGAAATGCCAACCCAATGCATGGCTTATTAGATGACATCGGAATAGCCAATTCATTGGCAAGAAATGATATTTACATAGTAGCATTCTCTACGCTCTGGGATGAAACGACCGAGATGGCCGATCTAGTCCTTCCAGAAAAGCAATTCTTAGAAGATTGGGGGGACGATGTTCCCAAAATAGGACCAGGATTCCAAATAATAGGCATGCAACAGCCAGTAGTAAACCCTATTGAGCCCTTGAATCCAATGAGCTTCGGTGATGTGATGCTAAGAATGGCTACCGAATTAGGCCTCTCTTCATCATTCCCACTGAACAAGACTACGTTCTTAGAAGTAATAAAAGACAACGCCGCTTTACTTCATCAGTTAGAAAGAGGATCAGTATCCGAAACTACATTTGCTCAATTTTGGAACCGATACCTTCAACAAGGCGGATGGTGGGATGAACAAAGTGGGTCACAGGACGGCAAACCTGCTGCCCCAAGTTTAGTAGATATAGTATCGACACATACATCTCCATCAATTACTGGACCAAGTGGTAACAACACGTTTAATTTAATTCCATTCCAATCTTTAGCACTAACTGATGGAACGGGGGCACATCTTCCATGGCTACAAGCTACCCCAGACCCTATAACAAGCGTAGTATGGTCAACATGGGTCGAAATCAACACCAAAGTAGCCGAGCAAATCGGCATCAAAGAAGGTGACTTCGTAACTATAGAAGGGGCTAACGGAACTTCGTTTGAGGCACGTATATATCATCATCCCGCAGTACCTCCTAGTACAGTTAGTATACCAATCGGTCAAGGCCATACTAGTTCAGTAAAGTACTCTAAAGATCGCGGGGCGAACCCTTTGGAAATCATTGGTCTACCAATCGTACAACACACTGGTTCTTTGGCTTGGGCATCTACACGGGTAAAACTTACGCCAACTGGAAATAGTTCTCCTGTACCTAAGTTTGAGGGTATAGTTCCGGCGTACGCTACCAGTGAACACGAAGCTGTAGTCAAAATAACCCAAAAGTAAAAAGGATTACATATGGCTAAACAACACAAATGGGGAATGGTAGTAGATATTGATCGCTGCATAGGCTGTCAGGCTTGCGTGATAGCATGCCAATCAGAAAATAACGTTCCCATTAACGAAGAAGTAGATTTTCTTTCTAGACGAGCCAAACAATGGATTCGAATAGACCGTTTCTGGGAAGGTGAATACCCAAACGTTAAAGCACGCTTCATTCCCGTTTTCTGTCAACATTGCGATAACGCGCCATGTGAACCTGTTTGTCCTACTTATGCGACATATCATAATGACCAAGGATTAAATGTTCAGGTATACAATAGATGCGTTGGAACCCGTTATTGCGCTAACAACTGTCCCTACCAGGTAAGATTCTTCAACTTTTTCAATCCCAGTTGGCCAGAATCTCTATGGAATCAGTTGAATCCGGACGTAACAGTACGGAGCAGAGGTATTATGGAAAAATGCACCTTCTGTGTCCAGCGTATTAGAAGAGCAGAAAGACAAATCGAAGGGCAGAAGGGCGAAGAGCTTACCGACCAAAAAATAAAGGATGGTAATTTTAGTCCAGCATGTGTTAATGCATGCCCAACAGACACTCTTGTCTTTGGTGATTTGAATGATGAAACAAGTGAAGTTGTTAGAAAATCACAGTCAGAGCGAAGCTACCGGCTTTTCGCTGAATTAGGTACAGAACCAAGTGTTTTCTATCTCAAAAAGGTTGACCCTGCGGCCAAAGCCCATTAATAGAATAAAATGACCGATTATAAAGATAAAATCCAAACTTCTGTAACCGGAGATGAGCTGAGCGCTAATATTGTTACTAATGATGTAGCAAGAACCTTTTTAGCACACCGCCGTGGTAGCCCGGTTATACTATTTATATTGGGCTTAATATTCCTTGGTGGAGTAATAGCTTTCGCATCAAGAGCCATGGACGGCTTTGATTCTAGCCATAGAGCCGAGTGGGGATACTTTGCGGCTCTCTTCGCCTTTCTATTATCTGCCGCTGGGTCCGCTCCATTATTTGCAGTCGCATTTAGAATGACTGCCAATCACTGGAGGCGCCCATTTGCTCGCATATCCGAACTTTACGCTATGGTAGGCCTATTAACACTCGCTTGTCTCATACCTTTATTGGTATTACTCCCCCCAATAGGAGATTGTTCCACTGGGCCTTGTAGAAAAACTCTTTGGTTTACCAGTGAGTATTGGGGTGTTCCCACTTTTTGGGATTTTGCGGGCCTATTAGGTCTAATCGTTTGCGGAATTGCTTTATTACTTGTTTCAGCCCTCCCAGACATTGCCCAAATGTCTGCCCTTTCTGAATCAAAGGATCGCCCTTTATTAGGTAAACTTACTAAATTCTGGACTGGCAGTCAGTCACAATGGCACATTCACCGTATCAGCCTGTCGTTGTTGGGAGGTTTCTATTTCATTTTACTTATCGGAGTCCAAACAATCATTAATGTTGACTTTGTAATGTCATTAGTTCCAGGATGGAAAGACTCAATATTACCAGCTCATCAGGCACTGACAGGAATACAGGCCGGTGTTGCCAGTGTAGTAATCATAGCTTTTATAGCTCGCACATTTGGTGGTTACAAAAAATATTTTCCAATGGAATCATTCTGGTCCATCAGTAAAATATTATTAGCGTTAAGCTTATTATGGGCCTATTTCTGGTTCGCAGAAGTTAATACCTTGTGGTATGGCCGGATGCCAGTAGAACAAAACATACTCAAACTCGTCATGTTCGAATCCTACCGCTTGCCATTCGCATTAAATTTCTTAATGAGCTTTCTGTTGCCATTTTTAATATTGTTATGGAATCCTATTCGCAAGAGTGTTTTGGGACCGACTGTGGCCTCTATTCTAATAGTCTTGGGCTCTTTCTTTATGATGATACGTCTTTACGTACCAGCTTTTGGCATACAAGACGTAACTGCTTTTCAGATAACCTATGTCCCAGCAGCAATCTACCCCAATTTCATAGACTTATTAATGATTGCTGGAGGTCTCTCTGGTGCAGCGTTAATTTACCTTTTATCAATAAGAATCATACCTATCTTATCGCTTTGGGAAATTAAAGAAGGTCTATTGTATCAACGCGTGCGACCATTCTTAAGAGGCGAATATCAAGTCCTAGGAAAACCCAAGTAGGTGCATCCAAAAGGAAATAATGTACGAAGGAAAACATTTAACTAACAAACGAATAAATGATGACCTGCTTAGCAGTTTGACTAAAAGTTCATTGGTCTATTGGGCGATTGTAGGCACCTTAGGTCTTGTGGTCCTTGCGGCTACTGTCGCTGTCGCATTTATGATCAATAAGGGTCTCGGAGTCACTGGATTAAATAGGCCTGTGATGTGGGGATTCTTTATTACAAACTTCGTCTTCTGGATAGGTATAAGCCATGCTGGAGTAATGCTTTCAGCTATACTCAGATTATCTAAAGCAGAATGGAGGCGTCCTGCTACAAGAGCTGCTGAAGTTCTTACTATTTTCTCCCTTATGACCGCTGTCTTAATGCCTCTCATACACTCAGGCCGTCCATGGAGACTGGTTTATTGGGTTATGTTTCCTTATGACTTCCAAAGAGGAATCTGGATGGATATCCGCTCTCCACTAGTTTGGGACCCTGCAGCGGTTAATACATATTTGACTTCTAGTATCCTATTTGTCTTTGTCGCTCTTATACCGGATATTGCCATCATCCGTGATCGAAGTTCAGGAATTAAAAAAATAGTCTACTCAGTCTTGTCCTTAGGATGGAGAGGCACCACTAGACAATGGAAGTTCCAAGCAATCGCTGGAATCTTATTATCCGCTTTAATACTACCTGTTTTCGTATCTGTACACAGTATAGTCTCATGGGACTTTGGTATGGCTATCGCAGTTAAAAGCTGGCACTCCACAATATTCGCACCATATTTCGTTATTGGTGCCGTGCATTCAGGAGTATCTGGTGTAGTAAGCGTAATGATCTTCATGCGATGGCTATTTGGATGGCAAAACTACGTTCGTCATGAACACATCGATGCTTTAGGTCGACTGCTTTTGGTTATAGCCATAGCCTGGTTCTACTTCCTGTTAATGGAGTTTTTCTTCGGGATATATGGCCAAGAAGGTGACGAGTTGGCAACCAGACACATGCAACTCTTGGAACCGCCATGGCAATGGTTCTTCATTGTCTTCATAATCACAGCTTTCCTGTTCCCCGTTCCAATGTGGCTATTTAGAAGAGTAAGAAGAAATCTATGGCTTATGCTTATAACCACAATATCGGTTAACATAGGAATGTGGCTGGAAAGATTATTAATTATTGTTCCCGGATTAGCGAGAAAGCAAGTATTTAGCGGCACTTGGTATACCTATGCACCAAGCGCGATCGAAATAACCATTATAGGTGGAACTTTCGCAATGGTATTAATGTTGTTCTTACTATTCGCTAAAATATTCCCTCTCATACCGCTGTTTGATATAAAGGAAGGGCAAGTACTACAAGACAAGATCAAAGTGGGTAAAATTGAGGTACCCGCAGTGATTCGAGAAGACTAAATCTAGAGGTTACCTTATGGCAACAAAATCTATACTAGGGTTATACGAGAATGCTGAATACGCAGCAGAAGCCAGCGAATCGTTGGAAAATGCGGGTTTCTCCAAAGAAGAATTCGACTTTCTTACCGATACACCGTATCCAGAAGGAGCTTTAGGAGAACGCCACCACAGTCATAGACTATATGTATTCCCGTTTATAGGGGCTCTGCTTGGACTTAGTACTGCCTTAGTGCTTACTATAGGCACTCAAATATCGTACCCGTTGATCACCGGTGGAAAACCAATCTTATCCATACCCCCAATGGTTATAATATCCTACGAAGGCACAATGCTTGGTGCAATATTGTTTACCATCATTGGTATCATTTTTGAGTCTCGCTTAGGACCAAGCCTCAAGAGCAAACTCTATGATTCCCGGATTAGTGAAGGGCTTATTGGTCTAATTGTTGACTGTAATGAGAGTAAAATAGATACAGCTGAACAAGTTTTAACACAGGCCGGGGCAATAGAAATTAAACGTAAATAAATAGGAATGAACCAGAGTTTGGTAGTGAAAAAATTTACATTCAATAAAATACCGTGGGTATTCAAATCTATACCGTCGAGAGCGGTAATCCTATTTTGCATACTCACATTAACAACATTCGCCAGTCTTAGCTGTGCACAAGGTTCGTATCCCGTCGACTTCTTTTATGAAATGCATTATCACCCTTCATATCATCCCCAGGAACCTCCTAGGCTGAGCCCTCCCGAGAGTGCTGTGCCAATAACGGGGAAAGAAGTGCCCTTAACCGTCGATGATATAGCAACTCTGTCGAACCCCATCCCTGAAGAGATGATAGATAAAGGCAAATTCTTATATGAGATTAATTGTGCTATGTGTCATGGCCTGAGTGGCACAGGGGATGGAACCGTACTAGGCCTAATGATCAATAAATACAACTACGAACCTAAATTACCTCCTGATCTAACAACCGTAAAAGGTTACCCAGATGGCTTCCTTTATGGAATAATTAGTAATAGAGATTTGATTTTGACTGATCCGAATCAGCACAAAGTCATGCCTCAGTTTCAAAAACTTTTAACTCCAACAGAACGATGGGCTATTGTTAACTACATTAGGAGTGATGATTTCGGGAATTAGACTTTCTGCCAGATTTAATAACCTGAATGTAAGGAACTACTGATGGCGATAATTAAGAGAATTCTGCATGTAAGAATGTGGCTATTGATAATGGGTATCGCTCCATTTATCGGTTCTCTTCCAGACCTATTAGATCTTGAAAATTCCGTACGCGCTGCTTGGAATTCCCAGCTAACAGAAGGCACCATTCACATTGCTAAAGCCTATGAGATCATATGGGCAACACATGCCATGTTATTCGGCTCTATCTCTATTGCAGTAGCTTTACTCCTATCAGCAGGGGCTAGGGCAAAGTATGCCGCTATCGCATCGGTTGCAGTTCTATTATTTGTCGCACCAGGTTTCGCATATTCGGATTATGGCGATTCCAACCAACTTGCAAGCGGGTTTCTTGCCCTTTTTGTTTCAATGCATGCTATGGTTTTAATAACAGGACTAGTCCATTGGCATGATGAAGATAAATCCTGATAGTTTGTTATAATAATCTTCCGGTTGCTCGATTTTGTTTGTTCAGGTGCAAAATGATGCCTAAAATTTAATGGACTCAGGCTGCTTACTACTATAGTGAACAACATGTCTCTACACTCTTTTCGTATATTTTGGCTAATTTTTATAATATCTATACCTATCATGAGTTCCTCTTGCGTATCTGAAAACAACCGTAGCATTGAAGAACGAGCTCAACAAATCGACAAAATGTTAATCTGCCCCGTATGCCCTGCTGAAACCCTAGATCAATCCCAGGTACCATTAGCAATGGACATGAAAGGAATTATCAGAGATAAACTACATGAAGGTTGGTCCACTAAACAAATCCTGGATTATTTTTCGTCCGAAGAACGTTATGGTCTCAGTGTCCTATCAGAACCTCCTAAAAAAGGCTTTACGCTAACTGTTTGGCTAGTTCCTCCAATCTTCTTCTTTTTAGCCTGTGTCCTACTTGGTTTATCACTTAAAGCAATGAAACAGCATAGATACGTCGACCCTGACAATTTGCAAAACAAACCTTTAAAATCGTATCTAAACATAGCAGACCTGGAAATAAAGCAACGATATTTGAAAGATCCTTATAATAATGAAGGTTCTGGCGCAAGTTATTCAACGAATCCAGAAAGTAAGGCAAATGGTGATATAAATGGCTGAACTTGGACTATCAGCTTTATACATAGCATTGGGGCTAGCCCTCTATTCCGTAGCGGCTTCGATCATTGGCAAATGGAAAGAATACCCTGAACTTATAGAAAGCGGTGTTTACTCTACATATTTATCTGCTTTATCCCTGCTAATATCCAGCTTTTGTCTGGTAGCTGGCTTTATAACTCACGATTTTGGAATTGCCTATGTATATTCTCACAGCAACTTAGCGATGCCCAAAGCATACACGTGGGTTGCAATGTATGCTGGGAATGAAGGCTCACTACTTTTTATAGCGACTAGTTTATCTATTCTTTCATCAATCGCTTTAGTTACCTCACCTCATAATTTTAAGCCGTGGTTGCCCTACACTAATGCAATTTTAATGACTGTATTGGTATTTTTTCTAAGCGTCATGGCTTTATTGGCAAATCCGTTCGCTACGCTCGATCCCGTCCCTATTGACGGATTGGGAATAAATCCCTTGCTACTCCATCCAGGAATGTTTATACATCCTCCAGTCCTGATGACGGGATTGATAATGGTAACTGTCCCTTTCTCTTTTGCTCTCGGATCACTAATTTCCAAAAGAACCCGTGATCAATGGGTTGATGCAGGACGAGTATGGGGAATCTTAGCCTGGGCTACCCTAGGAAGTGGATTACTCCTAGGTTCTTGGTGGGCCTATACGATCCTCGGCTGGGGAGGGTACTGGGCATGGGATCCAGTAGAAAATGCAGGATTTATGCCATGGTTAGGGCTAACAGCATTTATTCATTCTATAATGGTCCAGAAACGTCTAGGAATGTTTAGAATGTGGAATATGGCACTAATTAACATTACATTCGTTTTGGCATTATTCGGAATGTTTATAAACAGAGGCGGGCCAGTGCCTTCTGTTCATTCTTTTGCTGCTTCATCCCTAGGCTGGGTATTTTTAGCATTCTTGATCGTAGGAACAATTATTCCATTCACACTGTTCTTTATAAGATTTAACCATCTCAAAAGTAATCAATACCTTGAATCTACACTTTCACGTGAAGCGGCATTTCTAGTAAACAATTTGTTTTTATTGGGCATAGCATTTGTAACTTTGTGGGGAGTAATCTATCCACTGATATCCCAATTATTTACTGGTTTCACTGTAACTGTAGGCGAATCCTTTTACAATCAAGTTAACGGGCCATTAATGCTTGGTCTAATATTCTTAATGGGAGTTGGACCTCTCATTCCTTGGCGGAGATCCAACATACAGTCACTAAGGAACGCTTTACTCACACCCATGTTAATTGGTGTGATGGTCATCTTAATCATGTTTCTTTTTGGAATTAATAAACCATATGTGCTAACCAGTTTTGGATTAATGACAATAGTCACCATCGGAATATTACGTGAGTGGATTAGAGGGACTATGGTACTCCGTCGACACGGTGAAAACTACCTGTCCGGATTCCTTAAACTAATCGTATCTAACCGTCCCAGATACGGAGGATATATTGTTCACTTAGCAATAATTTCATTAGCCGCCGCTATCGTAGGATCTTCTTTTTATAGTACACAGTCCGATATAACTTTATCTCCAGGTCAACGTATTGATGTCAATAATTACACGATAACATACTTGAATTCTGAAACCCTTCACTATAAAGACAGGGTAGAATCTCGCTTTTTTCTGGATATATCTAACCGGAATGGACCGGAGGAAACGTTAACCCCATTTAGGATTTTCTATCCCAGCTTTAACATGAGTTCAACAAGAGCAGGCATAATTTCCAGTCCTATCGAAGATTTCTATATCGTTCCGGGTGAGATCAGAAGTGATACTGAAGATATTATATTCAGGGTTTTTGTTAACCCGTTGATGTGGTGGATGTGGGTTGCAGGACCCATAATGATAATTGGCACTCTTATTGCGCTTTGGCCAACTCGTTCTCATAATCTCCGAGCTTCACCTAATAAAGAAGAGGTTTCTTACAAACCCTAAACCCGCATCTCAAATAGCTAATTGGAGTTTTATTTAATGTTCACATTACTTGCAATAGCCCTTGGCCTAGCCAGTCTGATGATTCTTTTAAGACCATTCCTACGCATCCGTGCTAATGTGCGAACTAACAGCCATCAAATCGACCTGCATCCTCTTAATCAAACTCAAGCTGCATTATTTGAACAAATTGACCAACTACATAAAGACATGGAAATGCAAATCATTTCAAAAGTTGAGTTTTCACATCAAATTGTTTTATTAAAAGAGCAAATTGCCATCAATTTTATGCAATTGGAACAGGTTAAGAATACACTTGCTGAAGCAGATGTTCCCATTCAGTCAAGCAGTACAACGGAGAAGAATAGCCAACCGTGAATTATAAATTAATCACATTATTGTTCATGCTATTCTGCTTACATTTGTTCGCTTTTCCAATAACCTTGGTCCATAGCCAAGAATTAATCACGATTAACGGTAACCTGATTAACCAGAGTCCCAATAGTGATATTCCTGATCAACAGACTGTTATCCTCCAAATAGTTGGCAAGGATACCGGAGTTGTACAACACCAAGCAATTTCGGACAAAAGCGGATATTTTGAATTTCCAAATATACATTCGATCCCATCTGACTCATATTCCCTGATAACGAATTATTTGAACGTTGAATATTCGCTCGAGTTAAACCATCCACTGGGAAAACAACCAATAAACTTTCCAATATATAACACCACTCAAAACATAAATATCCTAAACATAGATTCTCATACATTATTAGTACGTGAAGTAAACCCGGCAGATCTGAGCATATCCGCCATGGAAATAATCCTACTAACCAATAATGACAAATTAACGTTTAAACCAGTCATGGATGGACCTGAGAATATGAATTTTCTTCGTTTTTCGCTGGTGGAAGATTGGAGCTCCTTAGAGGTTCAATCCGATTTGCCCAACGCTCAAATCATAAATGTAGGAAGTGGATTTGGGTTGTACGGATCCATAAAACCAGGATTTCATCAAATCGCTTTCAGTTATAAATTCCCATACGATAAAAACGATTCAACAATTTCCCATTCCTTCCTTCAAAAAACTTCCAAATTCCGAGTCCTTATCCCAGAAAACTCTGGCCTTATATCAGGAACGAACTATGAATCCTTAGGAGAGGTCGAATTAGAAGGCACCGTATATAATGTCTGGGAAGCCCTAGAGCCAACTAACTCTCTCGCTTTAGTCACCCATCTAATCGACTTGCCGCAACCTTCTTTCTGGCAAACATTATTCGCAAAATCCAACAACACAACCTTTGCGACTATATGGTTCCCAATTATATTTGCCATTAGCCTAATTGGATTATTGGCATTTGCCCTGCTTTACCAATCTCGTCTTGTACATTACATAGACCAGGATATCTCAAATTGACTAAGCGAAGTTTAGTACTTGTACTCGTTTCAATACCAACATTCCTTATCTTTGGGTTATTAATATGGGCAAACAGCGACGATGCTAATCCCAACTCTCAGGTGGGTGTTAATAACGACTTAGGGGAGAGAGCAATTACAAACTCAATACCAACTACTTTTTCGTTAACTACTCTAGACGACATGGTTATTCACTCCCAGTCTCTACATGGTCAGGTGATAATGTTAGACTTTTGGAGTTCTTGGTGTGCTCCTTGCAGAGCTGAAGCCCCGATATTATCAAAAGTTTACAAGCACTATGAACACGATCCAGTAGAATTTATAGGAGTTTCCATCTGGGACAATAAATCTGATGTGAAGAACTTTCACGAACGATTCGACATTTCATACCCCGTTTCAATTGATCAGCATGGAAAACTCGCAGTTGAATTTGGAATCAAAGGTATACCTGAAAAATTATTCATAGACCAAGAGGGAAATATAATACGCAAATTTGTTGGTCCAATGGATGAGCCTACTTTGATTTCAATTATCGACAGTCTATTAATAACACAAGAGACTAAGGAATAATTAATCTTACTAACCTGTAATTGGGAGAGGACTATTTTACTTGAAACCAATCCTAAAAAAAGTAACCCAATTGGTTTTTATAGCTGTTATCATCATCACCATATTACTAGGCGCCACACGTGAAGGGCGATCGTCCGTAAAATCGCTATTATTCGTTATACATGTTTTCGATCAAAGCGTCAGCCCCCTGGAGTGGTTTACACCTAAACCAATCGTAGAACACCTTTCATTTGAATCCTCTGGGCGCAAATTATCAGGAGACCTCTACAGACCCCCAGGTGAAGGCCCATACGCCGCCGTTCTATTATTTCTAGGAGTCCAACCAGCTCGCGCTTCCGACCCACGAGTTGTGAACCTTGGAAACGCATTAGCCCGTTCTAATATGGCAGCACTGTATTATTGGTCTTCTGATATGGAACAAGGAATTATGACAACGAAGGAAATAGATAACCTTGTAGCGTCCTTTCAATATCTCAGGAATTTAGACTTTGTAGATCCTACACGCGTAGGAATTGGAGGCTTTTGTGTAGGAGGAAGCTTTGCCTTAATCGCTGCAAGTGATCCGCTAATAAGTAACGATGTACAGTTTGTTAATGCATTTGGACCATATTTTGACATGAAGGAACTAGCAATATCAATTATTTCAGAAACCTCGGAGGATAATCACGGGATCCAATATTGGCAACCAGATAAACTCTCCAAGAAAGTCCTCGCGACTCATTTGACCGATAAGATCTCAAATGAAGAAGCTAATATAATTACCAACTGGTTCACAAACAACCGAACTAATAATATAGACAAAACTCTATTAACAGAAAACGGGCAAAGAATCCACAACTTATTGGGTCAAAAGTCGAGACACGGCGCTAGCTCTGCATTTGAAACACTACCAGCACACAATAAATCACAATTGCATCAACTTTCTCCGAGTTCACATATTGCCGATATCAAAGCATCCATTTTGATCATGCACGATCGGAATGATTCATTAGTGCCAGTTTCTCATTCACGACAATTATTTGAAGCATTAGATGGTAAAACAAATGTGTTATTCACAGAGTATGGCTCTATATTCGACCACGTAAGCCCCAGTCTAAACAGTGGCACTAATACGATTACTGAAATGTTTCGGTTAGCTAAACACATTCAAAGAATAATGCTTCAATCTACCTAAATGGACCGACAAGGCAAAAGCCTGTTTTTACTAAAGACCTATACCTCAAGATGTGCTTATTTAAACCAAATTCTCGTTACGAAGAGCAATTAGGGCCTCTTCAAAAGCAGTTATCGTAGCTGAAACATCATCATCAGAATGAAATCCCGATACTATCAACCCACTACCCCCCATGGTATCTACGCCCGCATTCAACATAGCTTTTTTAAATCCTTGTTTGGCGCCAGGTTTAGGCCCACCCCCGACCTCATTCCTTGGAATGCGCCATATTTCACCAGCGTCACATTCTAAACCAAAAGCTATTTGGACCAATGAGCTGACACCATAGGCTACTCCTGGCACTTCCATTTTTCCGAAAATCTGATTGAAGCCATCTTTTAGTTTAGTTGCAGCTTGGTCAGCCCTAAGATTTATATCATCCTTGCTCAATATTTCTAAACACGTAGCTCCAGCAACAGCAGCCAGCGGATTAGCATTAAATGTTCCAGGATGTGAAACTCTATATGTATCGTCCCAAGAAGAAACTCCTCTATGAGCTATCATATCCATAATATCTACGTGGCCACCTACAGCTCCGCCTGGTAGTCCACCTGCGAGGATCTTTGCCATAGTAGTTAGATCTGGATCAATTCCGTATCTTATCTGAGCTCCGCCCTTAGACAGTCGAAATCCAGTTACCACCTCATCCATTATGAATACCACATTGTATTTCCTAGTAACTTCCCTAAGATCATGCAAAAAATCAGGGTGCAAAGGTAGTGACCCCATATGGGCACCAGATGGTTCTACTATCACTGCGGCGATATTTTTGTCCTTGGAAAGGCAATCCTCAACTAAATCAATATCACCATCGGGCAATACGATCATAGATTCTAGGGTTGTAGATGGAATACCGCCTGTCCCACGATCCGAACCCGCACTCGCATAATCGTTCCACCCATGAAAATGGTCTTGGAATTTAATGATTTTGTCCTTCCCCGTATAAGCTCTTGCCAAACGCATTGCCATCATAGTCGCCTCGGTGCCGGAACTATGAAATCTTATTCTTTCAATCGATGGCATCAAGTTTTTTATGGATTTAGCCCAACGAATTTCTAATTCGGTATTGGCTCCCAAGTGGGTCCCTTTTGAAACTTGCTCAGCCACCGCCGCTACTATATCTGGATGGGAATGGCCTAAGATCAAAGAGCCATGCCCAGAAACATAGTCTATGTATCTATTACCATCAACATCCCATTTATAGGGTCCTAAACCTTCCTTCATAAATAATGGAAAAGGAGATACATAACGGGTGTCATGAGTTACTCCATCAGGGAAAAGCATGCCAGATTCTTCAGCTAATTTAGCAGAAGTCGGATGTTTACTATGAAATTCTAAGTCAATTCCGCTCATTTTATCGTCCTAAATTAAAGTATGCATTCAATGGCCCATCACGGCCCTAGTCAGGCCTATGATACAAAAAGGCAAGAACCCCTACAAGGAGTATTTCCAATGAAAAGTTATCTGAGTCATCTCGAATGCACGTCTTGCGGCCAACTTTTTTCCCACGAACAAGCTATCGGAACTTGTAGCACTTGCGGGAAAGTTTTATTCGCAAGATACGATTTGGCTTCAGCTAAAAAACACCTCGACCCTCTTGAATTCATCAAAAGACGACCGAACATGTGGCGCTTTTTTGAATTAATGCCGGTAATAAATCCGTTAAACGTTGTAAGTTTAGGAGAGGGTGGAACTCCATTACTTAAGGCCGATAATTTAGGCAAATCCCTAGCACTGAAAAATCTCTACGTAAAAGACGAAGGATTAAACCCTACTGGTTCTTTTAAATCTCGAGGCATTTCCGCTGCTGTATCAAAAGCTAAAGAGCTAAATAAACAAGCAATAACCATGCCTACAGCGGGTAATGCGGGCGGAGCTTTAGCCGCTTATGCAGCTCGAGCAGGCATTGAATCACATGTATTCATGCCTCTTGATGCACCAGAATCCAATAAACGTGAATGTGAAATTCTAGGTGCCCAGTTAACATTAGTTGACGGTTTAATCAGTGACGCTGGCAGAATGTCACAGGAAAAAGCTAGGATAGAAAATTTATACGATATATCTACACTTAGGGAGCCGTATAGAGCTGAAGGAAAAAAGACAATGGCATTAGAGATCGCCCTAGACTTGGGATGGAAAACACCAGACGTGATTATATATCCTACAGGGGGAGGGACCGGAATCGTTGGAATGTGGAAGGCGTTCAATGAATTATTAGAATTAGGCTGGATCGATGGCACTCAACCCAGATTCATTTCAATTCAAGCAGAAGGATGTCAACCATTGGTCAAGGCATTCGCCGAAGGAGCTTCCGAAACAACCCCCTACCCGAATGCTAGCACTTTGGCTTCTGGATTAAGAGTTCCCTCCGTATTTGCCGATTACATCCTACTAGATATAATCCAACAGACTAAAGGAACTGCTATGGCAGTATCTGACTCGGATATGATGACTGATATGGGTATCTTAGGATCCTCCGAAGGCATTTTCGCTTGCCCTGAGGGGGCAGCAACCTTAACCGGTCTTAAAGCTTTGATTCAACAAAATTTCTTCTCTGGCGACGAAAACATAATTCTAATGAATACTGCCAGCGGTTTAAAATATTTGGAACTATTCAAGAATACCTAATTACAATATATCATTACCTTCTTGTAAGTAGCTCCCAGTATTGATTGCTTGCAAGATGTGATGCTAACATTAGATTACACTTTATTTTTATCCGAGGAATTATCAGATGGAGGTCATTCTCAGTTCACCTAGAGGGTTCTGCGCAGGGGTAGTCAGGGCTATCGAAGTTGTAGAAAAATCACTTGCTAAATTCGGTACCCCAATTTATGTAAAGCATGAGATCGTGCATAATCCATATGTCGTTCAATCTTTAGCAGAGAAAGGCGCCAAAACGGTTGAAGATGTGGACGCTATACCTACAGGTTCTGTAGTAGTTTTTTCTGCCCACGGATCTCCTCCAGAGGATTTCACTAAAGCTAAAGCACGTAATCTTAAAATCATAGATGCTACCTGCCCACTGGTAACTCGAGTGCATAACGAAGCCCTAAAATACTCTAAAGAAGGAAAGCGTATCATATTGATAGGTCACAAAGGCCATGCAGAAGTTAGAGGAACTATGGGTCAAACTTCCATGGCTTTAGTAGACGGGCGTGAATCAATGAATCTTCCAAATTGGGATTCCAATTCGGAAATAGCCATTTTAACTCAGACAACACTTTCTGTAGATGACACACAAAAAACCGTAGAACATATTAAAAGTCAATTTCCAAATAATCTAGTAAGGAACGATGTGTGCTATGCAACTACTAATCGTCAAGATGCAGTTAAACAGCTAACCGAACTAGTAGGATTAGTTTTAGTAATTGGAGCCAAAAAAAGCTCCAATTGTAATAGGCTAAGGGAGGTTGCAGAGAGTAAAGGTGTACCCGCTTACTTGATAAACAGCGCAAACGACATAGATATGAATTGGACTAATGGTGTATCCAAGATTGGCATAACTTCTGGGGCTTCCACTCCTGAAACACTAGTAGACCAAGTCATTACCAAACTAAAACCCACTAGAATATCAACCTTAGAAGGAATTTCTGAAGATGTAACATTCGTTTTACCTAAGGAACTCCGAGATTAAACCCATCATCCTAACAACTATCATAAACTCTAATTATTAGGAGCCATCATGGTCGAAATATATGACCTCAAAGACAAATATTTATCAATAGACAAAGAACTATCTTGGCATGGAGAAGAAGCAATAATGCCACAAGTACTCTTATCTTTTGCTTATGAATACCCGAAGCAGCCTTCTACCATAGTTATCACGACGGATGAATTTACCGCCGTTTGCCCATGGACGGGACTCCCCGACTATGGAACACTCGAGATCTCATACACCCCGTTTGAACAAATTATCGAATTAAAATCATTGAAGTATTATCTCCTATCATTTCGGGATGTAGGCATAGTTCAAGAACATGCAGCAAATCGCATCTTGCAAGACATGGTAGAATTGATTACGCCTCAATATATCAGGCTAGTTTTGAATTACAAAGCACGAGGTGGCCTTCAAACAAGCGTGACCGTCGAATGGCCCAATAATTAAAAATAGTAGTCTCTTTCCCTCGAGTAGTGTAATATTGATCAGGACGTAATGGAGGAAGGAAATTAAAAAATGAAAAAAGTTACCCTCACGATATCTCTTTTAATAACGACATTAATCCTACTCTCGGCTTGTGGCGAGACATCCGTCAAAGACGACCAAAAATATTATACTAGCGGCATCGCCGCACTCGAATTAGGTGATCCTAATGCCGCCATCCAGGACTTCACTACGTCTATTGAAGCCAACCCTGAGCGTCGAGAAGTTTATCATCGAAGAGCCCTAGCATATAGATCTTTGGGTAGATTTGATGAAGCAAAGGCCGATTTGGATGAAGCAATTCGATTGGATCCCAAATTTTTAGGAGCCATCATTGCGAGAGGCGACCATAATCTAAAGTTTGGGGATTGCCAAGCATCACTAGCGGATTTCGAAACTGCAATACCCCTTTCAGTATTTCATGCTGAATCTTATGCCGGAAAAGCTAAAGCTCTGGCATGCCTCGGAGATGATGTTGGCTCCCAAACGCTTATGGAAGAAGCTATAGATCTAGGATTCTTGCGATCTAAAATAGAGTCCGAAATTGCCGAAATCAAAGCCAACAGGTAATTAACTAGCTTACGATCTTCACCACCGACAATTGCTGAAGTATCTTTAGGTTGAAACTGATCTAGATCTGCTTTTTTTCGTAAAACATCAACAGAATACGCTTATCGTTCATTAATTTACCAGGTCTATTGGTAATCTACTTTTGGGGAATAAGAGACGTACAGCTAATTATCGCTTGCGCATTTATTCAGGTAGCCCGACTAGTATCGATTGGCCATCCACCTTCACACAATAAGCAGGTGTTCCTTCATCTGCAGGGGGACTTATTGCTTCTCCCGTTTTCAGATCAAAAAGGGCTCCATGTGTAGGGCATTCCACTCGACACCCATCTAAATACCCACCAGAAAGAAGACTACCCGCGTGAGTGCACTCATCACCAATAGCAAATAATTCACCATCTACATTCGCAACCAAAACAGGACGTCCTTCAAATTCAACAGAAATCATATTTCCTGGAGACACTTCATCAACATTAGCCACTTTTATGAACTCTTGAGCCATTATATACTCCTACCCAGTTACATTTTTGAAAAGCACTCTATGCTAATTTCCAAGTTATTATACTTCCAGAAATGCCCTCGTTAAACCCCTCAATAAACCAAAACAATCGTACGATTGACACTATAAGTATGCTTTTATACAATCACCTAGTTGCACTCAACAGTATACGATTCTCGATCTTGACAATGATAACAGGTGTGCTTATTCAGACTTAACACCCAGAAATGGAGCGCCGTTGGTTAAGATGTTTACATGTGGACCTTTTAAGTTAATGTTCGAAAAACGAACTAATCGTTCGGCTCGCATCCTATTTCTTCTATCATTATTCACCTTATAACAATATGATTTCTGGTAACAAAGCTACAAACACTCCACCACATCATTCCAGTTATACTTCACTGGAAACCGAAGATCTTGATATTAATAGCCAACAATTGCTGGAACTATATGGTGAAATGGTTCTAACACGAATCTTGGATGAACGCATCTGGGCTCTCAATCGTCAAGGACGCGTTCCTCTAACAGCTTCCTGCCAAGGCAACGAATCAGCATCTATGGGATTAGCTCTCGCCGGTTTAAATGATGGTAATTGCTTTTTTTTTCCATATTACAGAGACATGCCACTTAAACTTATGGTTGGCTTAACTCCTTTGCAAATACTGATGGGTGTCACAGGCAAAGCTATGGATCCAATGAATGGAGGACGGCAATTTCTTTCCCAGGGTGCTTCCTCCAAACTTCGCATGATCCAGGGATCTAATGTTGTCGGTTCTAATCTTTGCCAGGCTACTGGATACGCTCTAGGATCTAAGACTCTAAATGACAACGCTGTAGTTCTCGTATCTTTTGGAGACGGAGCATCTAGTCAAGGGGAATGCCACGAGGCAATGAACTTTGCTGGAATACACAAACTCCCAATAGTCTTTCTATGCTTTAACAACCGACTAGCAATTTCTGTTCCCCAAGAAAAGCAAAGTGCTATACCTAACCTTGCAGATAGAGCAGCAGGATATAATTTTCCAGGCTTTATAGTAGATGGAACGGACCTTCTCGCCGTCTACCTGCAAACCAAAGAAGCAATAAAAAGAGCCAGATCTCCAGATGGTGGACCGACCTTTTTGCAACTAAATGTGGAGCGGTTAAAACCACATACTTCGGATGATGACCACTCAATCTATCGTTCGGCTTCAGATATTGAAAAATCAATGTTACGAGACCCACTTAAAAGATTGCAAACGTATTTATATGCCCGAGGTGACCTTAATACACAACTGGATCAACACTTGCATGATTTGGCAACATCTCAAGTAAACGATGCTACAGAACAACTAGAATCCGAACCCTGGCCTGACCCTTCAACATTAATGGATAATCTGTATGCTTCTTAAGGGACTACGGTATGTCTATTAAATCAGTTATTCAAGCTATCCATGACGCCATGGATGAAGAAATGCATAGAAACCCTAATGTACTAGTTCTTGGGCAAGACGTTGGAGTTAGAGGAGGAGTCTTTCTCGCGACGGACGGGTTAGTTGATAAGTTTGGTTCATCTCGAATTATAGATACCCCTTTATCAGAAGGATTAATTGCTGGAATGGCAGTTGGACTCGCAATGAAGGGTTTACGACCTATTGCCGAGATCCAGTTCTCCGATTTCTGGTGGTATGCAGCAAACCAAATTATAGGAGAAGCTTCAAGGATATTTTATGGATCCAACGGCCAATTAAGTATACCTATGGTTGTCCGAATTCCATATGGAGGAGGAATCAGGGGAGGATTATTTCACTCTCAATCCATTGAAAGCTATCTATATAATACGCCAGGCCTAAAAGTAATTGCACCAGCTACACCGTTTGACGCCAAAGGCTTATTAAAATCTGCTATACGAGATAACAACCCAGTTATATTTCTCGAACATAAAAAAACCTATAGAGGCGTCAAAGGCGAGATTCCGGACCCTGAATATACGATACCAATAGGCAAAGCAGACGTTAAGAGACAGGGCAATGATATCACTCTGATATGTTACGGTCTCGCAGTACATTTAGGAATGGAAGCAGCATCTAACCTGCATAAACACGGCATAGAGGTTGAAGTGGTCGATTTAAGAAGCCTTTTGCCGTTGGATAAAGATGCAATACTCAGTTCTGCAAAGAAAACCGGAAAAGTGCTTATAGTTCATGAATCTAACTTAACAGGAGGCGTTGGTGCAGAAATAGCCGCCACAATAGGAGAACAGGCTTTCAACTATTTAGACGCCCCTATAATGAGGCTTTGTGGACCCGATGTGCCCGCTATGGGCTACGCGCCTACACTTGAAGCCGCTTATTTGATAAATACTGAAAAGATTACCCACGCTTTGCTAGAATTAGCTCATTACTAAAGGGAACAATTATGCAAACCATCACAATTGCACTACCCCAGGTTGGTGAAGGAATAGTGGAGGGTATCATAGGCAAATGGCTAAAACAGCCTGGAGAAACCATCAAAAAATACGATCCCCTCGTAGAGATCACAACCGATAAAGTTAATTTAGAAATCCCTTCACCTTATGACGGGGTCTTAACTAAAATATTAGCTCAAGAAGGCTCGACTATACCAATCGGTGCTCCAATAGGTGAAATGGAAACTAGCTCCAATGTTGAATCCATGCAAACCGATCCTGGCAACCTCTCGGTCGATAGCAACAAATTAACAGGGTCTTTGGATGAAACAAGATTGGGTATAGGTCCGACAGGTGGAGCAAGTATTGTTCATTTTGATACTGCAGATGATCCATCTAAGGTTTATTCTCCAGTTGTAAATCGATTGGCCGCTCAACACAAAATAGACCTCAACTCGGTCCAGGGAACTGGGATGAACAATCGAGTTACAAAAAAAGATATTTTAGAACTAATTGCTACTCGAAATAGTGCTTCCCCTCCAACCTCACTAGAACAAATAACTAGCGAGCCAATCCATGGAGTAGCCCCATCTATAAACCACAAAACCCTTAAATTAACTCCTGTCCGTAAACTTATAGCCCAAAATATGTTGCACAGCGTATCTACGATACCCCATGCCTGGATAATGATTGAAGTCGATGTTACGGACCTGGTAGCTCACAGACGCTCAATCAACGAATCCCTAAATAGGTCTAATGGAACCAGTATTACCCTCTTACCATTTCTAATTAACGCCCTAGGAACTACCCTTGCTGATCACCCTAAATTAAACGCTTCCTGGTCAGAAGATGGAATAAAATTATTTGATGAAATCAACATAGGTGTAGCAGTAGCTGCGCCCGACGGACTCGTAGTTCCGGTAATACACAGTCCTAATCACCTCACCATAACTCAACTTAATATGAAATTAAAAGATTTAACTAGCAAAGCAAAAAAGGGGTTACTAGACCTAAGTGATGTCCAAAACGGCACATTCACCCTAAACAATACTGGTTCGTTGGGATTCGTTCTCTCTAAACCAATTATCAATCCTCCACAAGTAGCCATATTAACCACCGAAAAGGTCCAGAAGAAGCCAGTAGTAATGAACGATGAAATTACCATACGTTCAATAATGAATATCTGCATGTCGTTTGATCACCGTGTTATAGACGGATTGGAGGCATCAGCATTTTTACAATCCCTGAAACTCGGTATAGAAACTTTGCACACAAACAACCAATCTTCTTAGTTACATATGGATACTTGCGAAATTTTTAACTTGGGTCAAATGGAATACTTGCAAGCATGGAAGCTGCAGCAAGAGTTAGTTGATGCCGTATCACTAGGTAAGAGGACCAACACCTTATTGTTACTGGAGCATCCCACTGTATTCACAATTGGGAGACGAGGAACGGAAGATCATATTTTGCTAACTAAAAACCAATTAGCACAACTCGACATCCCGGTGCATTCAGTAGATCGTGGCGGTGAAGTAACGTATCATGGGCCGGGGCAATTAATAGCATACCCAATTATTAATTTAAAGAATTGGGGAGGTCCCGTAAAATATATACGGAACCTAGAACAAATTATTATTGCCACATTAAAAGATTATGGCATCAACAAAGCTACAGCATTAAGCTCAACCGGAGTCTGGGTTGATGAGCATAAAATTGGAGCAATAGGTGTAAAAATCAGTAGAGGCGTTACTCACCATGGTCTTTCACTAAACATTAACACTGATTTAAATTACTACAAATACATTATCCCATGTGGAACTCCAAATGCTCGAGTAACATCAATGCAAAGTTTAATAGAACAACCTGTCACGTTAGAAGAGGTAAACTACACTCTGCAATATCATTTCGGAAGGTTTATGGAACTTCGAATGATTCAAAAGCCCCGGGAGCAACTTTAGATAAGACTGTAGCCATGAACATATCTAAGGTTATCTATATGCGGATTCCCAAAATACGATAAATTTAATCCTATGTATCCAGACGACCGAGACGTTAAAATAATCGTGGAATAAACACTCCCATAAGATACCCAATTATCGTAGCACCAACACCAATTCCCAAGATCTCTAATCCCTGTAAAAGCGGCGCTTTTTTAACCAATCTTCCTTTTGCGGTACCTAAAGTGAATAAAACCGTTATTGCTGCACCTATAGATGCAATCATAGCTGATGTGCCGTCTACTAAAAGGTATGGGATTATCGGTATTAAGGCGGCTATGATAAATGATCCACCCATAGCAATTGCATCCTTAAATGGACTAGTCACCAAATTCGGATCCAATCCAAGTTCCTTCTCTACCAATGTCCTAAGCCAGAGATCTTTATCAGACGCTATATGTTTGGCCATATTTTCAGCTTCCGCAAAACTCATTCCTTGTTGATGATAAAGAAAGACAAGTTCCGCTAATTCTTCAGCTGGGTTTTCTTCCAATTCCTTGGCTTCATTTTCAATTTCTGCTCGAAAAACTTCCTTTTCTGCTTTCGACCCCAAATATGTTCCAGTTGCCATAGAAATCATACCAGCCATAGCTGCAGCTAATCCTGCAACCACTACAGTAGCTTGAGTAGTAGTTGCCGCAGCCAACGCAGTAACCAAAACAACAGTACTCAACAGACCATCTTGAGCACCAAAAACTACCTCTCGAATTCGCCCAAATGCAGCGACTCTCCACCGTTCCCGTTCTATTTCCCTAATTGCCTCAGGGAACTCCGTTTTCGCTTTAGCTAATTGTTGATCCGCCTGTTTCGGTGAATCTACCGATTTATATGACATTCCATCATGAGGTTCAATCACCGGCGTAAGTATTGAACCAACCTCCAAAGACTGATTTGCTAACTTATTGGTGAGATCATCCGAGGCTTTAAGGAAAGCCTGCAAGTGGTGTTTTTCTCTATCCATAGCAATAGCAAACGATTGAGCCGCATCGCGCCTACCTTCATTCAAAGCCTCCTTTATCATACGCGGGTAAGTGGCACTAATTTCTCGCGCCTCCCCTTTGGTAACCCCCTCTAAATTTTCTAATGAAGTCTTTATTCCTCCGACTGTCTTTAAATGATTAATGCCATGTATGTTTTCAGCTCCCGCTATTTCCTGAAAAATTTGTGCTATTTCCGGGTGTCCTTCTTCCATAGCCTTAGCAGCAAATGCATTATATTTCAATAAGGCCATTGCCTCTCCCACAATCGCATTCCATAAATTCCGTTCCGTATTACTCATATTTATTGATGTTTCGCTCATAAATTATCCTCAACAATTACTTTTTAGCAGTCGTAGGCGGGCATCTGTCATTAAGTATGGCCCCTACGATATTGTAAGTAAAGATAAACCAAATTCACACATCTTATTCCATTCTCTTGTGAGGTCATTGGCCAATGTAGTATGTTCGATGTTATAAACCCGACCGTCTAAGGAGAAATTTAGAAGAAAACAACCTCTATTAATTTAACGGAACCCATGGGACGGCCATTTGTAACATCATGGGTCGCCTATGACAGCCATCAATCGAATCATGCATCCTGTTTTCTTCCCTATATTCATGACTTTTGATCCATTACGTTTTTTACAATTCCCTTTCATGAAGTATAATATTTTTAATGAACACTCGGTTATCTGCCTGGAGGGATATCAACCATGAATAAGCGTCAACTAGCAAACTTAGAAGTGCCGGCCATAGGAATGGGTAGCGCTCAAACATTCAACGTAGAAGACTCCGAGGGATTGGAAGTCCGTAGATCCATAATGGATAACTGCATTGCTACAGGAACAACCCTTATAGACACTTCTCCTATGTATGGACGAGCAGAATGGTCATTAGGTATATCAATGCAAGGTAGAACCGAACAATTTCAATTAGCTACAAAAGTTTGGTGCTCTGGCAAAGACACCGGCAAGGCCCAAATAGCCAGATCCTTTGAACTGCTCAAAGTCAACCATATTCATGTTTTGCAAATACATAACATGGTTGATTGGAAAACACATCTACCTTATTTAGAACAGCTAAAATATGAGGAAGCTATCAGCCTAATAGGGGTAACTTATACGTATCCACCAGGATTCCCTGAAATGCAGGAAATTATGAAAACAGGGCGCATCCAAACCATACAAATTTCCTATAATGTCATGGAGAGAGAGGCAGAAGAAGTAATGCTCCCATTAGCCGCAGAATTAGGCATAGGAGTCATAGTCATGAGACCACTAGGGTCGGGTAACCTAGCCAAAGATCTTCATTTAGAACCGGATTTAGGCCCTTTGGAAGACTTTGGAATAACTACTTGGGCTCAGGCATTACTTGCTTGGGCTTTAGCTGAACCACGTGTTGGAACTTTAATTCCATCCACAACAAACCCAGACCGTATTATCGAAAATGCTCATGCCGGTAATATACCAACAATACCCGCTGAAATCAGAGACTACATAAGTAAAGAAGCACAAAGATGCGTAAAATCCTAACTAGCTAACATTATGAAACATCATACGTTATAATTTAACTTCCTCGTCTAACTACATCACGGGCAATTCGTAACAGGAATACCCCCAATATTAAAGTAGATACTACTACTACAAACGTAACCAACCATGGGTATCTATCATACCAATTGGGCTTAAAACTTAGATTCCTACTTTGCATTCCAATTTGAGCATTTCGTAGCTCGCGCATATCCAAATATGGATACATATTCTCTAGGTCATAAGAAGGTGCTAGTGCTCTGGAATTTCCATAGTAGACTAAATAATCGTGCCCTTTATGAGCCTCCATTATTAATGTCCTACTATATCCATATATTTGAATATCTTTGATATCGAGAGGAGAATTATCCTGATTCACAATTCGCACCCTTATATATCTATTAGCAATTTCCGGGTAATCAATAATCATATTCCTAGAGACCAATTTCGGAGTATCATAACTGGATAAAACAAAATCCCCCATTAGCGAAAGCCATGTCTCCCCATCATCACTACCTTCCAAACCAACATCTCTATAAAAATTAGTTTCCTCAAGTTCAAATTCAATTCTACTAGTAGGCAACCCAACAACTCCCATATCTATAACCAACGAATTGTCACGGCTATCCCCTACAAAACTTCTGGATAAGGCAGAATATCCATATTCGATATAATCTGCTTCAATCATATTTCTCATAGTAATTTTTGCATCATGAATTTCTAGTTCGCCTAAATTAACATCAACAACTACAACTCTAATAAAGGGAGCTGAATTTTCCGAATAATCAATCATCACATTAGATGGACCATTACCTGGTTCCACATGATTCAATTTGTATAAAGAAACCGGTTCTCTCAACAAATCCCATGATTTCCCATCAAAACTCGCCTCTACTTTCACACTTACCAAAAACTCTTCCGAATCTGTAATTATTTCCACTTGATTATGTAAACTATTCTCATCTAGCAGATGAGCGGTAAAACCGGTGCCTTTTTCTGCAATAAATCCCAAACCTACGAAATTAGCATCCAATTCTTGATTGGTATCAGCCCCCTCAGTCACTACCAGTTTATAAGGTGTCTCTTTATTATTCTGAGACTCAATTATCCTCAAATCCTCAAAGTTGCTTTTACTGTTAGCATATAAATCAGCATCAGGATATACTTCTACAAATTCTTTCACTTCCATATCTGCCGGCAAGCTAAGAGATTTATAAAACTCCCAATCCTCACGATCGAAATCCGCTCTAACATGGCCATGGTTTAGGTGGACCAAAGTTATTAAGGCTATCAACACACCTATTAAACGAAACATTCGCAGAACCTCTATTCCTTATCCGACAGGAATGCCTTTATCGTTTCCCTATTTTTTTGGAAGTAGAATCCTGCTCCCATCAGTACAGGTCCTATAAATGCAAAACTGGCCACTCTATATAAGGTTCCAAGTTGAAAAGCATCTACAGTAAATAGTTTTACAACTACTATTCCCAGTAAGCCTAATGATGCCAATTTGACATATCTTGACTTGCAAACATACCCAACAATTAAAGCCAATATGGCGTATATGCTCCAGATCAAGGTCAACGCCAGCAGACCAGCGCTCGCGGTGTCAAATACTTCTGGCCTGTTATCGATATATGTAATAACTTCCATGCTGATAACGTACAAAGATAGAAAGTTAGCAAATCCCACCAATATGTAGAAAACTTTCTTTTCATGCTCCGTTATTATGGCTCTAAACCTCCAGTACAGATAGGCAGAAACGTATGAAGCGATAACAGCGAATACAAAAATAAGAAATCTCGCATTCGCGATCACCGTGAAATCACCATCCACCTCAAAATCCACCTGATCAATAACGAACAACCGGAAGAAAATTATAGGAAATCCGATTAGCCCAAATCCTCTAACTAGTGGGCTTTTTAACAACAGTCCAGCAAAAACCAACGCTATAGCCTCAGTAGCCCACGCTAAAGTAATCCATGCTCCTGAAAGCTGTAAGGGAATGGATATGCTGAGTAATATAATTGAGATGGCCAGAGCAAAAATACTTACTCTCCAGTGAATTCTATTTACTCTTATCAATCCATATGCAATTAGTGCGTACAAAGCACTCATGCTTAATGCCATCAATGGCAACCACTCTTGATAGATAGGCGTCAACAATTCAACGTTGATCGCAAAATAAGCTGCAGGATTACCCATTAATTGCAAGAGGTCGGCATTAGTAGGTATCTTTCTATAAAAGACCCTAAATGCTAAAGACGTACCCAAAAATAACAAAAATATAGCGGCCAGTCCTACTTGCTCTACCAGCTTTACAGCATCTCCTTCTTGAGTCACATAAACCAAGAAAAGACCATATGAACCCACGCCCGTCAAAATTCTGAGCCATCTCCAATCCCTAAATATTGATACGGAAAGGACTCCTATATCCAATATCAAAATATATCCTAAGACTACCCACGGGTTTAAACCCTGAACTATTAATTCTTCTTCTAGTCCGATAGGGGCTATGAGTGCTCCAATTACCCCTATTATCGCAAGTGCCGCTGAATTATATCGAAGTGATAAAGCCACACTGGCTATCGTAACAACAATCAATAAACTTGAAGCAGGAATTAGGCCAACTAATTCATGAATTCCTACAGCTGCATAGACCGTAAGATATAAACTTCCTATTCCAGTACCCGTTACCGCATTGGCCCAAGGAGGATATTTTCTTTGCCACATTTCTCCTAAACCCATTAGGAGCATGCCGACCACTAGTCCGATCAATATTTGGGCGCGGGGACCAATCAAATCGTCAGCAACAGCAGCAGCTAAAAAGAAACCAAGTGCAAACAAAGAGATGAAACCTCCTATCCGACCTAGCCAATTGCCAGGCATCTGTTCGGACCATTTACCTAACAGATCGGTTGAAGGTCTTCTAGTAGAGGATGATGTGTCACCAGGTAATATTTCGACCGGGGAAGTAGGATTAACTACATGGCCTAAAGTTCCCGTCGGTTTTTTAAAGAAAGAGACAATTTCTTGACGTAATCTTCCAACTTCCAAACGAAGTTGAACAACGTCTTTAGTAAGCGCTTTTACCTGTGACGATAGAATCTCATTATTGGAATCCAAATCTGCTACATCAGAATGAGAAGAGTCCTCTTTATCAGGCTCATCCAATCTTGCTCCACATTCAATACAAAATAGTGACTCCTTACTATTATCTTTGGAACAAAATTTACACTTTTTTGCATTCATGCTTGATAAGCTTCCATTTTAAGCCCTCATAACATCTTCTAATCATTTCTCATATAGATTACATTTTAATAATACTATCGGAACCACAAAAGAGCACTAGTTAGCATGACAAATATCAAGAAACTCCTAGATTATTACAATAAATCTGACCATAAACAAACGGTTCTGTTGTCTATTACATATTGCTTTTATCCAACTAAAGACTGGCCTCACCGTATCCTTCTACCTCCTTGAAATACAGCCCATATATTTCTTAACGCAGCTATATCATCCAGAGGGTCGCCATCAACTAAAATAAGATCAGCTAATTTCCCAACCTCAATGGTGCCCACATTGTTTATTGTTCCAGCCAATTCAGCAGGCGTACGAGTGGCTGCTTCTATAGCTTGCATGTTGGTTAAACCAGCCTCAATCATAACTTCCATTTCCCTAACAAGTGTTCCATGTCTCACTGGGCATCCTCCAGCGTCCGTACCAGCAGCAACCTTTACCCCGGCCGCTAGGCATCTCTTAAAACTTGCTATTGAAGCCTCCCTACGCATTTCACTAGCCCGAATTTCATCTCTAGTCAGCCTCCATGAAACTGCATGTTGCAATCTATTATCCCATGTCGACATAGTCGGTACTAAAACTGTGCCTTTTTCTGCCATCAATTGACTTGTTTCCTCATCAATGAAAAACCCATGCTCAATGGAATCTATTCCAGCCTTCACAACTTCTTTAGTTCCAGCAATTCCTACAGAATGAGCCGCCGCCTTCAAACCTGCTGCATGTGCCATCTCCACAACCATCATTGCTATTTCAGGACCTAGTGTGGCGTAATCACTGCCATCTTCATTTGTACCAGTTGAGCCTACTTTTATAAGACCAGCTCCTTGAGCTATCTGCTGACTGATAACATTACGCATTTCTTCCTTATTTTGTATCATCGTGACAAATGGGTAAGGCCAAGTTGTCGGTGCCTGTATCCAGGATCCGGCAGCCGTAATACGTGGGCCAGTTATAGACCCGGAAGCTACTTGCTGAGCCAATGTAATACTGACACCATTTGGAGAACCTACATCTCTTGCTGATGTTTGACCTGTCATTAAAGCCCTACGGGCATTAGCAGCTCCTTTAGCCAAAAGGACTTCTCGAGAATCATCCGCCATAGCCCAAACCCCGTTTTTACCCCCATCACCAGCAAAATGCTCATGGGCATCAAAAATTCCAGGAAGTAGAGTCAAATCTTCTCCATTTATATATTCATAATGTTTGTGATTAAGAGACAAAGGTCCCTCATTACCTATAGACGTAATCACTCCATTCTCTACTACCACGGTGGTAGCCAACACAGGTTCAGCACCTGTCCCATCTATCAATCTTACGTTCCGTATAATCAAATACATATGATTCAACACCTCAGTTACATTATATGGCACCATTCTTGAGTAAGTGCAGGGTATATTCAGGACTCCTAAATTGTCAATTAATTCCAAAAAGGCCCCTCATAAACTACTTTCCTATTACTCATGAAAGCATCATGACTTTCTTGACGCCTCACTCCGCCATATGCTAGCTTGATAACCTATCAATCAGTCACTACAGGTAATAGAAAATGCCACTAATTGAATATGGTTGCTTCAATTGCAGGAAAGTCAGCGAAATACTCATAAAAGATAGACATTCCATACCAGATAAAACCACCTGCGAACACTGTTCTAGTGAAGATACCGCGCGTCTCATATCAAAGGTCCATTTCAAAACTTATAAACGCCCGAAATATGATGATGACTTTCTTGGCAAAGCCATGCCCGCCATGATGAAAAAGAAAGAGACTGCTCAGTATTTTGCTGAGGGACCACGCTCTTCCGATGAGGCCAAAATGTTTGATATGGGCGAGCAGATTGGTGAAAAGATGGACCAGGTTATCGAGCGAAGTATCCCTCCGAAGCGGTAATTAAGCATATATTAGGGTATACCTAAGAAGATAGATCACTCGGATTTCTTGCAAACTATCATCACTTACAAATAGTTATTCGTACCTTAATGCTTCGGCCGGAAGTGTATTTGCAGCTTGTCCAGCTGGCAACAAGGTAGTCAATATTGTAGACACATATACCAAGCCCACTATTAAACCGATTTTGAGCCAGGGAACTGTGAATCTCACTCCCTCTATTTCCTCCCCCAATCCTTCTACAAGATTAAATGATACGATACTACCCAACGCTACCCCTATAAACACACCCAACAAAGCAACGAAAGAGGATTCCATAACAAAAGTCAATTTCACCATGCTTTTCCTGTACCCAATTGCTCTCAATACTCCAATCTGTTGCCTTCGCTCCACCACAGCTCTCATGCTTATTACTCCCATGGCCGCTATTCCTACAACCAATCCTAGACCCATATACCCAGTCAATAAATTATAAAATGAAGAGATAAATGAAACTGTTGCCAATAAACTATCCTCCAGCAGATCAATTTCCATACCATTCCCCAAAAAACTAGACTCGAGCTGCTTCCCAATCTTCTCAAGATCAGCATCCTCAGCTACTCTAAATCTGTACCTAGTCATAGGAATCTCGGAGCCTAATGCATCCTCCACTCCCTTATTCGAAGCAACTACCCCCATAACATCAGTAGCCGAGTCCAAAATTCCTATAATCTTGAAACTAAATACCGTCTGAGATACAGGTTCCATAATTTCTATTTCAACAGGAGAAAAGCTTTCACTATCTATAGATATATCCTTAATCCTAAGCCTCCCATCACCTTCTATATCCCCGTCATTATCTCGATTTCTAGGACCTCCATCAGATCCGCCATCAACAACGGAAGAATCAACGACAGCAAGACTTGGATCCATCTTTAATGCCGTCCATACTTCCGTCTTGTTGTTATAACCATCAGCGAATATTTGAAAATCATACCCAGTTGTAGAAAGGAACTCATCATCTGTAAGCATCAACGGATAAGATCTCCATCTTTCCCTAGTATCTTTAACTTGCCTGACTTCTATTGGAGCTTTAACAAATCCGCCAATTGCTTCAAATTGATTAACGGAAGGAACATCTTTTTCAGCAATCGCTGAACGCATATCTTGAATGGGACTCGCATAAGACAAATTAGCCTCTATATCCCAATTGCCAGTCACCCTTTCTGTATCACTATAGACATTAGTAAAGGCATCACTCACTAGAGACATTATTATTAAGGTAAATACGACTAGTGAAAACATTGCCAATGTCAGGCCTGTCCTAAACTTAGAATTCATGGGATAAGCAACAGACGTTACTAAGACCGGCCTCATTCTCCCAAATCTGTTAGTTAATCTGGAAAACCCTTTAAGTAGAAGGTCGGCATTATACATAACTGTCCAAACCGCTGCAGCCACCATCACTATGCCTGATAAAAAGAACATTTCGGCATCTGCATCAAGTTCACCAGTAATACTTTCAAACGTATCGAATGGAAGTGACCAAGCAGCTAATACAATTACTCCTATGAACGTGTATGTAAACCTGTCCACCATAGTCTGTCTATCAATTGTAGAATTAAGCATTAATGGAACAGACATGGCGAGACCAACAACAACCAATGTAATGCCGGCAGCAATAGGTACCGGGTGACCTTTAATTACTCCATGAATTAGGAGCGTAATCCCAACTAAGCCAGTCAAAATACCAAAACCTTCAAGTATTCGAAGCTTGTAGAAGACTAATACACGGATCATCAAACCTAAACCTACTACAAAAAGTGTAAGACCCCCTGAAAATAGCCAGGCTTTCTCATATACGTTTACTCCTAAATAAATCATTAACAATCCAAGAGCAAACGTTAGCCATCCTCTTCTTAGATAAGGCAAGATAAACGCGAAAATGGCTAAGAGCAGAGCAATTGGTATTGAAACAAACGAGAGAAGTCCTCCACTCAGCTTAAACAAAAATTGGGCGTACTTACGTCGTACTAAAGAACTGACAGCAAATATTAAGAGAATAATAGGACGTAAAATGCTATGCGGAATTCGGATTAGTCTCTTACCGATTGGTTTTTCTTTTTGCAATATAATAGTTTCAGGAAGACCCCTTACTGCTTCCGCAATATTCATACGACTAACCCTATAAGCCGAAACAGCCGCAGTAATGAAAACAATGACCATGCCCAGACAAAATGAAACGACGATGCTCCTTAACTCAATGTGATAAGAAAAACCAAACCCCTCAGCTATATCACTCAAAATATGATTGAACGCATAGATCAATCCAAAGCCCAATCCGATCCCTATCATAGTTCCAATTGCTGAAGCCACTATGTCATAAGCAAATCCTTCGAAAACGAACATTTGCACTAGGTGGCCTCTTTTAGCACCTACGGCTCTAGCCATTCCCATCTCTGTTCGCCTTGCTCCTGCTAACATTACAAATATAAGGAAAATCAGAAGCACACCCGCCATAATTGAAAAGAGAGCTATGGTAATGAAAAAAGTAGTGACCGCACTTGCTGCTAATTCTGCTATTTCTAACAAACTACGTTTTATATCTAGTACGGTGAATTGAGAAAGGTCTTTAAATAAAGTATCAGCCTGTTCAAGTGTCTCATACATATCTGCTCTTTTAAGAACACGTAAGATCTCGGTAGAAACCCCTGAATCTGAGAAAAGTCGTATTAACTCTCCTGAAGTCTCCTCCTTTCCTAAATGCTCGCCTAGTAGCGCAATCTCTGAACGCATTCGACCAGTCAGTTCCTCTTCTCTTTCCTGCAAACCTACGATTAAATAATCCTCTTTCAACAAAATATGCAGATCACGAGCTACCTCTGCGTTTGATAATAAAACCCTAAGTTTTTTGGTTACTTCATCACTTATTAAAGCGCCACCTCTGGCATCTCCATTATTGGATACAGCTATAAAATTAATCTTCTCAGGTTTATTAAACAATTTCTGCCCTCTATCTAGGGGCATAAGAACGGTAGGTTCTATTCCCGCCAAACCACCATCGCCAATTATCCCTTCAACAAAAAAGTCCTGGTCATTGCCTCCAAAAATTAGCTTAATTTCATCTCCTACCCTCGCTTCCAAATCATCTGCGGCTATTGCATTAATGAGCACTCCATCTGGAGATAGTTCCGTGATATATTGCATTCCAGAACTAAAAGTAAAGCCCTGAAATCCCCCAAGCTCACCGGAATCTATTGCCGTAATTCTTGTTTTGCCTTTGCCTAAAGAGTTGCGCAGATTCCTGACCGCAACTGTTTCACCAATATATGGAACCAACCCATCTATTTCTTCATAACCTACAAGAGAATTCTTCAACTCTAAAAAGTCGGTCATTGGCATATATGCAGGACTATTGGTTGCAAAAACCTCAGATTCCGCACTTGACGATATAACCTCATCAATATCCTGTAGAGCCTTAATGGTTTCATCTCGTATTGAAAAACTTATGGTGTCTCCAGTACCGAAGGCAGTGGTCACTAGAACGGCGCTTAACATGGACCCTACAATAATTAATATTGTTTGAGCTCTACGACGGGGAATATTTCGCAATCCAAGTTTTAGCAATATAGGATTGCGAATCGCCATCGCAGCAATTACCAATAAAATAACGGTAAAGATTGCCAACAAGACGTACATCAATATGTTCATTGACAGCCCGAAAAGTTCTTCCATTATTGATTCGTTTCCTCTAAGTCATTGTTTGCATTGGCATGGCTCTCTTTCTGAACATTACTTTCTTGTGATTCTATTTGGCCGTCTCTCATATGAATAATTCTATCAGCCAAGTCACCAACTTCCTGAGCATGTGTAACTATTACAAATGTCTGCCCATTCTCTTTATTTAACGAACAAATAAGTTCCATGATTTCATGAGCAGTTTCACTGTCCAAGTCACCAGTTGGTTCGTCAGCCCAAACGATAGCAGGGTTATTAACCAATGCCCTAGCTAAGGTTACACGCTGACGTTGCCCACCAGACAATTCTCCAGGCAGTCTATGGGCCCATGCAGCTAATCCCATTTTATCCAGCAGTTCCATAGACCTGCCCCTGGCCTCTTTCGAACTTGTACCAGATACAAGTAAAGGCATTTCCACATTCTCTACGGCGCTCAATACTGGTAATAAATTATAGAGCTGGAATACAAATCCCATTCTTATCGCCCTATAGTCACTGAGCTGATCATCCGGCAATTTATGAAGCTCCATCTCCTCCACCAATATTCGCCCCGAATCTGTCGAATCTAAGCCCGACAAGCAATTCAATAAAGTTGTTTTGCCACATCCGCTGGGACCCATAATTGCCACCATCTCACCTTTTCTGACTTTAAGGTCCACCCCTTTTAGAGCTTCTACTCTCAATATTCCGGTGTCATAAGTTTTGAATATATTCTCTGCCTCAATGATCGCGTCTCCCATCAGCCATTCTCCTTCATTATGATATTACATGCGTATATCACTGTAGTTCGGCAAAATACAGTGGTATTTGTTATATACATCCCGAACAAACACTTAATTATAACATTATGTAGCACAGTACATAATATGGATCGTTTATCTCTCTGATAACGCCTGTGTCTTCATAGCTGACATAATGACCGCGACTAGTTGAAGGCAAGCCATGCCAACATATGTGTTTCTAAGACCCGCTACGAAGGCACTCCGGGCGTTTATATCTATACCTTCCGACAAACTTTTCAAATTGGAATCCACGTTAAAAGAAACCATTGTTGAAGTAATAATTGCCGTAGCTATAGCTATCCCAGTTACCGTAGAAGAAGTTCTTAAAAATTGCACAAATCCTGCTGCAATACCATAACTGTGTCGTGGAACACTACTTAATATTAAATTCGTGTTAGGAGCGGTAAACATACCAGCTCCTATACTTTGTAGGGTTATACCCCCAAGCAATATTGGAAGACTAGTATCTTCCGTTATCCTAGCTAGTACAAATATTCCAGCCGCGGATAAAGCTGCTCCAAAAACGGTAAATGGGCGCGAACCAAATTGATCAGAGAGACGTCCTGCTATAGGACCCATCAACACCATGCCCAAAGCCAAAGTAATCATTATGAGGCCTGTTTTACTTGGTGTGTACCCAACCACACCCTGTAAATAAAATGGCATCAAGAACATAACAGCAGCTGCCGTAATGAAGGAAATGGTTCTGGCTCCTACTCCAAGACTAAAAAGTGATGATTTGAATAAAGACATATCTAGCATCGGAAAAGACGTTTTAGTCTCCCAAAACACGAAAGTGCCTACCAAAAACAGCGCTATAACTAGGCAAAATATGTTGTATGCAGCGGGTAAACCTAGTGGATTAGAAACGCCTACCAGAAAAAGAAGCAACGCTGATGAAGAAAGACCCGCCCCTAAGAAGTCAAATCCTTGTCGAGGTTGTTCTCTAACTGCTTGGTTCATTCGTTTTTCATCCAATATTAAAAATGCTGGGAGGAACACCATAAGTCCCAAAGGTACATTTATATAAAAAACTGCCCTCCATCCGAACGAGTCCACTAATATTCCTCCTAAAAGAGGGCCCCCTATAAGGGCTGCTCCAACAAGAGTCATATGCAGTCCCAGAGCTTTTCCACGTTCTTTACTTGGGAAAATAGATGCCATAATCGCTAGTTGGTTACCTTCAATCATCCCTAGGCTAATACCATGAATACCCCTGAATGCTATAAGAGCCCCAAGATTAGGTGCGAGAGCGCACAATCCCGTAGTCACCACAAAAACAAGGAGACCGCAAAGGTAAATGGTCTTTCGTCCAACGATATCGGAAAGCCGCCCCATAGGCATCAAGAAAACGCTAATCGCCATGACGTTCCCAGTAAACACCCAATGCACCATAGTCAAGTCACTGTCAAAGTAATGGGCTATCGTCGGCATAGCAACATTTACTTCTCCAAACTGACCAACAGTCGTGAGAGTCCCAACCCCTAGGGCAGACACTGCCCACCATTTGTAGCTCCCATTACTATTGTAAGTTGCTTCTATAGAAGATTTAATTTTGTGGAATATACTAAACATAGAGTAAGCATTCTAACATTTAACTAACATATATTAATCCTTTAAGAAGAGAAACCCGTCAATTTGCCATATCTCAATATGCAATCAGTAAGGCCCTTGATACAATTACCATTCGGATTTATAGTGCATCTATGGGCACTAGCTTTATATGTATCAAATGTAAGAGAAGTCAACAAAGTTCGGTTTACGAAGTTCTATGCCACCAATGCAATCATCCTATGGATTTATCTTCTGCCTCTTACTCCCAACCTCACCCGCTTATATCAATGGGTGAAGGTAATACACCGTTGGTCAAATTAGAATCGATAGGAAGGCATCTGAATTTGCCCAATTTATTTGCAAAATTGGAATATCAGAATCCTACTGGGTCATTCAAAGACAGAGGGGCCGCTATCTTGGTTTCCGAATTAAAATCCCAAGGAGTTACACATATTGCAGAGGATTCCTCAGGAAATGCTGGGGCATCCATAGCAGCCTATTGTGCACGTGCGGGTATCAAGGCTTCCATATTCGTGCCAAGCGAGGCCCCTCCTGCAAAAGTCGAACAGATAGCTTTTTATGGAGCAGAAATCATTAAAATCAGCGGAGGCCGGCAAACAGTTGCTACTGCATGCCAAGAGTTCTGCAAATCCAATGGCATTGTTTATGCCTCTCACAATCTAAACCCATATTTCATAGCAGGAACTGTTAGCTTTGGAGAAGAAATCATCAACAGCATGTATCCTCAACCAAAACATATTCTATTCCCAGTAGGTAATGGTTCTTTACTAATTGGGACATGGAAATCATACATGAAACTTTCTTATTCCCCTTCTATGAAACCTCCCAGGCTACATGCAATTCAATCCATCAATTGTATGCCATTAGTTTCAGCCTTCACAGGCCAGGATTACAGACCCAGCCTAAATGACGCCCCGACTATAGCCGGTGGTATAGCAGTACAATCGCCTCCAAGATTACTGCAATGCCTGACATCTCTAAAAGAAACCAATGGCTCAGCTTTAGCAGTTGAGGAATCATCAATAAAACGATGGCAAACGGCATTAGCTCAAGATGAAGGTATTTTTGTAGAGCCAACATCCGCAGCTGTCCTAGCTGGGCTGGAAATATTAATCACTGAATCCAGATTCGACTCTGAAGAACCGATTTTAGTGGCTTTAACAGGGTCAGGTTTCAAGGATGCAATTCCCAATTGAATTATTTATTACTATAAAACTTCGTTCTTCTTGCTTAGAGATTCGTTGCACCTACGTTATCAACGAATTAAAGAAGGTAATTTCATATCATTTAATGTTGACTCGAACCAGGCTACTACTTCTTTGTGCAAGGGAATGCCTTCTCTTTTTCGTTTGTCTAACGTTTCCCATTCCAATTGTCCAGCTACAAGCACTCTGCCATGGCCCGGTGCAGTGGGTGTACCCTTCAAAGTTCGGAGGAAATGATCCATCAATTGTTTGAATCGGGTTATATCAATAAACGCTTCTACGTTATAGGCAATGACTATGTGTCCGAATTCACTTCGGTCTCTAGCAGCTCCAAATGTCATACCAGGTAAAATCGCACTCAATATATCTACGACAGTTGCAAGACCATAACCTTTATATGATCCTGTATCTGGAATACTTCCCAAAGGAAGCAATTGATGCGGGCTTACAGGTGGGGTTGATTCCATTAGCGGATTTCCTTCAGGATCAGCTACCCATCCAGGTAATAAATCAACCCCTAACCGATGTGCCATGTGAACTCTGTTGTCTGGAATAACACTTGTTGCAGCATCAAACACAAATGGGTTTTCGATCCCCGCGGGAGCGGCCATAGCTATAGGATTAGTACCTACCATAGGCTTAGATCCGAAGGTGGGAACTACAGAAGGCGGGCAACTCGTCATACATACACCTATCATATCTCGATCCAAAGCTAACATTGCGTGATAAGATGCCATACCTAGATGTCTGGCGTGTTTTATAGTTACGACACCTACTCCTGTTTTAGCGGCCTTATTCATTGCTATCTCCATAGCCTTCGGCGCTATTATTATCCCGTGACCCCTGTCAGCATCAATGGTCGCAGCCGAGCCACTTTCTTGTATTATCTTCCATTCGGGAATAGGGTTGATGTTTCCATTACGATACCTATCTAAATACACTCTTAGTAAATTGGATACCCCATGGGTATCTAATCCACGCATATCTGCAAGGACCAAAACATCTGCGCCTAGCTCCGCGTCCTCTTTAGGAACACCGACATGTTCCAACATCAGTTGTACTCTGTTTTTAAGTACGTCCGATTGAATAAGGATTGCTTCACTTGCTATTATCTCGAATTGCTTCAGAAACATACCTCCAGTATCAAGTTGGCCATCTCATTAATAAATAAGCTCAATTATTTACGTTTCTTTGAAAAAAACGACAAGCTCCTTTTAAGCCAAGCAATAACCCCTTTTGGTCTTCTGATAGATCTCAGTCGCATGTCATTACATGCAGCACACGTGCATGCTGGTGGATGGTCATAATACCAATTAGGTCGTCCACTTCCCATATGGTTCCTCGTTATCTGTCAGGATTCTCCTCTAACTGGTCGGGGCGGTGAGGATCGAACTCACGACCTCCTGGTCCCAAACCAGGCGCGCTACCGCTGCGCTACGCCCCGCAAATCTTCCCATCGTTATGACCAATTCGAATACTTCCAAGCCCCTGGTGCCCCTGGGGCGACTCGAACGCCCGCACCTGACTCCGGAGGCCAGTGCTCTATCCTCTGAGCTACAGGGGCCGGCCAACCACAAGTATAGCACGCCCGATAAAAACCTTACAAGTAACCGATCTGTATTGTTGGACTCCAAAACTAGGTTCATGTAGCATGTAATAGCACAACAGGTACCAAATCATAAAGAAAATGCGAGTGTGAATATCATGAAAGATTGGATAGGTATTCTATTAGCTGCAGGTAATAGTACGAGAATGAGATCCAAACTACCAAAGCCTATACACACAATTTGTGGCAAACCAATGATATCCTACTCTGTCGACACCATGAGGAAAGCCGGTATAGATAATATCGTTATTGTATGCGGCGAACGTTCAGAAAAAGACCTTAAAGGCTTATTTCAAGATTCAGTGGTATATATAAAACAAATAGAGGCATTAGGTACTGGACATGCAGTACTCCAATGTGCGCCTGAAGTTGAAGGCAGATACCCTAATATTGTGGTAATGGTAGGTGATGCCCCACTAATAAAGTCGACAACTATCCAATCCCTGATAGACACACATACAAGCAGTAAGTCTACTTTAACAATCCTCACTGCAACAGAAACTGTCGGCCAGGACATGGGAAGGATCGAACGCGACTCTTCCGGATTAATTCAAAAAGTCATAGAACCTTCAGCCGACCTTAATGCCGCACACATAAAAGAGGTTAATGCTGGTGTCTATTGTTTCAACGCGAAGTGGATGTGGCAGGCTTTACGTAAACTAAGTCCAGCTAAGAACGGCGAATATTACCTAACTGAATTAGTAAATATGGCGGTTTTCGATAATAAGAAAATAGAAAGTTTTGTATCTACTAATGGTGCCGAACTTATCGGTGTCAACGATAGGGTCCAATTATCGTTCGCCGAAGCGTTAATACGGCAAAATATTAGGGAATACTGGATGAGAGAAGGGGTTACTATAATAGACCCTACCTCTACTTTTATAGATGCAAGTGTCGTCATGGACATCGACATAACTATACATCCCAATTCCTCTATATTAGGCAAAACGCAAATTGGTCAAGGAACTATCCTTGGTCCTGGTATAATCATTACTGATTCTATCATTGGCCAAAACTGCAAAATAATTTCCTCCGCAATCGAATCTTCCACGCTAGAATCAGATATACATGTTGGACCTTATAGTCATATCCGACCTGGCACATACATTGAGTCCCAAGTCCATATTGGGAACTTCGCCGAAATCAAAGCAAGCAGGTTAGCCAAGGGAGTAAAAATGGGCCACTTTGGTTTCTTAGGTGATGCTACTGTAGGCCCCAATGCAAACCTAGGGGCGGGCATGATTACTTGCAATTATGATGGCGTAGCTAAACACACTACCGAAATAGGTGAAAATGCGTTTATTGGTTCCGATACTATGTTGGTAGCACCTGTAAAAATAGGTAGAAATGCATCAACCGGAGCAGGGTCTGTAGTAACCAAAGATGTCCCAGCATATAGACTAGCCAAGGGAATTCCTGCTAGAATCACTGAGAGGTCACAATAAATTTTAAACTAAATATGACCTTACGGTGATTCAAGCTTGGACATAAGTGGTTTATCGACAGTAGTCGTTTTTGCAACAGTTATTATGGCTGCGTTCTATCTGGGTGCCAAGTTACAAAAAAGCGTTAAAAGTAAATCTGGTGGACCCGAACCTTCTCATAGCAACTCTGTTCCATTACCTATCGAAGCAAACAACATTATTCTAGCCGAAGAACAAACCGATCTCGACGACCGTGAACGCGGCATGATACGTTCTATCATAAACCTAGATAGATACGACGTCAGGGACATAATGGCACCTCGAGTAGACATTATCGCGGTTGAAATACAGGATACACTTGAAACTGTCGCAACTCAGATGCTGGATTCAGGCCATAGCCAGCTACCCGTCTACGTTGATACTATAGATAACGTGGTAGGGGTTATACATGCCCGCGACCTTCTTCCCTTGCTTAACACAAACCGACCCTGGCCCAAGCTTGAAAAAATGTATCGCGCACCATTTTTTGTTCCTGAAACAAAAAGATTGGATGAACTACTAACCGAATTTCAGAAAACCAGAATTCAAATGGCCCTCGTAATTGATGAACATGGGGGCACAGAAGGACTAGTAACTCTCGAAGATTTGTTAGAAGAAATCGTTGGAGAAATAGAAGACGAATTTTCCACTGCGACGGATACAGAGTTAAAGGTCTCGGAAGACGGTTCGATGACTGTTGATGCCAGAACATCACTAAACGATATACATAATATCCTTGGCATAGATTTTTCTGGGGCGGAAGTTGACACTGTAGGCGGGTTGGTTTATACATTTTTAGACAAAATCCCGCAAGCCGAAGATCAGGTCACTTGCCATGGTTTAAACATAAAAGTTTTATCCACACTCGGCCGTAGACTTCGTAAACTTAAGATACAAATACATACTGATAACCACAGCCCCTAATACAATCCAGCATATCAATAATCTTTCCAATTCTACACTTGCAAAGCTTTAAATGGTCCTTTAGCGTAAATAATAAGGAGAGGTGGCTGAGTGGTTGAAGGCGCCGCTCTCGAAAAGCGGTATATGGGTGACTGTATCGCGGGTTCGAATCCCGCCCTCTCCGCCATAATCGACAATTACTTTTAGCACATATTCTATTAGTCCTTAGTCAATTCCTACGAACTCTAATAAAACAACCAAAATTGAACCTATTAACTTAATAGCGATACTAAATGAACCAAAGATTATTGATGGGCATATATTTTTATCCTAGAGGCGGATCTTCTCAGGTCGTCCGCTATCTTTACGATAGGTTACGGAAACAGTGGACGTCTAGTTTGTATTCAGGATCCTTAGGTGATGAAGGATTATTAACCAACGCTAAAACATTCTATAAATCAATGAATGTTAGAACATTGGATTACACTACCGCTCACTCAACTTGGCAACGAGGAGAGGATCCTTTTGACATCGATTCCCCAATGCAAGCATCTCTAGAAGATAGAGTTAACGTACCAGATATCTTGATGGCCCGATTAACCCCTCAACAAATATCGCGACAGATAGCCTCATGGCGTCACCTATTTTCAAAAGAACCCGACGAACCAGCTATCGCCCACCTCCACCATATTACTCCAATGCATAATGCGGTTTTACAGCTTTGGAAGAAAACCAAAGTCATCACTCACCTTCATGGGACCGAATTGAAGATGATCGAATATATTCGCTCCAATTTAGACTTACCATTAGGACACTGGTGGATTAAACAAATGGTCTCCAATGCGCAAATTTCTGAACTTGTTATCACCGTATCCCCTCATGACCGCGATTTAGCACGCGATCTACTTTCCATTCCCAAAGATAAAGTTATAACCATACCCAATGGAGTGGACCTAAAGATCTTTAAACCAACTACTCTGACTGACAAGGTGAAAATGTCTTATTGGAAACATTGGCTGATAACGGATCCTCAAGGATGGAAACCTGATCATGATCCAGGCAGCATTAGGTATAAACAAAATGACCTTAAATCGTTCTATAACCCAGATGGTTCTTGTGCTCCCATCTTACTATTTGTAGGTAGATTTACCACTTTTAAACGAATCAACGTCCTCCTACATGCTTACTCTATATTCAAAGCAAAATCAAAAAAACATGCACCATTAATAATTTGGGGGGGCTTTCCAGGGGAATGGGAAGGAGAACATCCGTATGAATTCGCTAACAAACGCTCTATAGATGATGTATTTTTTTCTGGATGGAGAGGTCATGATGATCTACCCCTAGGGTTAGCCTCCTCCAATATATTTGTAGCACCAAGTGTAAGAGAACCTTTTGGACAAACATATTTGGAGGCTATGGCCTGCGGATTACCCGTAATAGCAACATCAACTGGAGGGCCTGCATCATTTATCAATACTGAACCTGGCAAACAAACTGGCTGGCTTGTTAATCCAGATGACCCCTATTCACTATCCGATGCCCTCATAGAATCAGTTGAAAATCAAAATTTACGGGAAGCAGTAGGGCGCAATGCTAGGGACTACATTGAACGCATGTATTCCTGGGACAATATATCTGAACAATTCACAAAAACCTATCATGAAATCCTATCTCGTAAATAACAAACAAACTACTGTCACAAAACACAGTCGTTGATTTATTACCCCAACTTATCTATTCGTTCTTGTTGAATGGAAAAGAGCTGATCAAGAGGTATATGACAATTAATGGTATGCCCGATGACGGATTCTTCTTTCTGCGATGAAGGCGGAACTTCATCACATATAGGCCCTATCTTGCGAGGACATCTAGCAGCAAAGAAACAGCCTTTGAATCGTTCTCGCATAGTAGGGACAGTACCTTCTAATCTGATATTAGTTGGAACAGCATCTGGGTCTGCGATAGGAGCAGCGGACAATAATGCTTCAGTATAAGGGTGAAATGGTGCATTCAACACTTGCTCTGCTGACCCAGATTCAGCTACATAACCAGCATAAAGAACTAAAATATCGTCAGAAACATACCGTACTACGCCCAAGTCATGCGATATAAATATATGAGAAGTGCCTGTTTCTTCTTGATGCCTATCAAGGAGATTTAACACTTGGGCCTGCACAGAAACATCTAGAGCTGACACCGCTTCATCTAAAACGACAAGTTTGGGATTAGCGGCAAACGCTCCAGCCAATGCAACCCTCTGCTGTTGTCCTCCACTAAGCTCGGTGGGTGGACTATCCAAATACTCGGGGCCAAGTCCGACTGCTTCCATAAGACTCACAGCTCTTTCTCTGCTTTCAGCTTTAGATACCCCAGCAAATCTACGTAAGGCTCTATAGATAGCATGCCGAATAGGCAGTTTAGGATTAAGAGAAGCTCTAGGATTTTGAAAAACCATACGCATCGCAGATTGTTGGTCCCTATCACGATTATGAACATCAAAGGCCATTTGTTGACCCATGAGCTCCAAATCACCTGAATCTCTAGGGATCAACCCGACCACAACTCGTGCTGCTGTAGTTTTTCCCGATCCGCTTTCACCAACTATTCCCAAAGTACGTCCCTTACCAACAGAAAAATCTACGCGATTTAATGCCCTAACTGGCGGTTTGACCTTAGGACCAAAGAAAATGTATTTTCTTTGCCAATTACCATATTGCTTTCGAATATCCTTAGCAAATAAAAGAGTCTCTGCTTCAATACTCCCACCTTCATCACGTAAAACATCTTTACCCCAAATCCCGGGTTTCACATCCTCCCAATACATGCATCGTGATTTATGTCCCCCATCTACATCCAAAAGTTTGGGAGATTCAGACGTACAAAGCGTCCTAGCTATAGGACAACGGTCAGAAAACAGACATATGGCTTCAGCTTCCGAGCTAGCAGGAAACACCGAACCAGGAATACTGCTTAATTCAATGGCTGAATGCTCTGTGCTTACAGGAGCTGGCACACAATTAATTAATCCCAAAGTATAAGGATGTTTAGGGTTTTTAAATACTGAACGTACTGAACCTTCCTCAATCGTTTCACCAGCATACATGACCACTACTCGATCAGCTACACGAGCGACCACACCGAGATTGTGACTAACATACAATATTCCAGCCGACAATTGGTTTTTAAGATCGACAACGAGATCTAAAATAGTCGCCTCAGTAGTAACATCTAACCCAGTCGTTGGCTCATCCATGATCAGCAAATCCGGCTCACATGCCAACGCCATAGCAATAACCACCCTCTGTTGTTGTCCTCCACTAAGCTCATGTGGGTACCGCGCGCCTATATTACGAGCATCCGCAAGCTTCACACTGTTAAATAAATCAACAGTTCTTCTATAAGCATCCGCTTTGTTCATTTGCAAATGATGCATCAGAACTTCTTCTACTTGAGGACCAACACGCATTGTAGGATTAAGCGCAGTTGCAGGATCTTGATACACCATAGCAACTCGATTTCCCCACAATAATCGTAATTCTTCAGTGGTCATTTGATCAATTTCGTTGCCCTCAAAGCTAATCTTTCCATCTAACTGAGTCATTGTAGGCAGATAACCCATCATCGCTAGAGCAGCAGTAGATTTTCCACACCCTGATTCTCCCACCAACCCCACTACTTCACCAACATCAATATGAAAAGACGCATCCCTAACAGCACGTACGGTTCCACGGGGGGTGTAAAATGTAACTGACAGGTTTTCAACTGTCATTAGACGAGATTTAGATTTCATCTCCTCTTGCTGCTTCATGGCATTTCCTCCCTTGGTAATCCCTTCGCCTGCTTGATTCCATCAGTTAACAAGTTGATGCCAACTACCAAAGAGGCTACCGCTCCGGCAGGAGCCAAAGCAACCCAAGGAGAAGAACCCAGGAATTGCCTACTCTGACTTATCATCAATCCCCAATCAGGCGAAGGCGGCTGAACGCCTAAGCCAAGAAATCCCAAGGAAGCAACTATCAAGATAGAGTAACTCAACCTTACTGACAGCTCCACAGCAATTATGGACAGAGTGTTGGGAAAAATCTCTCTAAATATTATGTACAGCGTTCCTTCTCCTCTCAATCTTGCACTCTGTACAAACTCCTGTTCCTTCAAAGATAAGGTAGCACTACGCATAACACGAGCAACTCCAGGTATTGTGACAATTGCAACAGTCGAAACAATAAATATTGCATTAGGTCCTAAAGTTGATATTACCAGTAAAGCCATAAGCAAACTTGGGAAAGACATCAGTCCGTCCATAACACGCATCACTATTTCATCCGTCCATTTCCCCGCATATCCACTAATCATTCCTATCGCTGATCCACCTATTATGCCTAAAATCGTACCGGATCCAGCCACAGCAACTAATGATGTGGATCCTGACATTACTCTGCTAAGAATATCCCTGCCAAATTGATCAGTCCCTAAAATAAATCTCCAAGATGGAGCTAAAAGTTGTCGTATGTTTCCTTCATCGTCTAAGTGGAACAATGTGTCAGGATAAGGTGCAAGCCATGAGCCAAATATAGCTATTACTGCATGTAATAAAACAATCGGTAGGCCAACACGACCTGTTGGAGTTCTAAGAACCAACCGTAAGAATTCGCCGACTTTAACCCAAATAGAAACAATTGATCCCATTGCTATATCATTCTGTGAGTTTTGCTCTTTAAAATTAATATTATTGAACATTAACCTACTCTTATCCTGGGATCTAAAGCAGCGTAACTAAGATCTGCTATCAAATTACTAATTGCGTAGGTTCCGGCAATTATTAACACCAAGCTCTCTAATAAAGGAAAGTCCCTTTGCTGAATAGCCCATAAAAGCAGTTGGCCCAATCCCGGGTATGCGAATACATTCTCCACTATAATCAAACCACCCAACATATAACCCAAATTGGCTGCTATTATTGTAATAGTTGGGAGCATAGAATTCGGCAGAACGTGCCTACGGATTACCTGTCTCATTGGAATACCTTTTAAAATAGCAGTCCTAACATACGGAGATTGCATCACGTCAATCACATTAGCCCTAGTCATGCGCATGATATAAGCGAACATTACAACAGTTAATGTTAAAGCCGGCATAACGAGAATCTCCGGACGCGACCATGGATTCTCACCGGGTAGCATTATACTGGATGGTGGAAGCCAGCCTAGCCAAGAGCCGATAATTAGCATGAAAAGAACGCCAGTCACAAATTCTGGCAAAGAAATTCCCACCATCCCAACAACTGTCATGGTTCTATCAGCTAGACCGTCAGGCTTCATTCCTGCCCAAATACCCATAATAACCGCAAACGGAATTCCAAAAATTAAAGCAAAAAGAGCAAGTGAAACTGAGTGTATAATCTTTCTTCCTACAACTTCAGTAACCGGAACACCCATCACATATGAGTTCCCAAAATCTCCCTGAAATACCCCAATCATCCATTCAAAGTACCGCTGGTACCAAGGCCTATACAAACCCAACTCTTCCCTAATGCGATGTAAGGATTCTTCTGTAGCAGTCTGCTTTAACATCATTTTTGCCACATCACCTGGTAAAACTTCTACCACGGCAAATATAGCGAAAGATATCACCATTAAAGTGATTACAATAAGACTGATGCGTCGAACAAGGTATCTAGCCAGAACGTGCCTCCTTGGTTGATACACTTATAAACTACTTGAGGGGCCGCAGAGGGCCCCTCAAGCTATATCTACTTTATTTGTGGTTGGCCTAACCTACAAATTAATTTTGTAGGATTCTATCTGTCCAACCAAACCCTGCGCATATCTATGGTGGCGTCCCACATTGGAACGGCATCCATTACGTCATTCCTAACACCTAAAGTGACCGGTCTAAAGGCTACGACAACACGAGGAACCTCCTCTACAACTATGCATTGGAGTTCCCCATAGATTCTCTTCTGATCCTCAAGACTGGCTGCGCCTAATGCTTCATCCAATAAAGCATCTACTCTATCGTCAGCATAGAAGGTCTCGTTCCAAGAACCACCACCTCTATATACTACGCTGAATCCCTCGTAAGGAGGTCTTCCTCCCCACCAAACTGTAACAAACGGTTTGACCATCCAACCTTCCGCCCAATAACCATCTTCAGGCATAACTACTATCTCTAAATTAATACCTGCAGGTCTAAAGCTCTCTTTTAAGACAGTGGCCATTTCTACCATCGAAGCCCCTGCCGTAGAAGTGTGTAAAGTCAGATCAATGCCATCCGGATAACCCGCTTCCTTAAGTAAGCTCTTAGCTAACTCAGGATCGTAATCTGGGGGCACACAATTTTCATTGAACACAGGGTCAGTTGGGACAACCGGATGGTCGTAACCAATTGAACCCTTACCAAACTGTGCACCTTGTATAACGGCGTTTCTATCAGTTGCCGCCTGTATTGCTTGCCGCACTTTTTTATTATCGAAAGGAGCTTGGGTTACATTCATAGCAAGGTTCATATAACCACCGCTCGGAGCCTCCAAAACTGCAGTGTCAGGATGACTTTCCAAACCAGGAATACTAGTAGCATCCAGATCTGCAATTACATCAATTATTCCAGCTTTTAGAGCCTCTGCTCTAGCCTCAGGGCTTGGCAAAAACACAAAGACCATTTCATCTGCCAAAGGATATGGTTTATTCCAATAGTCCGGGTTTTTAACGAAGCTTGTTCGTTCACCGACAATGTGTTCTGTCACTATGAAAGCACCACTTCCAAATGTCCTAGTTTTAAAAAGGTCTGGGTCAATGTTAGAAGGAGTCATCTGTACGGCATATTTTACCAATGCATCTAATAGCGGTGCATTAGGTCCATCAAACTCCATTCGTATTGTGTAATCATCTACCGCTATCATAGCTTCAGGTTTAACCAAAGTTCCAGCTATAGGTGATTCGACCTCAAAAATCCTGTTTATGCTAAATATGACATCTTCAGACTTAAATTCTTTGCCTTGAACAACCTGTCCGTTTTCATAACTGTTAAAATGGACTCCTTTTCGCAAATTAAAAGTCCAATGCGATGCATCTGCATTAGTCTCCCATGACTCTGCTAATCCAGGACTAAGACTCATGTCAGGATCCCTGAAAACTAGCACATCATAGGCATGCACGGCCGTATAAATGTCCGGCATCCCCAAAACTAATGGAGGGTCGAATGTAACGTGATCCGATAACATCCCTACTTTAAGCGAGCCTCCCGATTTTGCGGAATCACCGCAAGCGGTAATACCCAGGACTAATATCATTAAAAGTCCAAATGTGTACCAAATACCTCGTGTGAAAAACCGAGGTCTCATCTTCTTTTCCAGCATTACTCCTCCTCTACCTAATTAAGTTCTATTCTTTATTCTTCTCTCTCTATAAACATAGTAGGAACCAAATTGTTCGGCGAAGAATTCTCTTTCGTCGATATAGCTCCAAGATACAATCCCCAAGCAGAATTGGCATGCTTAGATATACCATCACGGAAATGCCCCAACGACCAGAGTCTAGCCGTAGTCTGAACCAGTCCTAAAAACATAATAGACGCGGTTTCTATGTCTAGGTCTTTGCGAATACTCCCATCTTCTACCCCACGATGAAGAATTGATTTAATACGGTCCATATATTCCCGTATGACCCCTGCTATCTGTGCTCCTACTCCAGCACCATGCATAATCATTGATTCCGCTACTACAGCGAAAGCTAATCCTCTATATTCCTCTACATCACTGAGCTGTTCCAAAAAGGAATTACGCAAATCATCTATTGGAGAAACATGATCGAATCCCACGTCAGGTAAAGCTCCCATAAGGGTTTCCTTCCATGCCTCAATAACATAGTCAAGTATTTCTCGTTTACTTCGGAAGTGGCGATAAATAGCACCTTCGGTAACACCTATCTCTCTAGCTATATCATGGATGGTTAACCTCTCCAATCCATAGTTGCTAACGATTCTTCTGACCGCAGCCAAGATCTGTATTTGTCTAATATAATGGCGCTGTCGCCCTGCAGTTATCAAGAAGCACTTGCCTAGATTATTTGTAAGTAATGACTTACTTACATTCTAACCGGAGTATACATACCGGCTAGAAACAATGCAAATTTAGGAGTATGGCAGCGTTAGCTTATATAACAATTTAAGCAATTAAATAATCTATGGAAATCATCGCAGCAGATTTACTCTACTACGCGTTTGTCGTTTCCCAATCCGGTATGAGAAGTTTATTAGTAGATTCCAATAACAGTATACTTATAGCACCAGCAATACTTGCTAACACGGACACTGCTAATGCTAAATCATAAGTTCCGTATATGTCATATAAAACACCACCTATCCATCCACCCAAAGCCATTCCTAAGCCAGCTCCGAGCATTTGGAAACCGTGGGCGGAACCTACTGGCGCATGTCCATAATACTTTCGGTTTAGTATCGGGAATCCACCGGTTTCACCTCCATAACCTATGCCAAAAGCAACCGCAAATACATAAAATGCATATATGTCATGAGTCCAAAATAACATAAGAACCGTGCAGCCTTGGATAAAATAGAACCAGAACATCACCATTTTAGGCCCATGGCTATCGGCCAAAACAGGGGTAGCTAACCTGGTCACAACACTAACCCCTGACATTACAGTTAATAGACTCGCCGCCATCACCAAAGAAATTCCTTCTTCCAATGCAATAGGAATTAAATATACAAGAATTACAGCATGACCTACACAGCCCAAAAAGTGAATTGAACTCATGTTCCAATACGCGCTAGTCTTACTGATATATTTAGTAAAAACACGGACTTTATCTTTATCAATATTTACAACACTTTCTGGAATATCATCTCTATGGGAACCATATGGAATTAACCCCATATCTGATGGCTTATTTTTAAAAAAGTAAATCATCAACGTCATTATAAAAAATGAAACTCCAGCAGTAACCCAAAAGGTCCATTGCCAGCCTAACCTCACTATCATATAACCCATTAAAGGAGCTGACACCGCCGGCCCTAATCCCCAACCAAGCATTAAAACACCCATCCCCCATCCAAGGTGACGTCGAAACCATAGCATAGCTGCCGGAATCAGGGGAACCAAAAATAAGGCCTCAGAAATTCCTATCAATATTCCAAAAGACGCATATATATGCCACAACTCTTTGGCCATTCCAGTTAGAACCATCCCAATTATAAACAACCCACATCCAAGCAACATTGCACGTCGAGCACCATGCCTATCACCGAACCTACCTGCCCAAGGTGAAGCAAGAGCAGATATTACATGAGATATTGCATAAGAGAGAGTAATAGAACCGTGACTCCAACCAAACCCTTCACTCATAGGTTCTATAAACACCCCAAAGGCCATTCGGACAGAGGCCCCCACCATTTGCATGACGGCTATTATCGCCACTATTACCCAAGCATAGTGGAAATAGAATGTCCTGTTTGCTCCAGACATCTTGTTATTGTTTGATTTACCAGAGAAGATTTTCATGAAACCCCATAGATTGCTGATTATTTCGCACTAATGTAATGGGCATAAAAACAGAGTCGTATTTTCCCACCACTCTTTTTCCACCACAAGTTGCTCCTGATTTAAAGAAAACGAGTTAGCAGAAGTGGTCCTGGGAAAAGTCATACTGGGATTCCCCAATAGCAATTGAGCATCGCGAGCAACTACAGCATTATAAGTTCTTTCCTCTACTCTTGTCTGAGCAGACCACGCGCCCAGGTAAACAGTTAATAGCAAACTTATTATCAATACAGATGCAAATTGCACCGGTATTCCCAAGAACCTCATATCAAATCAACGAAGCAATCAATCATATGTGCTCAAGCCGTCAATTTTCAAATTATTTTTTCTCATTTAATCCTTCTATAAATCGTCCCAGTCTGCATAGTGCAAGTTATCACTCTGCCGTCTGTGCCAAGTTCAAAACTAATAGTCTCTCCGGCCAATCTTCCCTCTCGTGCTATGAACACATTAGAGTTATTAGTAGGATCCAAGTGAGCCGGAGTCCCACTACCGCCCTTATAAACCAAATCAGTTGGCAAAAATCCTCCGTCATCAACCATCATAAGTGTACCGTCTAGCCACACAATGCGCATAGCACTATTGGGCCGATCCGTAGCGTATCTGCCAATTAATGGTTCCATTTCCGAAGGAGCGGCTGTAATTGGGGAAATTGTTGGCTTTTCCTTTACTTTGCCAAGAACATCTACACAACGATCCATTATCGCCTTCGAAAGCTTATTATGAGCAGCATGCCCATCAGAATTAGTAAAAACTATTACTCCCACTTTATGTCGCTTATTAAAATACGTTTGTGAATGAGAACCTGCGTTACTTCCCCCATGTCCCAAATATACATTCTCGCCACTTCGAAGAGCATGCCATGAAATACACAAACCACTGCTCCAATCAGATTCCACGTATTGAGGACGATGCATTTCTTCAATTGAGGAACCCTTAAGAATTTGCCCGTTTCCTCTTGTTTCATTATAGGTTCTAAATTGAAGAGCTATCCATTTCGCCATATCCTCTATGTTTGAATATATTCCACCGGCAGGTATCCATGATTTAAGATCCAATCGCATTGCCTTAGCAGACCTTTCCTGATATTCAGGACCATAATATTGAATAACCCTATCGACATCAGAATCTTCCGGGTAAAACGTACTAGAAGTCATATTCAATGGACGAAATATATGGTCGTTTACGTAATCCTCAAATTTCATTCCAGACAACCTAGACACTACTATACCCAGTAACATAAATCCCAAATTGCAATATTTATGCTGCCAATCAGGAGGAATGACCACACTTATCTCATCGAGGCTCTTTAACAGTTCTACCTCAGTCGGACCTATTCCTGTTCTAGGCCTCTCACTTGGAGGTTCACCCTGAAGTCCGGACCTATGTGTCAATAATCGACGAAGTGTAACATCCTCAATGGTGCCATAACGACAATCAATCCGACCAAATTCTGGAATATAGTTAATTACGGGATCATTAATATCTAGCTTCCCTTCATCACGCAGTTGCATAATGCTCATTGCAGTGAATGGTTTAGTATTAGAATCTCCTCTAAATAGAGTATGTGCCTCAGGTCTAGTCTCCTTATCAATATTGGAATACCCATACCCTCTGAACCAAAGCAATTCTTGGTCACTTACTACTCCAATAGAACAGCCTACAACCCGCTCCTGCACAAGAACATCTTCGATATATGAATCCATCTCGGATAACATCGTTTTCAGAAGTTCCTCTTTCATATTTACCTCCTTTCATCTATCCGCATTTTTTCACCCTTGCCCAAAACCAGTAGCTTATTCATAACGAGCAATATCCATAATGTTGTAGAAAAATGTAAATCACCTAGGTGAAACAAAAGTCAGAACTCTTCTCGGATTATAGACCATCATTTTATTGATTTGTTCTTGTGTAACACCCTGATTGACTAAGTAAGGCAGAAATTTTTCCTGCAAAAAAGAATATCCCATACCTCCATAAGATTTTAGGCAATCTTTCTTACATACATCTTGTGACAATAATATTCGATCCTCAAATCCAGCCTGGATCAATTGAGGAATTGCCTCAGCCACTAACACATCAGTAGCAACTTGATGCATCCCAGCAACTATAGGCCCAGGTATTGGAGCTTTTCGAGCAACCGGTGCGCCAACTCTACCTAGGGTATCAAATTGAACATACACTCCTAAATCCAACAATTCCAAAAGAAAAGGAACATCCCCACAATATGAATTGCTATGACCGTAAATTACCCTTGTCAGGTCTACCCCCTCTTCCTTTAACATTGTTGCAACACCAAATCTTTCTTTTCCTGTTCCACCATGATGAAACGATATGGCAGCTCCAGTGGCTACGCTAGCTCTACCTGATGCTATAATGCTTTTTTCTTCATTTATTGTAATCGGGTTGCCATTTATGCCAACTTCTCCAATAATTCCGGAACGTATACCAGTGCCATTCACTCCTATGGTTAAATCCCTAATAATCTCGTCGGTCATATATTCAACGGTAAGCTGATCCATATTGTCAGGATAATATCGTTTTTCATACCACCCTGACCCCATGATGATTTTAAGTTCGGTCGCGTTGGATACCCGTCTCAAAGCCATCGGGTCACGACCCATGCCAACATTTGTCAGTTCAACGATAGTATTACCACCATGCCGTTTAAAATAGTTGACCTCATTTATAGCAACCTCTTCATCTACCAGGATAAGATTATCCTTAATAGCCTTCCCCTCTCTGAGGTAATGCAAGTTAGCCAATGTCAGCTTCTCATTCCACAGATGTATTTCCGTTGCAGGTGTGTTATACCTTGGAATTTGATGCCTAAAGAATTCAAGAAACATGTGCTCATGCATTAACGTGAAACCAAGTTCATTCCCATTCACCGGCCCATTAACCGTCATAGCCATGCCAGTTAAATCCTCTATTTGATGTGAATTGCTTTTATTTATTTCAACCACAATGTTTCCTCCTATTTAACAGCAGTATATTTATTCATACAGGCTAATTTCGTTGTATCAGCTATAAACTTATTTGGCAATACTTTAACAATAATTAAGAATTAATAGTGCCCTACCTAGCATGATACGTTGACACTAATCAAAGGTATCTTCATACTATTTAGGCCTTGCAAACATGCCAGAATAGACATGACCTATGGTGAAACCCGGAGAGGTGCTAGAGTGGACGAATAGTCGCGCCTGGAAAGCGCGGAGGCGGGGTGACTCGTCTCGCGGGTGCGAATCCCGCCCTCTCCGCCACGAAATGAGAACCTCAATTTTTAGATTGCACCTAGGCAAAATCCTATATGCAATATCTAGAAACTTCAAACTAACCGAATTATGCTTTCCCTCGCATTGTTTCTGAATTCCGTTGTGAGCCATCCTTCCCTATGCTATGCTAAAACTGCATATTAATCATGGAATATCGTATTTTTAGAAAGGTAGTGGTACGGAATAGATTCAATCATCCCCTGAGGGTTCGAACATAAACATGGCATCTAAAACAAAAAAGACCATTCCTCCTGACCTGGTAGTAGTAGAATCACCTGCCAAGGCAAAAACGATAGCCCGTATTTTAGGAAAAAAATATAGGATTGCTGCCTCGTTGGGACATGTTAGAGACCTGCCAAAAGGTAAGTTGGGGATAGACATCGACAACGGTTTTGTTCCATCTTATTCGGTTATGAGACCCAAAGCCTCTATCGTCAAAGAATTAAAAGCTCTCGGAAAGGATGCAAGGTCAATTTATTTAGCTACTGACCCTGATCGTGAAGGAGAAGCCATATCATGGCATTTAATTAATGCAACTGGATGGGACAAATCTAATAAAACTCTAAAAAGAGTCTCCTTTCACGAAATTACTGAAGAAGCTATTGCATCTGCTTTTGAACATCCTAGAGAACTCGACTATGACCTAATAAATGCACAACAGGCAAGACGTATATTAGACCGCATAGTCGGATATCAACTAAGTCCATTATTGTGGAAAAAGGTTCAAAGAGGTCTCTCGGCCGGAAGAGTTCAATCTGTCACTCTTAGACTAATATGTGATCGCGAAAAAGAAATTGACAATTTCACTGCATCAGAATATTGGACTATTCAGGCTTCTTTGTTAAAAGAATCGACTTCTTTTATAGCCACATTATCTTCAATCAAGGGGCAGAAGGCTAAATTGTC
>CAZPLA010000025.1:0-50732 GCA_964587385.1 uncultured Dehalococcoidia bacterium | reverse complement strand
CGGCGCCTTATTATTACTATTATTTCTCCTTAATCGCACACGTCTCGGCAGGCAAATGCGCGCAGTCGCTGATAATCCAGAACTAGCCGCATCAAGTTGAATCCATCTAGAACGTGTATATAGTAGTACCGCCTTTCTTTCAGCTGTAATTGCCGGACTGGGAGGTGCACTACTTGCAGCGATCTTGCCGATTAATCCTGAACTCGGACTTATGCTACTGCTACCAGCTTTTGCGGTAATCGTACTTGGCACTATTGGATCTGTACCTGGCGTCATAATTGGAGCCCTAATTGTAGGTTTTCTAAGGGCTATATCTGAGCCCGTGTTAGTCGGCGCTGGAAATGCCCTTGATCGTCCTACAGCCAGTGGATTCGCCGAAGTAATGCCCTTCGTTTTTTTGGTCGGGGTACTCCTGTTGGCTCCACGGGGGATTGGTTCCGCGATTGAAAACTGGAACATCGAACGAATCAGGAACCGACGCTTGAGTCAACAAAACAGCAATCATGCCCTGAGGAAAACAACATCCTCTATGTTAAGACCTATGTCAACAATGATAACTAGGGCATCGTTCTACATCGACCAAATCAACGAATTTAAAGACAAGGCAATCGGGTTAATGGCGAATACAATCGCGTCTGCTTGGGCCCTACCATATAAATGTTGGTCCCGTATCTCAACGGCTATACGGTCAGCTTTCAGCCTAATTCCTAGAACTCTAGCCAAGTTGAGTGTGCCAATAACTAATCCAATCCGAATAGCTCGAGATACCGAACGGGGATCCTGGATTGCATTCATATTGTTTTTCCTCCTCCTAGTGACAATCGTTTTGTTACTCCCCAGTGTAACCGCGCTTACCAAAACCATGCAGGTTGCTCGCATTATTTCTCTCCTGGGAATTTTTGGGTTGGCCTGTTTCTCACTTAACCTACATACTGGTATAACAGGAATGACTAATTTCGGTGTGATATTTTTCGTCGGCATCGGGGCCGTCACCGTTGGACTACTTTCTGCTCCAGTTGAAACAAATGGATATGGATGGAACCCATGGATGGCGACAATTGCTGCGGTGTTGATAGCGGCAATCGCAGGCTGGTTACTCGCTTATCCAACGGCCAGATTACGAATGGATTACTTTGCCATCGTTACTATTTCGCTCGGTGAAATGCTCAGAATCTCTCTTCAAGCCGAGCCTATGCTCCGAGCCGGAACAGTCACTTCCGCCATCGGCATATCACATTGTTCTCGACGTCTGCAGAGGTGGTGGGAAAATGGACCCTCTGGAACCATAGGCAACTTGCTTGGTCTACACGTCGACGCACCCTATGTCGTACTTCTTGCTATCCTAGCCACTATTTGCTTGGTTGCGGTTTGGCTTCTACTCAATACTGTCCTCGCCTCTCCATGGGGACGTATTCTTCGTTCAATCAGAGAAGATGAGGTAGTCAGCCAGCATCACGGACACAACATCCTGACACACAAAGCCGCCAGCCTCGCCCTTGGAGCCGCAATCGCAGCCCTTGCAGGGGCGCTTTGGGCTTGGCTCAACACGAACATATGGCCCGAATTCATGAACCCGGTCCGTACGACATTTCTCATTTGGGCTGCCTACATCGTTGGAGGGCGAGCTAACAACCGTGGCATGATTATTGGCGCATTCGTAATTGTCATAGTTGAATTCCTCTTTAATGTTATGGTGGTCTCAAGAGGCAGTGCAAGCCTACCGTTCCACAACATGACTGCTTATCTAGATAGTGGATTCTCATGGTTGGTAGTAAACGTCGGAGGACTCATCTGGTCAGATCGATCCATTACCGAAATTTTTGCCAAAGGGGACATTCTCATATCTCTGCCCCACCTCAAACTAGCACTCATTGGGACAGTAATTGTAGGAGCATTACTCATGTCTTCAAAAGGCCTTTTGCCAGAGGTTCCAAGCAGACCTCAACGCCCTAGTGCAATAGCTTCACATCCCATTGAAGAAGAGGGTAACAAATGATGACGACAATGCCTGCTCTTCGAATATCAGGTCTGACCAAAAATTTTGGCGGATTGAGAGCCGTTGACCAAATTTCGTTCCAGGTTGAAGAAGGTGAACTTGTTGGGCTAATCGGCCCTAACGGGTGTGGCAAAACGACCACATTCAATTGTATTTCCGGTTTATTAGAAGTGACATCTGGAAACATAGAAGTACTGGGGAAGATTGCTACGGGCATGAGGCCCGATCAGATACAGGGTTTGGGATTAACTAGAACATTCCAACACACCTGGCTCTGGCGTGAAATGACCGTAATTGAAAACCTTCTTGTTCCTCCTCGGAATCAGTTTGCTCCTAACATCTTATCTGCACTCCTTCGACCCGGTTCCCGATATAAAGAAAACCAGCGAATAATGGATGCCTATTCAACTCTCGACTTGTTGGAGATGTCGCACATGGCGCATAGCCTTGCTAGCGAGCTATCCGGCGGACAAAGTAAGCTTGTCGATATTGGACGTGCTTTGATGAGTTCACCTCGGTTCCTCTTGCTAGACGAACCTGTCGCTGGCGTTGCAGGACCACTTGCAGAAAGAATTTTTCAAAACCTCCGATCCCTAACATCAGATACAGGAATTGGCATGTTAGTTATAGAACATAACATGGATTTCATCCTCCGTCGTGATGTTGATAAGATTATCGTCATGGATAGAGGTCGAATATTAATGGAAGGCACACCCGATGAAATCAGGAAGAGTAGGGATGTCGTTGAAGCATATCTCGGCGACACTGGGCAGACACAAAATGAATAGAATGCTTGAAATCAAGAATCTCGAAGGAGGTTACGGCTCCGTTCAGATCCTGAACGGAATTAATCTATATGTCGATGACGGCGAATTCGTCACAATCATCGGTCCTAATGGATGCGGAAAATCGACATTCCTTAAAGTGCTTTTCGGTCTTGCTACCATCCACAAAGGCACCGTTTTGCACTATAATTCAGATGTCTCAGGGTGGCGCACAGACAAGTTGGTTGAACGTGGGATTGCATATGTACCTCAGGTCGACAACATTTTCCCCTCCTTGTCAGTTCGCGAAAACCTGCAAATGGGCGGAATACGTTTAGCAGCAAAAAAACTTAACCCGGGTATAGAACGAGCCGTTAGTATGTTTCCTGAATTGGAACCACGCATGAATGACTTAGCTGCCTCATTATCTGGTGGGGAAAGACAGATGCTAGCGATATCTCGTGCACTTATCTCAAACCCTAGCTTCCTCCTATTAGACGAACCGACAGCAGCTCTTTCACCCAAATATCAACAGCAAATTTTGACAAATCTTGACGCTCTTCGCAGTGAAGGAATCTCAATACTTCTAGTAGAACAGAATGCGAGATTATCACTCTCTAGGTCTGATCGTGGATACATATTCTCCAATGGGAAAGTAGTTCACACTGATAATGCCAAAAACATTCTTAACGACCCAAAAATTGGGGACTATTTCCTTGGATTTCATTCGTGAATATGTAAAGATTCTTCAGGTAAAGCAAGAGCACTCAACGGGCATCACCTAACTTAATTCAACTGAGTTGAGTACTCCTAATAACTCTGCCGGCTATGTTGCCCGTAAACTCCCCTTCATCTACGCTAATTACCCCGTTAACTAAAACATATTCTATCCCTAATGGGTATTGATGCGGGTCACGAAAGGTAGATTTATCAATAATTGTTTTGGCATCAAAAACGACTATATCTGCATCGTTACCTGGCTTTAATAGCCCCTTTGAGTGAAGTCGCAATCTTTGGGCCGGAAATGAAGTCATTTTCCTCACCGCTTCCTCCAATGAAAACAAACCTTCTTGTCTTACATATTTTCCCAATACCCTTGGATAAGTACCATAGATTCTGGGATGTGGATTTCCTGGGGAGTATAGTCCGTCAGAACCAATCATTGTATAAGGATGAGACATTACCGTACGCACATCTGATTCGGCCATAGAAAAAACCACCATTCCAACGGCACATTGTTCTTCTTTCAAAAGATCCAAAATTGTATCAATATACTCCTGCCCTCGTAGCTCACTAATTTCCTTAATAGTCAACCCTATGAATCTCTTATTGAGTTCAGTGGCCAAAGTAGTAATCAAAATATCGCCAAGATCACCTCCCATTCTTGATTCACCCTTGTTGGCCAAAATTTCATTTCTAATCTTGCATCGAATGTCAGAGGTTTCTAATCTCTGCACGACATCTTCAACACCTCCTTCCTGCGCCCAAGGGGGAAGTACAGCTTGAAGGGTTGTACTGCCAGCAATATACGGATACTGGTCCAATGTAACATCCAAACCATTTTCCCGAGCCTCAACCATCATTGCCAAAGAATCAAAAACCATGCCATGGTTTAGTTTACCTGTTGCTTTATGATGCGAAATTTGCACAGGCAACCCACCATTAACACCAATATCTATCGCTTCTTGTACAGAGTCTAATAATTTATCTCCTTCATTACGCATATGAGTAGCATAAAAGCCACCATAAGCCGCACTCACTTTGGCAAGTCGAGTAATCTCAGAGGTCTCAGAATACGCTCCAGGCACATAAACCAATCCAGTCGAGATTCCAAATGCTCCAGCTTCCATGGCCTCCTTAACTAAGGCCTCCATATACAATATTTCTGATTTTGTGGGCGGTCTTTGTTCAAAACCCATGGCAGCAATTCTTACGGTGCCCTGACCTACTAGAAAAACCAAATTCGTAGAAGGCTGTGAAACCTCAACAGCCTGTAAATATTGATCGAATGTTTGCCAGTTCCAGTTCACACCAGAAGGAGGAGTAATAAATGCCATGTATTTCCTAAGTGCCTCTTGAGTAGAAGGATTAAGAGGAGCCGCTGTAAACCCACAATTTCCCCCAACCTCAGTAGTTACTCCCTGACGTAATTTATAATCCTGCACCTTTTTATAAAACAAAGTAAGATCAGGATGACTATGCATATCTATAAACCCTGGGCATACGTATTTACCCCGAGCATCAATTTCAATATCACCTGTAGAGTCTATCTGTCCAATATCTCTAATAACCCCATTTTCTATAGCAATGTCAGCTTTATACCAGGGATTACCTGAACCATCTATAATGCGCCCATTCTTGATAACAACGTGACTCATCACAACCCCCTTTTAAACATCTTATCTACTGAGCAGTAAAATCAGTATCCGCAGAACTACAGGAACGACGCTTTCAATTGAAATGCCAAATCAAACGGACTAGCTCAAACCATTAATACGATATGAATTACAACTTAAATGGAATCACCTTTTGTAACTAACGTTAGGGTTACATAGCTCGAACGTCTGTCTCAATCGGGAGGGCTTCATCTCCACCTTGAAATAAATCCCAGGGCTCAAATGATTCGACAAAAGTTTTTGCATCCTGCAATTCAGGGATCCCTTTTACAGCCCTTCCTGGGTCATATCCCAATGTGGTTGCAAAAGCATCAAATCCATTTTTTGTTTTTCTAACTGCTCCCAGTATTATGGTTTCACCATTCTCAATATCTAAAACCAATTTCTGCCCATTCCTGCTTTCTTGCCAATATATCTTCACCATTCACCATCCTAAATAGAAACTTTTTTATTTGCTAATCTAAACAATACCAAACATGTCAATTTGCTTATTCACATCACTATCTCCAATCATTACCTTAGAAGCACATAAAAGATCTGACGGATACGGCACCATCAGATCTTTTAACAAATTAGTTTCACAGATTTCTGGATTCAACCATAGCGTTTCTGCCTCTTCATTTAATATAACAGGCATTCTGGAATGAATAGAGGACATTAATTCATTGGGCTCACAAGTAACAATAGTGCAAGTATTGATTTGTTCACTATCACGGGATAACCACGTATCCCACAACCCGGCAAACGCAAAACTCATCCCCGATTTTAATTGAATAAAATAAGGGGATTTCCTTCCATTAACTCTAGCCCATTCAAAAAACCCATCAGCTAATATTAGACATCTTCTACTTCGGAATGCCTCTCTATAAGCAGGTTTAAGATCGACCGTTTCGGCCCTAGCATTAATCATTCTTGCACCAAACTTGGAATCTTTAGCCCAATACGGTATAAGTCCCCATTTCATCATCATTGCCTTACGATCGCCATGATCTACCACGGTCAATACTCTTTCACTAGGAGAAACATTGCCACTAGATTGATAAACACCTGTCAAATCTGAGAATTTAAACCTGGAGCTCAGGACTTCTATATCTGAATATAGAGCAAATCTCCCACACATTAACGTTCCCTCCTGAACACAATTAATGAGACTTGAATAAATTTAATGCTAGATTATCCAAATAGGCCCAACGGCTCGATAATTTGCCAGGTTATTTGAGCCTAAATTTGAGGTCTACATTTATACCATTCAGCATATTGTTGATAGGCATATGCAATACGAAATATGGTTGATTCTTCGAATGCCCCTGATGCAAATTGCAATCCTATTGGCATGCCATTTGCATTAAAACCACAGGGGACCGATATAGCTGGCATGCCTGTTTGATTATATGGTGCATAGAAGCTTCGTTCAGATATGAGGGCTCCCGCAGCAGGATTCTCCCCGAAAGGCCATGCAGGTCTAGGCGATGTTGGAGTCACTATAACATCAACGTTTGAAAGAACCCGTGTAAATTCACGAGTTATCTTAGCCCGTACTCTCTGAGCTTGTATATAATCACTAGACGAGTAGAGGCCTCCAGTATAGAGGTGCTTGATAAAATTTTCTCCATAATTCTCCGGCTGCCCCTTGAAGCCTGCAAGGTGATAAGCAAATCCTTCCGTCATACATATCACATTGTTGGCTATATTGGCATACTCCAAAGACTCAATATGAATTTCCTCCACATTAGCCCCTAGAGCTTCCAAATCAACTAATGCTTTTTCACAAGCATCTATAGTTTCCGGGTCCATATCCCCAGCATTTCTATCAAAACAAAAATGTTTCGGAACACCAATGGTCATTCCTTTTATATCACCTGTTAATGATTCCATATAATTCGGAACGACAGACCTGCTAGTTGTAGGGTCATTCTCATCGAATCCAGCTATGGCCTGAAGCATGACAGCATTATCTTCAACAGACCACGTCATAGGACCACAATAATCTAAAGACCAGCTTATAGGAATTACTCCATATCTACTCACACGACCATAAGTGGGTTTTAGTCCAACTATGCCACAAGCTGCGGCAGGCCCTCTTACTGATCCACCCGTATCAGAGCCCATTGAACCCATGCATAAAGACGCAGCAACTGCGGCAGCAGAACCACTACTAGATCCCCCTGTTATGTAATCCGTGTTCCATGGGTTACGCGAATAATCGAATATGCTAGTTTCAGGTCCCCCAGCAGCAAATTCAAACATAGACAATTTACCCAGCATCAATGCCCCTGCTCCGTTCAACCTTTCAATAACTGTAGAGTCTATATTTGGAACCCGTTTCTCATAAACCTTTGATTGAGCTGTAGTTCTTATACCCTTGGTATCGTATAAATCCTTATGTGCTAATGGAATTCCGTGTAGCAAACCTTTGTATCGACCAGCAGATATTTCAGTCTCAGCTATTTTAGCTTCTTCCATTACTCGATCAGTAAGTATTGTAATGTACGATTTTATAATCGGATCTACTTCACCTATCCTCTCTAAAAAAGCACTAACTAATTCAACAGGAGACAGTTCGCGTGACTTAATAAGTTTAGCGGCCTCAGGGATAGTCAAAAAGCACAATTCCAAGTTGTTAGAATTCATATATGTAACCTATCCACTGTATGCTGTGGGATCAAATATGCCAGCCACTTCTTCTTCATCAACTTCTATGTCATGCAGATCCTTCAATTTGGCAAGGATTTGTTCGTATGCTTCAGTTAGCTTATGGATACGGTCATCATCTAATTCCAACCCAGTTCTATCCATAAGGATTCTAACTTCTTTAGCAAGATCTTCCTTCATTTCCATCTCCATAAATAACCCTATACGACATGGCATCTATCAAAGTATAATCCCATACGAGTATCGAAACAAGCCAACTCAGTCTCTAAGATTAAGTCTAGATTAGGTCTAAGGTTTATGGATAAGGACATTAATAATAACGAATATTCAAACCCTGACCTTTTGGTCGATACTTCATGGCTTAACGATCATTTGTATGAAAAAGACCTCAGAATTGTCGACTGTGACGTGCCGGAACAGTACCAAAGAGCCCACATACCGGGAGCAGTAACCCAAAAAGATCACTATCAAAAAGGAACTCCACCAAACCATATAAATATAATGGGACCAGAAGAATTCTCTGAAATGGCCAGGTCCCTAGGAATAGAAAACAGTACCCTAGTTATAGCTTATGACAATTCTCGTGGGCTTTACGCAGCACGTTTATGGTGGGCCCTAAACTACTACGGTCACACCAATGTAAAAGTACTTAACGGGGGATGGAAAAAATGGACCACTGAAGGCCGCCCTATAACTACTGACTCACCGATACATACCACATCTTCTAAATTTGAACCATGTAAAAATCAATCATTGATGACGACTACAGACCAGCTTCTTAATATCAAGGATCTTAGTGGCGTCATTATTTGGGATGTTAGGAGTAAAGAGGAATACACAGGTGAAAATGACCGAGGAAATAAGTTTAAAGGGCACATACCAGGAGCCACACATTTAGAATGGCTCAATTTAGTTGATGAAACAACCCATCTTCTAAAACCTGCTAAGGAATTATTATCGTTACTAGGTGATCACGGTATAACCAAAGACAAACGAATCCATTCATATTGACAAGCTGGCATTCGTGCGGCGCACGTTAACTTTGTGCTGAAATTACTGGGCTTCCCCAATGCTAGCAACTACGATGGTTCATGGGGAGAATGGGGAAACCGTACTGATACACCCATTGAACAATAAATATGGGTTTACGGGATATACATTACACCCTTACTGACAAGTACAGAAGACCCTCCAACTCTAATGGCACTAATTTCTCCATCTTTTTTATCAACTTCAATATTAAGAAAACTTTGTCTTCCCATTTCAAAACCCTGTTCTATTTTCCATCTTACGGTAGCATCAGTATTTGATTCTAAAGATGCTAGGTATCCAGCCAACCCAACTGCAGCAGAACCAGTAGCTGGATCTTCTCCTATACCTTTAGATGGTCCAAACATCCTTGCTCTAATATCAACTCCAGCCGACTCTGGATCAAAAGTATATAAGTAGAAATCCGGTGCCCAATAGGACGAAAATTCGCGTTCCCAGATTTCTCTATTTAACTGAGCCTTACTTATTGCGCCTCTATTACTAATAGGTATGAAGAAAAAAGGAAGCCCACAAGAGACGGACTGGGGCTTTAATCTATCATAAAGTATATCTGAAATATCAAGTGACAATACGTTGGCTATAGATTTAACTGAAGGATGGTCCAATCCAAATGTTGGGAGTTGAGGAGCAGTCAGTTCCACGAAAACAGGATGTCCATCCAACATATGAATTAGTACGGGTACGGGACCAGCTCCTTCTTCAAATACAATCTTAGTAATTTTATCGTCCAATCTAATATTCCCTATTAAAGACAATATATGGGCTGACCCTATCGTGGGATGTCCTGCGAACGGAAGTTCTGCATCAGGTGTAAATATACGAAGCAAGTTCGTACAACCATCACTAGAAGAAGGAAAAACAAAGGATGTCTCCGAAATGTTAAATTCAGACGCTATATTCTGCATTTGTTGTGTAGTGAGCCCAGATGCTTGAGGAAAGACCGCTAGTTGGTTTCCACCAAAAGGTCGATCTGTAAAAACATCAGCCGTATAAAACTCGTATTCTGTATTGAATTTAACTGTCACTGAATGATTTTCCTAGTAGTGCATTAAAAATCTATGTTACCGTTTATATCTCTAATAAACTTAAAGTTGTTGGGCTTCAGATATCCTATCCCTTACAAATTTCAGGACTTCTTCAGCCAACCCTATTGAACGTTCAGATTCCAGTTCATCAAAAAGTTCTGAAGGTATACCTCCAGGCAAATAATTAGGATAGCGCGTAAGATTATAATATTTATCCAAGAACATGGCGTTAATTTTCAAAACATCAAACATCATGTCAAACATTTTTGCATCTTCACACAAATCGGCTAAAGAATGGCCCCAAACATCCTCAGCACCCTGGAAATACAAATATCCTTTAACCGCCTTTTCACCAGCCTGCTGTCCCATGAAGCAAGCAAGGTTGTGTCGTTCATTATGACGAGCCATCTTGGCATCACAAAGATCGTTTTCAGCCTGCTTAATCCAGCGTTCCGATTCTCTCTGCTTATTAAACACCATGAATGATTTCTCCTTTCCTTATAGCTAAGGCCAGGCAACTATTTTCTTTATATTCGAATTCCAGTTCAGCAGGAGTCAACACAAGAAATTCTACAGCAACGCTTGGAGAAAGATGACTATAGAAAAAGTCAGGTCGCCGAACGAATGGACGATCATCATTCATAATCATTACTAATTTTAAAGAAGTATCCCTCTCTACAACCCCTGGATACAGTGAGTTAAGCAAAATAGCCTTGATTACACCAAGACCTGGCAATCTTTCAACAATACTATCCAATTCACTTTGCAAGATGCGCAAACGTTGCTCTGAGAAACCAATCATCAAAGGCATAGATCAACTATCTCCTAAATTAATCACGTGAAGACATTTAAGACCCTGAGCTCCAACGACGAAAGTTTGTTTAATATTATCGGTTCCATAATATCTGATAACGAACGTCATATAATCACCCATCAGGTATCTAGGAATTATATTTTGGCGGGAGTGCAAGGGAGTCGAACCCTCCCATCCCGGTTCTAGCGGGATACAGCGGATTTGAAGTCCGTGAGAGCCACCGGGCCCCATCCACTCCCGAGCCTGGGAATAGATCCTGACACTGTTAATAGCTATAAGATAAAAACTATTCGAATTTTCTTTTCAATAATTCCTACAGCAGCAAATTTAGGATGCCAGGGCTGAATCTAATTTCTTTCTTAGTTGTCCCTTGGGAACTGCACCTATGATTTGATCTATTGGTTGTCCATCCCTAAATATAAGAAGGGCTGGGATACTTCTGATCCCATATGTAACAGCAGTGATGGGATTAGTATCCACATCCACTTTAGCAAAAGCCATTTGGCCATCAAACTCTTCTGCCAATTCATCGACCATAGGAGCTATCATTTTACAAGGGCCACACCATTCTGCCCAAAAATCTACTAAAACCGGATTCTTTGAATTAAGAACTTTTTCCTCAAAATCTGCGTCAGTTACAGCAAAAGGCTCAGCCATCCTTATCCTCCAACATTGGGTAAACTTTGATTCTAATGTTGCCATTAGAACGACACATGCCAGTTTATACCTAGCATCTGTAAGGGTCAACACAATGTAGATGAATCAACCTTGGCACGATTAAAACCTTGGTTTATAGTAGCTGTGTGAATTATCAATGTCCAAACAAGATATTATAGGCACCAACATACAACTAACCCTTCAAAATTGGGGAAGATTGGGATCTGCCATGTCATATCTCGATGACAGGTTAGTTTTCGTTTTTGGGGGTATTCCTGGAGAAGAAGTTATTGCCAAGGTCATTTCTCAAAAAAGGAATTATATTGCTGCGGAAGTTGTGGAAATACTAAACCCATCTCCTAAACGTATAAAGCCACCGTGTATATACTTTGGCAATTGTACAGGTTGTCAACTGCAACATATTGATTACCAATATCAAATCAAGTTAAAACAGCAAACGTTAGTAGATTCGCTTCAAAGAGTAGGTGGATTTATTGAGCCACATGTATTAGAAACCATACCCTCTCCAAAGATTTACGAATACCGAAATCATGCTCGATTCACAATTGGGAATCAAGGGGACCTGGGATTTATTAACCGTGAAAGCCGAAAGTTTATACCAATAGAGCACTGTATGATTATGGACAATGGTATAAACGAAATTATGAACCAATTACATGGGTTGTGCAGTGAAACCACCCAATTATCAATTCGATATGGAATAAACACAGGTGAATTCCTTGTCCAACCTATTCTCAAAAACCAAGATTTAGACATGCCAACAGGTCAGAAGCATTACAAAGAATCGATTAGAAAACAAGTTTTCCAAATAGCTTCTCCATCGTTCTTTCAAGTCAATATTCAACAACTTGATACCATAGTTGAGATCATCAAAGAGACCCTCCAGCTTTCAGGTTCAGAGGTCTTAGTCGACGCATATGCAGGTGTAGGAACTTTCGCAATATTATTGGCACCATACGCAGGCAAAATAATTGCTATAGAGGATTCTTCAGCAGCAATCGAGGACGCCAAAATTAATGGAGCAAAACATGCCAATATTGAATTTTTGCTCGGCAAAACTGAGGAAATGCTAAGTCAACTCGAAGAAAAACCGTACGCCGTTATATTGGATCCATCAAGAAAAGGATGTCATCCGGATACACTAAAAACTTTACAGTTACTGAAACCCCACAAAATAGTATATATTTCCTGTGATCCCAATACCTTAGCTAGAGACTTAAATATCTTATGTAAAGAAGAATTTTACCTGGAAGAGGTACAGCCTATAGACATGTTCCCTCAAACACATCATATAGAATCTATATCCACTCTAGGCCTACGAACGTCTTTGGACAACCTGGTTTTGGCCTCAAGTTCTCCCAGACGACAGCAGCTTCTTACAGAACTCGGAATACCCTTCTCGATAAAAGAACCTTCTATTAACGAAAACATAGAATCAGAGGACCCATATGTTTTGGTAAAGCATCTAGCGTTAGAGAAAACAAACAAAATCGCAACTGATAATGCGAATCAGCTGATTGTAGGAGCTGATACGGTGGTATTCTTCAACGGTAAAGTCATGGGTAAACCAAAAACTAATCAAGAAGCCAAGATAATGTTAGAATCCCTCAGAGGCAACATTCATCAAGTTATCACTGGTATCGCAGTCGTCGATCGCAAAAAACGTCGTTCATGGGTTCAATCTGAAGAAACTACGGTAAAGATGCGATTTCTATCGGATGAAGAAATTGAATCATATGTAAATTCAGGTGATCCTATGGATAAAGCGGGCAGTTATGCTATACAAGATGCTTCTTTTAAACCCGCAGAAGTTATTGAAGGATGTTTAAGTAATGCGATTGGACTGCCAGCTTGCTCTTTAATACAAATTCTTGATAGTGGAGGGTATGACTGCCGAGCTTACAGCCTACCAGAAGACTGTAAGACTCATCTCCTCCAAGAAGGGAACGCATCTTGAATTTTTTTAGCACAGGTCCTTTAGAAATAATGGTCATAGTACTGGTAGCCTTTACAGTGCTCGGTCCTACCAAATTAGTAGCTATGGCTAAAAAAATTGGCCAATTAATTCGTGAGGTTCGGGGAACAGTAACTCAATTTACTCGTCTAATAGAAGAAGACACCACTAACAGTAAAACCGATGCGGAAAACGGAACCGATTCAGAAAAGGAAGAAAAGCCATCGTAAATCAAAATTTATCATTCCGTGGTCATTTGGAAGAACTCCGAAAAAGGATATTAATATCCTTCGTTGTATTGATTATAACAACAGCCCTATCGTTCATTATACACAAACAAATATTGGCATTCCTTTTGATACCAGCAGACGCTATAACCGCTACCCCAGGAAGACTAGTGTTCGTAGATGTTACGGAAATGTTCGGCGTAATGATGAAGGTATCGATGTTATCTGGCTTCATATTGGCCTCCCCTATTATCCTGCTTCAAATAATATTATTTGTTTCACCTGGCCTTACGACAAGTGAAAAGCGGTACTTATATCTTTTCCTACCAGGTGTACTGCTATCCTTTTTTTCTGGCGCCGCCTTTGCCTATTACGTATTGATACCGCCCGCAATGGATTTCTTAATTAATTTTGGCGGAAATATTGCTGAACCAATGATTCGAATAAGTAATTACGTGAACCTGGTAATAATGCTGATTTTCTGGTTGGGTTTGGTATTTGAAACGCCAATCGTGATGTTTATATTAGCTAAGACAAGAGTAGTTTCCTCATCAACATTTCGTAGTTGGCGCCGCTACTGGATAGTTGTTGCCTTCATATTGGGCGCATTCATTACACCTACATTTGATCCTATAAACCAAGCTCTAGTAGCTATACCATTAATCGCACTATTTGAAATCGGGACGATATTATCAAGATTTGCTGGTAATAAATAAATGACAGACTAAACGATCGGAATTTATTTAGGACATAAAGTTCGGGCAGCTAAGGGAACTCATGGCCTATGCAAGATAAGGCCTAAGTCAAGTATAAGAAACTAGTCTTTATTTTCGGATTTATCAGCCGATTCTGAAGTTTCCTCGAAAGAATCATCAGCTCCGTTAATCCCTCGTCTGAAAGCCCTCATCCCTCGGCCCAGAGATGAACCTATTTGAGGTAATCTTCCAGCGCCAAAAACTACCAATACTATGGCTAAAATTATAGCTAGTTCCCAAGGTCCTGGTACTCGCAATTTCAACTCCTATTAACATTGATAGCAAGGCCAATGCTAGCACAGATAGCCTGCCAGAGCAATGAATATTTTAATCATAGAGGTCGTTTGCGTGGAATTCCTACCCTGCGAGGATAAGCCACATCCGTAGGTTGATTCTTCTCGATTACTACCAAACATTTGGAGGGAGTCCCTCTCTCGATATTTGTAGGGATACATTCCAGTGTTTTACTACCCAACCTCTGAATTGCGTTCGAAGCATCTAATATTTCCCCTTTAGCATCCCTACCCTTGTGAACTACTACTAACCCTCCTACTTTGCAAAAAGGAACAGTTAATTCAACAAGTGTACGCAAGGGAGCAACTCCACGAGCTAACACAACATCAAAATTGCTTCTCAACGAGGGATCATGTGCTAATGTTTCAGAACGTTCACTGTAAACATTCACCAACTCAAGCCCTAAGGTTTGCACAATATGATTCAAAAATACGGCCTTTTTTTTTGTAGCTTCGATCAACGTCAATTTTATTCCTGGATACATAATTTTAAGAGGAATTCCTGGAAATCCAGCGCCAGACCCTATATCTAAAAATTGGCCATTTTTGAGCAGTTCTGAATTGAGTGCCCGTACGATGGTGAGAGAGTCAAAAAAGTGTAGAGACTGAACATCCGAGTAATCCAATATGCGTGTTAAATTAAATTTCTTGTTCCAGGCGAACAATTCGCTGTAGTACTTTTGAAAATCGTCACTTTGTCTAGACGATATTGAAATATTTAATTCGCACAACATACGCCGCAGTAATTCTGTATCGTTATTCATATATGAATTATAGTATTACAAAATTAGTGCTATACCATTGAGATACAGTGGCAAATTGACACTATTTGTAATGAACCGTATCATGATAACTGCCTTAACGATATGGCATTCAGGTTAATTGAATTTCCAACGTTAATCCTCTAATAAATTAGAAACGAGGTGTATTGTGGCAACTAAAGCATTCATTTTAATTGAAACATCGGTTGGTAAAACCAAAGAGGTTGCTAACACATTAAGAAACGTGAGCGGAATTACATCTGTAGATGTAGTTACAGGGCCATACGACATTATAGCAGTCATGGAAGCCCCAGATATAGCTTCCATCGGCGACCTAGTAACAGCCAATGTACACGCGGATGGAGTAGTCAGAACTGTTACTTGTATTTCCGTAGGTACTTAAAAAGAATACTTGCTCACCCACGACTATCACGTGCCATAGATTCACTATGATGCACTACTTGCTAACACACGTTAACAGGACAAAAGCAATGTAGCATTGTTTTTTGCAACGACCACTTTCGGAATATAGGTTGATATTACTATGCAAAACAAACCATGTATATTTTGTAACATAATAAAGAGTCAGGATTCATCATCAATAATACTGCGAGATGACCGGATAATCGTTATAAGAGATCTCTACCCAAAGGCTCCTATACACCTACTAATAATCCCTAACAAGCATATTAGTAGCCTTTCGATCAAGTCAGATGAATTGTCTAAGATTCTTGGCCATATGTTCACTACGGCCGGTCAGGTTGCTACAACGGAAGGCGTGGGCCAATCTGGATATAGGCTTATAGTTAATCAAGGCCTAGACGCAGGACAAGAGATTGAACACTTACATATGCATCTGCTTGGCGGAACCAGACTAGGACCAATGAATCAAGCATGAACTTCTGACAGATTTGCAATGAATGACAAACTAACCTTAACAATTCAAGAACGCTTATCTAAGTTACCTAGTGGACTCATTAAACATATTCGAACCGTAGAAACTATAAGTGTAGATTTGGCAACCATTCATGGGGTAAATGTAGATAGAGCACGGCTGTGTGCCCAAGCTCATGACCTGTTTAGATCTGAAAAACCCAACACACTGATTAATATGGCCCAAAAGTTAGGTATCAAGATAAACTCAGTGGAACTTGAACTTCCCATTTTACTTCATGGTCCGGTAGCGGCAGTTACTTTATGGAACGAAGGTATGAAAGACCCGGAAATTTATCAGGGGATTTATTACCACAGTACCGCTTGTCCCGGACTAATGCCTGTAGGTAAAACAGTATTCTTGGCCGATAAATTAGACCCCCGAAAAATAAAACGATACCCATATTTGCCATCTTTATTATCTCTTAGTCAAAAAAGCTTGGATGAAGGACTGATGGAATTCCTCAACAAACAACTCGCATACCACATTGAACACGGTGAGCTAGTTCACCCAGCATCTATAGCTGCGAGAAATGAATTATTACTTAGTAAGTAACTAAGATAACTAATGAAAGAACAGCTTGGTGTGGCATGAGTGCTGAGGGTGGACTATTTTTCTTCGATGGCAAAATCATTCATGTAATTCTACGGTATCACCATCTGACAAAAGATATTCCTTCCCAACTCGTTGACCATCAAACTTCGCTGATCCCCACAACAAAGCGTATTTTAATTTGCCTTTCCATTCCTTATGGAGCCTATAAGCCACGTCCGATACAGTACTTCCAGAGTCTATAACCATAGGGTTATCATATTGCGGCAACCCTCCGGGACTTTTTGTATAAATACGAACCTTGTTTAGACCATTAAACGCCTCATTCCTTAGTGCCTGGAACCCAGTACCGTCCAAGCAAGAAAATCTGACTATATTGAAACGTGTGCCATAAAATTCGTTAAGAGACAACCAATTCTTACTCTTAGAGTCCATATCACATTTATTGGCTATTACCAATACTGTTTTATTTACGCCCTCATCACTATCAAAACTTGGCATACCATACTCCAATAACCCAATTCCCCAGCTATTCAGAATGCGTTCAATAGTTACTATCTCATCAATCGGATCTGTTGCAAGATTCACAACTACTAGAAATAAATCAGCATTCCTAAGTAAGCCAAAAAGCTGTGTTTGTATAACCTTATATGTCAATGCTGGGGTATCAATAAGTTGAATATTAACGTTTTCAAATACCATCATACCTACATTCGGAACCTTAGTTGTAAAAGGATAGTCTCCAACTATAGCCGTAGCTTTAGTGAGCGCGTTTAACACCTCAGATTTACCAGAAGTAGGAAGTCCAATAATAACTACCTGGCCAGCTCCATCTTTCTTTATATTAAATGGTTGAGGGCCACCACTACGAGTTGCACTAGGTTTCTCTAATTGTTCTAAATGCCTAGAAAGTCGTGAGCGAATATCAGCTCTAAGATGATCAGTCCCTTTGTGTTTAGGTATTACTTTTAGCATCTCTTGTAACGCAGCAATCCTCTCCGGCAAAGCCTTAGCTACACGATACTTTTGTTCTGCCTCTAGATATTGAGGTGTAAGATTCGCTGGCATTTGATCTACTTTTTAATTTGATAAAGTCAAACCCAAATAATATAGTGCTCTTAATCTCATGCGCTATCTTATTATGATTGGGATAGAGTCACTAATCCTTCATTAGCCATCCCTTTAACAAGGGTCAAAATGTGACGAGGTTCCAAATCAAAGTCAAATTCAGCTCCTATTGCTTCAGCAATTTGATTAACTGTCCGTTCACCATCTATAAACATCCACAATTCATCCCCTATGATACGAAGTGAATCGAATCGCATCTTCGGATCCCGTGCCTCCATTTCCTCCGACATCTTTACTAAGCCCCAATAATCAACCCCTGAGAGACCTACTCTACGATTCACGGCACGACTAGGTATCACTTGCCCAGGAATAAATTCATCTGCCTGAAGATTTACTCCTTGAATCCATGATAGGGTTTGCTCCAAACGATCTCCAATTTCTTTCTGCACTGAGTTCAATGTCTCCTCTACCTCTGGATGTTTCTTAAGTTCCTCCGAATCTAAGAGCACCAAAGCCGATTTGACGGCTTCTTGATCTCTCTTTCCAAGATGCAAAAGCCTTCTAATAACTCTAGATTTTTCATCAGAATCCACAGCGTTCAAGGCAATTTGACTCAACCTCGCTTGGCTGCGACTACCTACTAATCGCATTATGTCACGAGCCTGATCAGGGCCAGCATTCGCCAATTCCAGGGCCGCCAATGCAGTAGTGAGGCCACAGCGATGGAAAACCTCCGGATCTAGATTATCTGCCGTCAGGTAGTCGGTATGGAAATACAGATCTGGCCAAGACATTAGTAGAGGTGACGGTACACCATAAAAAGGAAAAGAAGAATTGTCGCTCCATGGGGTGTACGGATGCTCCACAAAGTTAACGAAGGGAATGCTCAAACTATTGTGAAATACCCACCGAGTTTCCTTCGGAGTCAATTCCATAAGACCTCCGTAGAAGTCATTGACGAAGGTGGGAAGAGAGTCGGGACTATGATAGAAAAGAAGAGCAGACTTGGATTTTCTTTGATCGTGACCCACGCTGTCTAAGGCAATAGCTATGATGGTGGACTTAATTTCGTCAGGATGATGCAACGCATAGTTCTTGGTCCCCTGACCCTCAATATTGATCAGGAAACGTATGGTACGCCTAGGCCTGGGAATGCGACCACTCGTAATAAGAGACGAAATAGTACGAGCCAATTCCACAGACAATGCAGGGCCTGATGCACAATTGGCTCCTGGCTTGGTTCCTGCGGTAGCATGACAAACGAACTGAATATACTCGTCGGATTTATCAGTACCAGTAATATCAGCAAAGAGATTCTGTCCCTCTCCTTTAAAAGTCTTAGCCTGAATGTCAGCAAATATCTTTGCTTCACCTTGGGCAGCCAAATGAGCCAGTTCCTCTGCCGCATGGTAGTTGACCACTATGGCCCAGCAATCTCCCGAACCAGGCTGAGGCTCTCCTCTCTGAGGCATTCGCAAAAGCATCACAGGATCCGGCAGAGATTCTCGGGTTCTAAAAGGTGCAGTTTGGTATAAGAGATAGTCGGTCACGATACCAGCAACTCCGTGCTTCATCGCCAAGGTTGCGGCATGTCCCCAACCATTGGCACGATCTGTGCTCCTAATTAAAACCGCCTTTCCCTTTACATCCCTGTCCTGATAATCCTCAGGACGCTCACCAGTTCCTACATCAACTATATCTAGAACGACACCACCTGGTGAAGTAGAAGGCGTCCACCAAGGTAGACAAGACGGTGAATCCTCATAGCTAACTAATAGCTTCCCAGAAGGTGAATCCACCCTCAGTTCTGCACTTATGGGCTCCCAAGCTAAGCCTGCGCTTTCGCCATCCAACGGATACCTCTCCACCCATACCCTATCAACATCAGTGGATCTAAAAAGATCGGCAGAAAAATCGGTAGCTCGGTGATAACCAGATGCTCCTGGAGATCGGTAGAACTGGGTTAAGTGTGTAGCACTTTCCAGACAACGTTCCCCAGACAGTTCCTTATGCAACAGTTCTATCAGTTCTTTGCGGTTCATATTAACTCTCCTTCTGAAAAGAATTAACCATGTAAATATCGAATAGAGATCTAACTTATACACTGATTTAGCCAATGAGCCAATAGGGTCAACCCCTGAAGGAATTTTTTGTACGTTCTACCGTGTAACGAACTAACTTATAGTGCTATACTCTAAAATTGTCCAAGCAATCCCGTATCAGGAGGAAATGAAATGTTTTTACCAGAAGGACGTTCATTTGAACTATCAAAGGAGTTACTGGAGGGAGCTATAGACATACATGTCCATGCAACTCCTCATCTTCCTAGTAGTCCACGAAGATTAGACCCAATAGAGGCCGCCATCCAAGCTAGAGACGCGGGTATGCGAACCATAGTGCTAATGGATGTTTTCCAAATGAGTAATGGGGTCGCATGGATGGTTAATAGAATAGTTAAAGATTTCAAAGTTTATGGTGGACTGATACTAAATACGGTTTATGGCAGCTTAAACCCAAGAGCCGTAAAAACAGCTGTAAGTTATGGTGATGGGGCTAAATTCATTAGTTTCGGAACCCACTCAACACATTACCAAGCAAGTCGGGAAGGCAGATTAGTAGATGGAAAATTCATTCCATTAAGTAAACTCTACCCAGAATTTAAAAAAGAGGAAGTAGATAAAGCAATACGTATACCTGTCTCTGGTGAACCAGGCCATGCTCTAGAGGAAATATTAAGAATTATCGCTTCTAATCCGCATATTTTTATGAATACCGGTCATGTCTCACCAGAGGAAGCTATCAGACTAGTAGAATTAGGACAGGAATATGGTATAAAAAAAATGTTGGTTGCAACTGCAGTCACAAAAGCAGCTACAACTAAACAGCTAGATTACATGGTAAAAAAGGGAGCTTTTATAGAGTACACGCTAGCGGCATATACCCACACTACACCTATACCAAAAACTCATTATTACCCCGAACTCGAATATGCAGCTATAGACGAGGGTATGGGAGGTGAATTGAGTGGGGGTATCAGACTTGCGTCAGAACAAATACAACAATTGGGGGCAGACAATTGCATTATTGGAACTGATTTCGGCGTATACACTCTTCCAGAACCAGTGGAAGGACTCCGAGAGTTTATCGCTGCTCTGATGGATTTGGGAATGCCCGTAGATGATATAAAAAAGCTGGTCAAGACCAATCCTGCTAAATTATTGGGGTTAGATTAAGGCGCAATTTATATTACTTGTAATTCCTTAAAGGAGTCTAATTGCATCTTGGTAAGCCCCAATTCTCTACCATAGATATCTGAGTTGTGTTCCCCCAACATAGGTGCAGGAAGTCTAAATTCCCAAGGACACTCTGGTAGTCGAAACATTTCACCAGGAATTTTGATTTCCCCTATAATAGGATGAGACACCTCAGTATAAAAATTTCTTGCCTGAAGCTGAACACAACGTATTAAGTCTTCTGGTGTCTGAACCACTCCAGCAACAAACCCTTGTGACATCATGGTGTTAAAATAGTCCAGCTTATTCCAACTCTTCAATATAGGCAGCAAAACATTGTCTAGTGCAGAAGCATTTTTATTACGTAGTTCTCTGGTTTCAAATTTAGGGTCAACGATATCAGCTCGTCCTAGTAGGTCCGCATATTCTACGAACGAAACGGCTGGACGACCTCTTTGCGTAGTGGGACCTATAAATCCATCCTTAGCTGGCACAATACCTTCGAACCCTATGCCTTTGGTGGACCCACTTCCAATTTTAGGAGCACGTCTTTCAATAGTTCCAGTATAAGCATATCTCGTCGCACCCTCATGATGATGAGCCGCCATACATTCCTGCAAAGACAAATCTATATACTGCCCTTCCCCACTCCAACTTCGAGCGAAAAGGGCCGCTGAAATTGTATAGGCTGCAATCATTCCACCCATGTAATGACTTTGTGGGTGCCCATGCTTTAACGGTTCTCTATCATAGGCTCCACTGGCATACATCATCCCACTCATAGCATAGTAGATTAGATCATTACCAGCATAGTCACGATATGGACCAGTTTGCCCAAAAGGTGTTATAGAAGCCACAACGAGACCAGGATTACATTTTTCCAATTCCTTATATCCCAAACCCAAACTGTTTAAATAGCCGGGAGGAAAGCTCTCAATTAAAGCATCGGCCGTTTTGACAAGGTCTAAAAATATTTTACGTCCATCATCAGTTTCTAAGTTAAGAGAAATGCCACGTTTATTACAATTTAGGTAAAAATACAGCAAGCTTTTTTCAACGTGAGGATCATCATTCAAGAATGGACCAATTTGTCTGGATACATCACCAGTTACAGTTGGCTCAATTTTGATCACGTCTGCGCCATAATCGGCAAGCATTTTGGCACAGTAAGGTCCGGCTATATAAGAACTCAGATCCAAAATCCTAAAAGGGCCTAAAGCAGATTCAGTCATTTCATTCACTTCCTAAGATTTCGTTGAAGTTCTCGTCATGACCTTCCAGTGTCCCATCATTTAACTGTTCTTCATACGTAGGAGGTTTGTACATGGAAGGATTGGTAGGGGTTGTGCCAGCAACCCCCAATTCGTAAAGTTCATCAATTTCCGTCGGAGTACGTCCAAGCAAATCTCCAAGGATAAGCTCATTATGCTCTCCTAATTTAGGAGCTGGCTTTCTTACATAACTTGGAGTCTTGGACATTTTCCACGGTCTCCCATAATATAGTTTACTTCCCATTCCAGTCTCAGGGGGATGCTTGATTAGCTCATAAAATCCGCGAGCTCTCATGTGTGGGTCTGTCAAAACATCCCTGCTATTCATGACCGAAGCGGCAGGAATGCCATGGCCCTGTAATGTCTTCATAAGAACTGAATCACTAATGGATTTAGTCCATTGGCTAATATAATGGTCTAATTCGTCTTGGTTTCGCCATCTGGAATCCATTGAAGCAAATTCAATTCTATCGGTCCAGAACCTCTGATCTATAATTTGGGATAAAGCCAACCACTGTTTCTCATTTTCAACAGCTATAGCGATCCATCTATCATTACCTTTACACGGATAAACTCCGTGTGGAGCCATATAGGGATGACGATTTCCCATTACCGAACCGTTGCGACCATTGGATATAAAATCAAGTATGGTATCGCCCATTGTAGAGACTCCTACTTGATACATAGCAAAATCTATCCATTGTCCTATGCCAGTACGTTGACGATAATGTAATGCCGCCAATATAGCGAATACAGCAGTCCAGCCAACATGAAGATCGAAAAAAGCCTTGCCAACTCGTCTAGGACCCTCGTCAAGATATCCTGTGAAATTACTTAACCCACATGTCAACTCAAACATTCGACCTATCCCAGCATAACTCCTCCATGGCCCTGTATGACCAAACCCAGTGTTGGACAAATATATAAGATCAGGTTTTATTCTTTTCAATTCCTCGTAACCCAAACCTAGCCTATCCATAGTGCCTGCACGATTATTTTCCACAACAACATCGCTTACCCTAACTAAATCTTTAAAAGCTTCCACCCCTTCTTTAATCTTGATATTAAGAGTTAGCCCCAATTTACTTCTTTGGACAGTATTAAATGCACCGTCTCTATTCCATGGTTGTTCTCCTGGTAGGTTATCTGCATACATTAACCTGGCTGCTTCAGTACGAAACAGAGTGTGGGTTTCTACCTTGATCACTTCAGCACCCATATCCGCCATAATATGCATTGCCGTAGGCATAGCTACCATGGTAGTAGAATCAATTACCCTTAAACCAGACAAAGCACCTTTCATCATTTCACCTCACGAAAGCGCAAACCGTTATTAGTTTTCTAAAGGCAAATCCAAACCCAATCCAGCCTCTTTAGCTTTAGCATATATATGAGCTGCCACAGCAACATCGCTGACGGCTATACCTTGAGATTCAAATAGCGTGATCTGTTCATCCGAATCACGCCCTCCAACTCTTCCCACTACAAGGGAAGATAGTTCATGTATTTGATCCCATCTAATGATCCCTCTCTCCACTGGATACAGTAGGTCCCCTGACTCCACCTGCGCATCAGCTATACTATCTACAACCACGATATCAGCACGTCGTATAACATCATCATCTACTTCGCGTCGAATCCAGTGATTACTTCCTGCAGCATTTATATGCATACCAGGTTGAAGCCACTCACCGAATAAAACTGGTTCTCTAGCCGTAGTCATAGTTATCACAATATCTACATTGGATACTGCATCTTGGGCTGTATCCACAACCGAAATTCCACGATCCAACCAACTAGCCATTTCCGAACTAAATTTCTGACTAGTCTCCAATGATTGATCATAAACTTTAATTTCATTAATAGGACGCACGGCACACACCCCTTCCAATTGAGCTCTAGCTTGGTAGCCAGCTCCTATAATGCCAACCCTTGTTGAATCATTCCTTGACATATACTTAGTAGCTATAGCACTAACAGCGCCGGTCCGGATTTGACTACATCTACCCCCTTGGATCAATGCTTGCAAATCCCCAGTATTACTATCATACAAAATAGTCAAAAAACGAATCCCTGCTCGAAAACTAGTATATGTCTTTAACCCAAAGGAACTACTCCCTAATGCCGAAGCAGCCATCAGGTGGTGGAATCCCCTAGGCATTCTAATTCGTGATCGAGGTCTATTCCAAGTTTCCCCCTTGCCAATCTGCGTAAAAGCATCTTGCATAACATTAACGCATTCATCCATATCTAAAACACTATTAACTTCTTTATCTCCTAAAAGCAGGACCATACAATAGCTCCTAATAGTCTATAATTACTAACTTGCTAATCAATTCTAATACCAATCTTTCCTGTATTCCTCATACCCTACAAAGGGCGGACGGCTCACATGTGGAACTGGCAAAATAACGGGACCGTTATTTTTTGAAGGCAGGTACACTGTAGCAGTCCCAGGGGCATGTGATTCTCCCACCTGATTCATTCCACTAATCGAAATGCCGACTGCACAATATTCATTTCTACCTGGATGTCCTCCAGGTAGAGAATCACCTTCTTGGGTCTCCTTGAATTTTTGAACCACTTCGCCAGAATATATGCTTACATCTCCATAAAATGTTGGTTTTCTCAAAGCAATGTAAAGACGGCGAATGAATCCATGATCGCCAGCCCAATCAGACAGTAATTTTTGTGGAATTTGAACCCTTTGAACACCAAAATCAAATGGACCTGGTTGTCCACGATATATAGCCATTAATGCATCCTCATGTTCATTACCGGCCGCCCATGGCCATCGAGTTACCGGATGGATCCTACCTCCTGACCCTTTTCCCTTAGCCCTTCTGTAAAGTGGTTCAAACGCTAACGCATCCGCTGCAAGATGCGGCAATTTATCTGACTTAGGTGTCAGCACGTCAGCGCAATAATCCATGAAATGCCTTGCTATCATATCCTGCAAACTCCATGGAGGCATCACAAGTGGACCAATTTTATCCCCAATTTTTACATCTTCCCAATACAGAGGATCAGACCCACGGCGCGTGAATTTTTCTATTTGGTCAACATATTCATTTATCTGATGTTCGCTATAACCCGAAGCTTTCCTTTTATACATCATCTGTTTTCCAAGTCTTTCTAAAGGAACGGTCCTAGTAGACCCCATATTTTGTTGAGGAACCATTATCTGAGTACCATATGATTTCGCCGGCAGATCACCGTGGAAATCCCAATAGAAGGTCTCTGATATCAAAAAAATTAATTTGCCTTGCGAGCCATCTCTTTCTAGAAGCTCTTTAGTTACTTTAGACGACCGAAATTTGGAACCTGCTCTGATTACATCATAGAATTCCCATGCGGTGCCAGAGATAAAATTGGCCATAGGGTATCCTAACGGACGTACTACACCATGTGCAGAGGGATATCTTGCTAACGCAAGTATTGGACCAGGCGCAATCTGTGATCCGTATATTGAATTGGCACCATAGTCAGGGTCTACAAATAATGGATTGTCATCACCTATACTTAATACAAAGTTGCGTATCGTTCGTTCATCAAAACGATGAGATGTCTCAAAGGGAGGACCCGACTGGTCGAACGGAGATGGGGGAGGAGGAGGAAGGTGTTCCAATGCCTCTTTACCCAATTCTCTTTTGGTAAGTTCAATAAACTCCGCTACAGCCTGTTCGAAACTCTGCTGAGTTGCCATTAAAGTAGTCTCCTTAATATACCTTTATTAAATCCATTCACATATTCACAGTCACTATAATCCTTAGTGCGGAATAGGAAGGCTGACTGGATGCCCTGGTGATGGAAGATATACCACTGCTTTTCCACTTAAAATGTCTTCTCCTAACTGATTGACCCCCTTAACACCTACATCCACCGCACCATATGATTGCCCATTAATATCCTTCTTATACGTATCTAATACTTCCCCAAATAACCACATAGTATCGCCATATAAAAAATGACCTAATAAATCAATACTCAGATAACGAAGAAATCCATCGTCTCCCATCCAGTCAGTCAAAATCTGCCCTGCCAAACAAATACGTTGCATTCCCCTCCCAAACGGGGCCATAAAACCAGCGTTTTCACACGAAAGGATATCTTCAGCACATTGTTCAAAATCCCACCACGGCCAATTAGTAGTGGGGTTGGTAGTTATTAATCCTGGAGTTGTCTTGACGGACCTGAACGCCTGCGAACCCAAGCCAATAGGTTTCTGTTCTGCAACAACCCAAGCCATTAAATCTGAAAGATTTAATGGTCCTTTGACAAGATGCGGTAATTTATCCCCTACTTTTACATCTTCAAAATATCTCAGCATTTTCCCATGTGGAGGAAGTTCGTTATCAAGATCTGTGACAATCCCGTTTATTTCATGATCACTATATTCATAAATTCCACGGGACATCAACATTTGATGCCCTCTATCAAAAGGAATAATGCTCGATTTACCTATAGCGGTCGCTATACGTCCTCCATAAGAATTATGATACGTTGCTTCCGATGTAACATTCACACAAGGATGTCCCAGATATGAAGACCCCTCTTCCAAATCAGTTAGTAAAAGTCTACTATTCAAACGATCCCCGACCCTAATTATATCTACCCACTCCATAGTTGAATGACTGAGAAATTTAGCTACCCCATAGTCCTTTCTAGAATAAGCACCAGCAGAAGTAGGGGTTCTAATTGCGGCAACAAAAGTCGGAGGGGCAATCATGCTGTTATATTTGGTAGCTACACCAGAAGATGGATCCTTATATAAAGGGTTGTCGTCGCCTATGCCCGCACAAAACCTGCGTATCGTTAACCAGTCAGCCACTTCTGCACCGATAGGTACATCCGTTGCTTCCTTTCCAACAAATGACTCACAATCTTTTTGAAAATCTTTCAGTCTGTCGAGCATTTTGTTTACCTCCCTAAGCTTTGTTTTAAGTTCTATATAACTGGGCTTTGGGGAATTCAAACATAGTTGCCATATTTTGACCAGATTTTAGTGAGGCAAACTACTCCATGTCACCTGACTTGAATCATGTAATAATCCCATTTCTGAAATCAGTTCCCGAACCCTTAACAAGGTAGAGTTGGGGTCAGAGGTAATCATTACCCATTCAGAATTTTCGGGAATCCAGTAGGGTGACGTAACTCTAACAACCGTATAACCGGTTAAGTTAAAATATATACCAATCTTAGACTGATCCATTCACTAAACTCTTTGACAAAAGTACGTCATATATCAACGGTTGAGAAGGACCACCATAGAACTGTTTTAAGTTGACTAGGTAACAATACCATGATTATCTATAAAGGGACAATTGCGGATTCCTCATAAAAAGAAACAAGAAAAACCCAGACCCAGTAATCAATGCAATAATTATAAATCCAGTTCCATAACTGTAGTGGTCTGCCATATAGCCAGCTAATAGGGGTCCAATTATCATACCTATCATCATAATCCCCTGCGAAAAGCCCATAATAATAGGAAAATGAGCACGCCCAAAGAAATCCCCGCGTATAGCCATAAGAACCGGGCCCCTTATACCCCACGCTAATCCCTGGATTATTGCAGCCACAAGAACTTGGGGAAATTGGGTAGCCGTGGCCAACAAAAGTAAAGCGACACAATGGCCTATCATTGTAACGGCTATAACGTATTGTTTAGGATACCTATCTCCCAACAAACCGCCAATTGGCTGTCCAACCATGTTAAGCCCTGTGGTTATCATTACTATTGTAGCAGCAGAGGCTGGTGAAAAATTCAGATCTGATTCTAAATAAGCAACCTGATGAAAAGTAATAGTAGAAATTAAAAGCATAGCCAGGGCATGACCTATAGACATTAACCAAAAAGATGTATCTCTTAACGCTTCATTAACTGTAAAATCATATTCGGGTATACCTCTATCAATCTTAGTAACATTTACTTGGTTGATATAAGATGTAGCGTCTCTTGTCACCACTTCCCTAGCATTATCTGGTAAATAACCGTATGTCTCTGGGTGAAATCTAATAAGGAGAGTTATTGGAATTCCTAATATAACCAGCAGAATCCCGGAAGCCCAAGCAGTCATCTCCCAGCCGAAATTCGCTATAGAAATCGCCAATATAGGTGAGAAAATTATTCCTCCAAGTCCTAGTCCCATCATAGCTATAGATATGGCCCTAACTCTATAACGACGGAACCAATTATTTATACTGGCTATTGCTGAGGTATGTCCGGCCATCCCAGACCCGAAAGAGAGGATAAGAAACGCTATATAAAATGTAGTTATACTATCTACAATCCCTAATATCCCAAACCCTATGGCAAATAGCATGAAGCCGATAAATGCAATCCATCGTGGACCAAATCTTTCAATCAATAATCCTTCGATTGGTGCAAAAACTCCCCTTAGTATCTGGGAAACGGAATAAGCTCCGGAAAGACTAGCCCGGCTCCATCCAAATTGCCTACGTATCGGTTCAAAGTAGAATGCAAATCCATGAAAAAAAAGTCCAGCTGACAGTGCCATGGATATAACCCCAACCATAACAACCACCCAACCATAAAAAATACGCACCTGTAGAAACTTCATTGCTAAACCATAAATCCAAATATTAAAGGCGTCATAGTTAACATGCCATGTTTCACCAATGCCAATCTAAAAGATGAATCTCATTAATGAAATTTTTGCATCCATAGCAATAGGAAACCGAAATCCGTCTTATCCAGTAAACTCAACGATTGGCTGGGCCAATATCCACAAGCTGATCATCGTGTAGCCAACCATAAAAACCAACATCGGATACTGACTATACAATGCAAAACGACGATTCACAATAATACGACTGGCAGTAACATGAGCGAGGAAAACGGATACTATGTGACCTATAACAATTGATACTACAGCAATTACCCAAGTAAATTTCGCATTAATAATACCAATATTAACTATATAGTCGGCAGAACCGATAAGATTCCAATTTAACCCCAACGGATCAGACATTAACGGTATAGCCAATTGTCCTTGAATGAGAAGAAACCCCAAGAAATGCGCTATATGATATGCCAAGGCAATAGGTATAAGTGAGTAAACAAAAGAGCTAGCAATATCCAATAAGGACATTTCGTCATCAACAAAAAACGTCATTAACTTGATAACGATTAGATAAATCCCTAGAAAAACGCATGGAAAACCAAATAAAGCCATAGTCGTAACGGTAGTCCAATCTGAAAAAACATTCATGAGTGAGTTTGCCAAATTAGACCAGGCAGGAGTAGCAAGAAAACCATCAAACGTAACCGTACATAGTAATAGTATTACAAATAACATATTCGACGTTGAAATCTTCAGGTTACGCAGTAATCCCACACCATATGGCCTAAGGTTTAATTCTCTCTCAACCGACGCAGTTACATTAAAACAATCAGAACAATCTATGCATAAACCGTCCAAATCCATACAATCCACCGCGCACTGTCTACAACTTTCAGAGTTCAACACTCTTATTTCAGTGGGAGAAAACATTCCAAGAAATCCAAATACAATAGCAAATGCTTCACCTTGACGAAGCCATCGTTCTCTACCAAAACAAAACATTCCTAACCATGTAATGATAGAGTATATCAACGCCATCAGAGATATTTTTGAAGGCACGTCAGTATTAGGATATACAAGTTCTATCCAGGCAAAACCAGCAAACAAGGCCAACCCTGGCCAAACTCCTAACCTTTTGGGAAACTGTTTATTAAACGATAATTGCTGTTTCGATGAGCATTTCCTATATAAATATTCCATGACCTCAAAACTAGCTTTCCAAGGATTAATTACTGTCCAAACGTTGCCTATCAAAGCCGAAAAATATGCTAGACCCACCCACCAAATCACCCAAACAAGTGTAGGAGCAAAATTTTCAGTTGACCCTTGATTACCTAACTGTCCGCCAAAAATCACAAGTAGAAGCAACAGTATAGAAAAAATTTTTATAGGAATAAGCACCATGCGATGGACTAACACACGCCCAATTGCCCATCTCAATATATTTATACGAGGGTAATCATGAACCAAATTGGAGTTATTTATAAATAAGCTAACTACTCCAAAGGACAGAACAACCGCGCTGGCAGCACCAACTATATATAACCACAAAGGTAGTGGTAAATCATAACGTTCACCAAATCCATGGGCAAAAGCCAAACTATTGGGCAAAAATGCCAGTAAACCACCTAAAAACAAACTGCCGAGGATCACGAATAATTGTCTTTTCATAAGTTTAAATCTTATACATAACTAGGAAAACCTAAAGTTTTAACGTGGATATACCTCAAATCGTCCTAATTCAATCTCTCCATTTTTATCCTCATGCTCATGAGAACTATGTTCGTGATCATGCTTTTGATCAAACCCGGTTGCGTGCAGAGTAAAGGGGAAACTTCCTGTAGAGGTAGCCACAAATTCAAAGATGGTTACCTCTTCCATCGGAACCTCTATTTTATGATCATACCCATGAATATGAAAAGTAATGTCTTCATCACTTTTAATATTTAGAACAACTTGATCTCTTTGTTTAACAGTTAAAGTAGATTCGCCAACAATCATGGCAAATTCTTCTATTTCAATATCAAAGTTGTGCATACTTGATTCAGTGTTACCACAACTAGTAATCAAAAGAACTAATATACACACTCCAAGAGAAAACACCACTTTTAATCTCGAAATGTTAAACCTATCGGCCATGTTTCTTCACCTCATTAGTCTAAAGAGACCGTTTTATTCGAGCAAATAACAGCCAAACTGAGCCACCCAAAAATAACACAGCGAATCCGATTATTTCCATACCTATCACACCCTCAGGTTTTTTAATATCTATAGGGAATTGAAGCTCAGTTTTGCCAAGTTGGCTATCCATATTCATATGAAATAGGGTTTTTTTCTCATATTCTTCTACATTCTTAAGCGGAAAATTTACTATGTAATATGGTAACTGTTCCGGTAATCTACTGTTAGGTTCCGGATAAGCAGTTGCTCTAACAGTAATCACGTCCCCCTCATCAGTAGACATGGAAATGTCAATAATTGCATCATAAACTGGTTCTCTGTTTTCCAGCTGATCAACGTAAATGTTAATATGTAATACAGGCTCTAGAACTACACTTAATACAGATACATGATATAAGTCGACAGGACCGGCAAAAACTTCCTTAGCTCCAGGATGCCTGCCATTGGCATAAACGTGGTTAACCGTAAGTAGCATTACAAGGCTTAGAATCGTTGCAAGAATTGAAATTGTTACAGCCAACCTATAAAAATCGATCCTTTCTGTCTTAAACATTCATATTCCCTCGAATAACAAATGAATCAAGTTATTCTGAAACTGAGATCTTCTCTCCTGGATAAAGATCTTACATTAAATACAATAAACTGGAAACCGGATATAAAAATTTAAAGCACTCATAATATACGGACATATCGGTACATATAGGCATCTTGTTTCACGTATCTACAACCACTAAACTTCCAATTTGAGGTATAACAAACTTTGAAAACATTCTAGGCAAAAGTATTCCTAATGAGAATCTTCCAAAAAACATTTGTTGCACTAGAAGAAAAGCCATATAGAAATCTTTGGCTCGGTTCTCTCTTTCAAACTGGGGCCATGCAGATGCAAGGAATGGCCAGAGGTTTTTTTGTCTACCAAATAACAGGATCTCCCATCCTACTGGGAATCGTAAGTGGAGCTTGGGCGGCACCTGCACTCATTTTTGGTCTATTTGGCGGGGTTATGGCGGATCGCTTAAATAAAAAACTGCTTATCCAAGTAGGACATACAATATCCATTTCAATGTCTCTCTTTATAGGTTATGCCATAACCAGCGGAATAGTCACGTGGCAACACCTACTATTCGTTTCTTTGATTCAAGGATTTACCATGCCCCTAATGATCCCAGCACGCCAGTCTCTTATACCCCAGTTGGTAACCAAGGAACACATAACAAATGCGGTAGCATTAATATCACTAGCTCGAAGCTTAACAACGATGGCAGGTCACGTTATAGCCGGAGCATTAATTGCATTAATCAACGTTGATGGCGTTTATTATGTTATAGCTGGAATGTATATGTCAGCCTTTTTATTTACCGCAAAAATTCCAATCGTGGAACAAAAAACCGAAACCCCACCTTCACCGGTGATATCGGATTTACTGGATGGCTTACGATACGTCTTAAAAAATAAGATACTTCTTCAATCAATTGTTCTATCGTTTGTAACGATGATGCTTGCTATGCCTTTAACATTTGTATTGCCAATCTTTGCACAGGATATCTTCTCAGTTGGGCCTCTAGGACTGGGTATAATGTCAAGCTCTATTGGTTTAGGGAGTTTAATTGGAGCCGTAATTATCGCATCAAAAAACCGCATTGCCCGTCCTGGTATTGTAATGATTTCTAGTACAATAATCTCAGGTTTGTTAATGTTGGGACTAGGAGCATATTGTCTCCTAAATCCAATTTATATAGTAACCATTGGATTCTTAATCTTAATTGGAATCTCACAGTCCTACCGGATGACATTAAATAACGCCATAATAGTCCAACATGCGGTGCATTCATTTAGGGGCAGAGTGATGAGCATTAACGCGCTAAGTTTCGCACTAATTCCGGCAGGCGTCATTCCCATGACAGCCGCAATAAACTTAGTAGGAGCTCCACAGGCACTTATATTAATGGCCTTAATGCTTATAGGGGTGACATCTATTATGATGATCACAAGCGGAAAACTCCGAAGAGTGGAATGAATCCCCTACACAGAGTTGGCGGTAACTCTCCAGGTTAGATAATAGATTGCCTTTTTAGTTTATATCCGTTTCAATGCTCAGCTTCAGACATCATAGCATCAGATACAGCCCGTACTTTCCTAGTAAGATTCCTAAAGTTGTCAAAATTAAGAGCCTGGGCAGCGTCGCATTTAGCTACCGTTGGGTTTGGATGGACATCCAATATAATCCCATGAGCCCCGACGGCAATGGAACCAAGAGAAATAGGGGTAACCAGCTCCCACATCCCTGTACTATGGCTTGGATCAACAATTATAGGCAAGTGACTTAGTTTCTTGATTACGGGAACTGCAGCCAAATCCACTGTGAAGCGTGTGTAGTCCTCGAATGTTCTAATACCTCTTTCGCAAAGAATGACTTGGCTATTACCACCATAAAGTATATATTCAGCAGCCAGAAGCCACTCTTCATAAGATGAAGCAAATCCTCGTTTTAACAAAACTGGCTTACGTATTTTCCCAACTTCCTCCAATAGATTGAAGTTTTGAGCATTTCTAGTACCTATTTGTAAAATGTCAGCATATGAAGCGACCATATCCACATCTTCCGCAGTCATAACCTCAGTGACAACCGGAATGTCGTATTCTTTGCTCGCATCCATAAGCATTTTCAATCCAGTTACACCCAATCCACGAAAGCTATAAGGAGAAGTTCGGGGTTTGAATGCGCCCCCTCTCAATATTTGTGCACCTTGTTCCTTGACTATTTTAGCTGTAGCCATAAGTTGCTCTTCACTTTCTATTGCACAAGGACCCGCTATCACAACGGGTTCACGTCCCCCTATAACCGCATCACCAACAGTTATAACGGTATCTTCTTCCTTAAACTCTCTGGTTGAAAGCTTTGAAGGCCTAGATATCCTTACCACCTCCATAACCCCAGGCATTCTCTCCATTTCAAATTGCACCTCTGGAGTAATTTGCCCAACTACTCCAATAACAGTGCGCTCCGCGCCAACCGATAAATGACCCTGCAACCCAGGATGAGATTCTATTCGCGTTTTCACAGCATCTATCTCAGCCGTTGTACTACCTGATTTCATTACGACTATCAATTAAATATCACCATCCTTGCTAATTGTAGGAATTATTACTCTTCGTGAGAACCGTGATCCCTTAACGTTCGAGCTTCTCTTAAATAAACAAACTTCAAATCTTCAGGACCTTTGTCAGTATTTACCAATAACAAAACACGTATGCATTTTGGCAAACTATTAGGCACATTCATTTCATGTGCACAAAGTAAAGCTACCTTATCCCATCCCATCTTACGGGCAGCTAAAGCTGGAAATTCAGCTTTAAGATCACTGGTAGTGGTAAACCAAACGGCAGAAACTTGGGATTTATCCAACTCGTTACGATCCATCATCGCTTCCAGAAGCTCTCGTGTAGCATCAAGAATAGAATCGCCATTATCATCATCAACAGTAGTGGCTCCTCTGATACCCCAACAACTGGTCATTTCCAATTCCTCCAAATTTTAGCCATCAAATATTTCCTCTCAGTGTCTTTACAAAATTAACTGCTTTGAAAACGGCTTCATCTCCAAGAGAATCACCTATAGCCCTTATTAAGGCACTACCAACTATAGCAGCATCAGCATAGTTAGAAACGGATTTTAGATGTTCCTTCGTAGATACGCCAAACCCTACTCCCATAGGCAAATTCGTATAATTCCTTATACGCTTCACCATCTCCGAAACCTCTGAGGACACTGCTTCTCTTGCACCAGTAACTCCAGCAACACTTACACAGTAAATGAATCCAGATGCAGAATCACAAACCATTCGAATGCGCTCGTCTGTACTAGTTGGTGTTAACAATTGAATCAAGTCCATTCCAGTAGATCGACATTCATTATTTAAAGGCCCAGCTTCCTCTATTGGTAAATCCGGTACTATTAACCCATCTACTCCAGCCAATTGAGCGTCTCTTCCAAAATTTTCCAATCCATATACAAAAATAGGATTATAATAACCAAACAATATGAGAGGAGCTTCAGGTATTTTCGGTCTCAATCTAGTTACTAAATCCAAACAATCCCTAATTGAAACGCCCTGTTCTAACGCGTGGAAACTAGAAGCTTGTATTGTTGCTCCATCAGCCAAAGGATCGCTAAAGGGAACGCCTATCTCAATTCCATCAGCTCCCGCATCTATTAACGCTGGGATCATTTTTTCAGTGGTTTCCAGATCTGGAAAACCCGCCGTCAGGAACAATAAGAGGCCAACTTCCCCTTCTTCCTTAATTTTAGCGAATCTGTGTTTTATTCTATTGAGAAACAATGCCTAAAACGACCAATAAGAGGTTGCTGTAAGTATAGCACAGTAATCGATTAGTTCAGGCATCACGACCCCCCTGTCAACACCAATGCTATAAAAGCCATCCCGTTTTGGAGACCATGTGCAACCGTACAAGATAATACTGATTTTGTACGAAGATACAAAAGCCCTAAAATGAATCCCATGAAAAAAGTGGGTACCACAAGAGACAAACTCATGTGGGCAAAACCAAAAATAAGTGAACTTATAATAAGAGAACCAGCAGTTCCAGTCTTATGTCCTAATCCAGGTAAGATATAGCCCCTGAAAAATACTTCTTCCGCAAATGGTCCTAATATGATCACCAAAAACCCAGTCACTAAAAGATATAGTGCCCCTGCTCCATTATCCATGAAGGGATATTCAGGACTAGGAAATAAATCCCAAGACAATGTATGAATTAATAAAGTCCATACGATATTAATGAGGATCAAAGCAGATAAAGTCACTAATATCATGCGTAATTGAAACAGGAAACCAGCTGGTTCAGTCTTCTCATAGGACAAACGGCCTGCACTAAAACCAAGCATGGATATATGCACTCTATGTTTAAGTGGACCTAATACGAATGCCACTGCTAGTAGTATGCCATATACTAATCCTGCAGTTATGGTAAGCCGCCAAATGGAATTAGAAGTCTCGCTTAGATCGGCTGTGCCTTCTGAAATATTATTTACGAATGCGAAACCCAATAAAATCATAAATGAAATCAAAACTATGGGGAAGGTTCTACCCGATGCCCCCCACGGAACCAAAGGCACCTTCCACATCCAGTTGTATTTAAATATTTTTATCAAGCAATTGAGCATAACAACCTTAGCAGTTAGTCATAACTAACAAACACACCTTATATAGTTAATTATATAGTTAATTTTGTTACATTATAGCTAATCCAACAAATAGCTTCTAACATGTTAAAATTCACTATCAATCCTGATGAGGCCAAATCAAAATGCAATCAAAAAATATGTTTGATAGCCAATGGAGAGATAACGAAAATAACTTCATCCCCTTATCCACTCGGATGCGCCCACAATCGTTTGATGAATTTGTGGGTCAGCAGCATATTATTGGTAAGGACAAAGTACTTCGAAGAACGATAGAAAATGGAGAAGTACCGTCTATCATTCTGTGGGGCCCTCCCGGAAGCGGTAAAACTACATTAGCTCACCTAATAGCCCAATACACCCAATCTCAGTTTGTATCTATAAGTGCAGTTACGTCAGGAGTATCAGAGGTTAGAAAATTAATTGGCCATGCGCAGATAATAAGGAGACAACAAAATTACAGAACCATTTTGTTCATCGACGAGATACATCGGTTTAATAAATCCCAACAGCATGTCATTCTACCTCACATAGAAGACGGGACGATTACTCTTATAGGTGCTACAACAGAAAATCCGTCTTTTGAGGTAATATCTCCACTTTTGTCGCGAACTCGGGTATTTAAATTGAACTCCCTTACAATAGAGGACCTACGCAACCTAGTCTCAAACGCGTTAAGTAATCATGAACAAGGTCTCGCTCATTTAAACGTACAAATTGAAAAAGAAGCAATAGAATTCTTAGTAAAGATGACTAACGGCGATGCTAGAATTATTTTAAACGCATTGGAAATTGCCTCAAAAGTTACTAATCCAGACAAAGATCAAATAAGGAAAGTAAGCCTCACGACGTTAGAGCAAACCCTTCAATCAAGAACGCTACACTATGATAAAGATGGTTCTGAACACTACGACACTATATCTGCTTTCATAAAATCAATACGTGGTTCAAACCCGGATGCATCAATATATTGGTTAGCCCGAATGATAGAGTCTGGAGAAGATCCTAGATTTATTGCTAGGCGATTAATAATACTTGCTTCAGAAGATATAGGGTTAGCGGAACCGTCAGCTCTGTCTTTAGCAATAGCGACACAACAAGCTGTTCAAATTATCGGATTGCCGGAAGCGAAAATAGTATTGGCACAAGCTACACTATTTATGGCAACATCCCCCAAAAGCAACTCAGCTTACAAAGCCATACAGGAAGCAACTCATGACATCCAAAATATGGAATTGGAACCAGTCCCACTACACCTTCGTAATGCTATCACACGATTGGATCAACAAATGAAACACGGTGAATCATACAAATATCCACATGATTATGATAATCATGTGGCACAAGACTATCTGCCTAACAAATTAAAAAACAAGAGCTACTATAAACCAAGTGGGCAAGGCAAAGAATCAGACATAGCGGAGTGAATTGAACCCTAGTCTATTAGACAGTACCTAAGAAATTTTATTGCTGTTCATGTCTTCGATTACCCCAGATATAGCAAGCAACACTGAATCAATTTCTTCAGGACCTATATGACGATGCGTTACCATTCTAATTCGCCCATAAACATGGTGTACTCTTACATTCTCTGCACTTAACCTTTGAACAAATTCCGTCATGGAACCCAACTCAGGATCAATATCCGCAAATACGATATTGGTCTGAACCGTGTTCGGATCGTGTTGAATTCCATATATCTGAGCCAAACCTTCCGAAAGCCTTCTAGCATTCGAATGATCCTCTGCCAATCTAGTTATCATGCTTTCCAATGCAACTATTCCGGATGCAGCTATAACACCCGCCTGCCTCATCCCTCCACCCACCATTTTCCGCCATCGCCTCGCATTGCCTATAAAATCAGACGACCCACATAAAAGAGAACCCACGGGGGCACTAAGCCCCTTAGATAAACAAAAGGTGACAGTGTCGGCTGATTTTACTAACTCTGAAACCGGAGTTTCTAAATAGACGGATGCATTAAAAATTCTCGCACCATCAATATGTACTGGTATGTTGTATTCATGAGCCAAATTACAAATATCCTCAGTTTCATCAACGGTAAGTACTCCACCGTTAGATCGGTTCTGTGTATTTTCCAAACAAATCAATTTTGTAGGAGGAAAATGAGGATTACCTGTAGGTCTAATAGCTTGTTCCACATCAACAGGGGACAAAGCTCCTTGAATTTGATTTGGCACCAAGTGCATCTGTATCCCACCTAAAGCTGAAACACCAGCAGATTCATTCCAAAATATATGAGAATCAGCCCCAACTATTATTTCATCACCGCTTTGGCAATTCGCCAAAACACCCAACAGGTTACCCTGTGTTCCACTAGTAACAAACAAAGCAGCTTCTTTCCCCATTAAAGATGCCGCCATTTCCTCTAACCTATTTACAGTAGGGTCTTCCCCAGAAACGTCGTCTCCTACCTCTGCCATAGCCATTGCCTTCCTCATATCATCGGTAGGCAAAGTTACAGTATCGCTCCTTAAATCTACTACAGACATAAAAAGCACCTCCTAGCATGAAATAACCAAACTATTCTATCAGTCTACCTTGCCAAAGACCAAGGCGGTCTCTAATATGAGATTAAGCGTCGAAACAATTATTAGCAGAGTACTCTCTTAACATTCTTGCCGTGTGAACACCTTCAAAATGAGAAGTTATGCCCTAAAAACATTAAGACCATGGTATAGAGATTGGCTTTTGGTGCCAATTGTAATCATAGTTTATCTGGTAGACCAAATCACCAAGTTTTGGGTGGAACAACAGCTTTGCCCTTTCCGTTCCATCCCTAGCCAAGGACAATTTAGGATCACTTGTACCTATAACTCGGGGTCAGCATTTGGTTTGTTTAATGACCAAACAATATTCTTAATATTTTCATCATTCATAGCAATAGGTGTAATGCTATGGATATACCACAATCATCCAACTCACGGGCACCTTTTAAGATTAAGCCTCGGGTTACAACTAGGTGGAGCAACTGGGAATTTAACCGATAGGATTCTGTTTGGTCAGGTAACAGATTTTATCCAGATAGGATTTTGGCCAGTATTCAATATAGCAGATTCAAGCATAGTGGTTGGTGTGACAATATTAGCCTGGCTACTAATATTTGGAAGTCGCTCTAAAACGCCAGAACCTGAAGATACGAAATTGACTTCATGCGAGTCTATCATAAATCCCAATAGTTCTACTGACCACTGTAAATTTGAGAATGAAAATGGAAAGTAGAAGATTACAGGCCAAAGTAGAGTCAAGACGCTTAGACCAATATCTAGCAAGCTACTGTTCAGAATTCAGTCGAGCAGAGATACAAAGACTCATTAAAGGCGGATTTGTAAATGTAAACGAAAAAACTAGCAAAGCAAGTGATCGTGTAAAAATTGGCGACAACATTCTAATACATGTTCCTGAACCTCATTCCTCACAACTTATTCCACAGCAAATGGATCTAGATATTATATGGGAAGATCCACACCTGCTAATTGTAAATAAACCAGCCGGATTAACAGTCCACCCAGCCCCAGGTCACCCATCCCATACGTTGGTGAATGCCTTGTTAGCTATTTATCCAAATCTCCCCGGCATAGGTGGAGAAAGAAGACCCGGCATAGTCCATAGACTTGATAAAGACACTTCAGGACTAATGTTAGTTGCTAAAACTGCCCAGGCCCACAAAGCCCTTTCTAATGAGATAAAACACAGACGCATATGTAAAGGATACACAGCTTTAGTTAAGGGTCACATAAATTCGCAAACTGGATTAATAGACGCTAGCATAGCAAGAGACCCCAAACACAGAAAACGGATGGCTGTTGTGGATGGAGGGAAACCATCAAAAACTCACTACAAAGTGGTGCGGTATGTTAATAAATTCACTCTAGCTCATATTTATCCAGAAACTGGAAGGACTCATCAGATAAGAGTTCATATGGCCTACATGGGACACCCATTAGTAGGTGACAAACTATATGGGCATAAGAGTCTAATACTTCCACACCAATTTCTTCATGCTCATTTATTGGAATTTGAACATCCCACTACCAAAAAATATATGAAGTTCAGTATTCCACTCCCTAAGTCTTTAGAAACCGCATTGATCTATGCAGATAACAATATAAACTACAATGTAGACAACACCGACTCACCTCAACAGTCTATTAAAGTGGGTAGCTAGTGAACACTAATCCAAGAGTAAGGTACGCACCTAGCCCTACGGGCCAGCCTCACATAGGTAATATTCGCACAGCCCTATTTAACTGGCTGTTTGCTAAAAGATATGGTGGAGAATTTATTGTGCGTATTGAGGATACTGACCAAACTAGGATGGTTACAGGAGCCACAGAAAAGATTTTGGAATCACTTGAGTGGTTAGGAATCAATTGGAACGAAGGACCATCCATAGGCGGTCCATACGAACCATATTTTCAATCTGAAAGATTAGAGCTATACCAAAAAGCAGCATACAAACTATTAGATGAAGGACAAGCATATTTTTGTTATTGCAATTCAGAGGAACTTGTCAAAGCCCGTGAAGTACATTCAAAACACCACAGTAACCTAGGATATAGGGATAATTGTTATAACCTTGGAGAAGATGAAATTAAGAGGTTTAAAGATCAAAACAGAATCCCTGCAATTAGGTTTAGAAGTCCTATGGGAACTATCATAGTACTAAATGACATTGTTAGGGGAAAAGTCTCGTGGAAAAGCGACATCTTGGATGACTTTGTAATATTAAAATCTGACGGCTTTCCAACTTATCATCTTGCAAGCGTGCTGGATGATAATGCAATGAAAATTTCCCATGTCCTGCGCGCCGAAGAATGGTTGCCTAGTACACCAAAACATCTAGCTCTCTATTCATCTCTAAAGCTAGACCCTCCTATATTTGGACACCTACCAATGATTCTGGGACCAGACCGATCCAAACTTTCTAAAAGGCATGGAGCCACCTCGGTTTTGGATTACAAAGAAATGGGATTTATACCTCAAGCTTTAATGAATTTCATAGTCTTGCTCGGATGGTCACTAGATGACAAAACAGAAATATTTGATTCGATACAACTTTCAGAAGTTTTTTCTATGGACCGAGTTGTTAAATCAGGGGCTATATTTAACCGCGAGAAATTAGACTGGATGAACGGATATTACATTAGACAAATGGGCGTTGAGCAACTAGCCGACGCTATAATTTCCTACTGGGAAGACTTCCCACCAAAGCAAATACCCATGCCAATAGATCGCTCATTCCTTTCACGAATAGTGCCTCTTATACAAGAACGTCTTAAAACCTTATCTGAGGCTGAGGATAGAATATCGTTTTTCTTCTTTAATACCCTTGATTACAATGCCAATGAATTAGATATCAAAAAAATAACTGAACAAGATCCGACTTATGTTTTGCAAAAAACCCTCGATATCACTGGGCAAATCAACTCGTTTAATGGAGAGACCTTGGAAAACGATCTAAGGGCCTTAGCGGAAAGTATGAATTTATCGCCGCGTAAATTTTTTGGCATATTAAGGATAGCCATTACTGCCCGCTCAATTTCTCCACCATTATTTGAAACTATGGAGATTCTGGGAAGGGAAATTTGCACAAAACGGATAGTATCATGTATAGCATGGACCAAAACTATTGATAAACAAGATGCCTAATTAATCCTTCAACCAATCACATTCTTATAGATAAGAGATGAATGTCTTATTCTTCTACTTCTTCTGAATGATACTCATTTATGCCGGCAGGAATAGGGGAATCTTCTTTCTCTTCCCGTCCATCTTCACCCCATTGAAATGACTCGACAAAGTTTTTAAACTCGCGCGTTTCACTGCATATCCGACATGTTCCAATACTCACAGGCCCATCTGGAGCGGAAATAACCCAATGATGACAACAAACTTCACTTACCTCTAAACTCTCTGTTGTATGTTTTGGTACCTGAGTTATAGCCATAATACCCCTCTCTATTTTTAATCAATCGCTAGTATGGTTGACAGTGCGGGTTTATATCCATAAAATTCCGCAGGATTTTTGACCAATTTAGAACGAATCTACATACATCATTTTTTCACTTATTTTCCAGAGGATTCAAATAGCATTTCAAAAATTACCGGTTTATTGTTATAGAAATAAACAGTAGAATGGCAGACAAACGAGATGAAAAAAGTGCCTGGATTCATAAAATGCGAGTATCCAAATTAACGATTCTAGAGAGCGTCCATTGAATCCCAAAGAACCTAATAAGCAGCAAGACCGAATCGTCAGGAGGCCTAGATTACGGGATATCCAACCTACGTCGATTGCATTGAATAGGGCCCGCAAGCCTCAACGGATATTCTCACCTACCTTAGTGCTATTTTATGGATTTATGATACTTATACTAATTGGTAGCATTATTTTGATGCTACCAATTTCAAGTGCGGATCAAACTTATACCTCTTTCGAAAACGCCATTTTCACTGCTACATCTGCCATAACGGTAACAGGGTTAACGGTTGTATCCACCACAGAGCACTGGAGCTCATTTGGTAAGGGAATAATCTTCTTTTTGATGCTGGTTGGTGGAATTGGATTTATGAGTTTTGCCACTTTCATATTAATCGTGATAGGACAACGTATAACTTTATCCGAAAGAATTCTTATTAGAGATAGTGTTGGAGGGGAAAAACTAGGAGGTATCGTAGGTCTAATTCGCCGTATTTTCATAGTGGTAATTATTATTTATGGAATAGGAATGGCAATAATATTTTCGCAGATGATACAAATATTCCCTCTAAAGGAGGCTGTTTGGCAATCGGCTTTTCTGTCGGTATCCGGATTTAATAACGCAGGATTTACAATACTGCCAGACTCTAATAGCTTGGAAGGAATTAGCAACAATATTGTTATCCTTATCACAATCACTATCTTAATCCTTTTAGGAGGGATTGGTTGGTCAGTTATTGTGGATACATATAGATCACGTAGATTCTCTCGATTCACACTGGATACCAAACTGATTACTACTGCTAGCATATCTTTATGGCTATTCGGAGCACTAATCCTCTTACTATCAGAGTTCACGAATTCATTAACTCTAGGTGAGATGGCTATACACGAAAAGGTTTCTCAATCACTCTTTCTTTCCATAAGTGGCAGAACTGCCGGTTTTGCAACAATTCCACTCAACGGAATTAACGAGCTCACAAAACTATTGTTGATAAGTTTGATGTTTATAGGTGGCGCTGCCGGATCTGTTGCTGGCGGCATAAAAATAGGAACCTTCGCTGTCATAGCTGCAGCTGTTGTTTCCTCCATCAAAGGTAGACTTCAAGTTGAAGCCTTTGGAAGAGAAATACCGCAATATCAAGTTTTGAGAGCAATCACTATAGGAATTTTAGGACTAACTTTGATAATTGTGGTATCTGTCAGTCTTACTCTTATAGAATCTGATAAAGCATTCCCTTTCCTTGATCTATTATTTGAAACTGTATCGGCTTTCGGAACAGCTGGACTCTCAATGGGAGTTGCCCCATTACTCACTATTTGGGGTAAACTGATGTTAACAGGTATAATGATATTAGGAAGAATAGGGCCACTAGCCCTCGCTTTAGCTCTTACGCCCAGGGAAGACACGCCATCTTATAGATTTGCCCAAGAGAGGGTAAGAATAGGTTAAATGAAAAAACAAGTAATAGTGGTTGGACTAGGTAGATTTGGACATAGTATGGCCATGGAACTTTACCAGTCAGGTCATGACGTATTGGCCATAGACTTGGATGAGAAAAAAGTTCAAGACACTCTAGGTCAAGTTACATATGCAGTAAAAGGCGACGCGACCAGTGAAGCTCTTCTCAGGGAACTAGGCGCACAAAATTTTGACGTTGCAATAGTAGCTATTGGTTCTGACATCCAAGCAAGCATATTAGTAACAGTACTTTTAAAAAGCCTTAATATCCCGTTCATTATAGCGCGTTCTACAAACGAACTGCATGGTACTACACTTAACCGCATAGGAGCCGACAAAGTTGTCCATCCCGAAGAAGAAACTGGCAAACGATTAGCACACGTAGAATTCCAATCAGGAATTCTTGACTACATGGACATATCTTCCGATTATGGTGTGACTAAAATGCGACCACCTGGCAAAATGATAGACCACACTTTAGAAGAGTCTGGTCTCAGTGGGCCTCGAGATAAATATGGTATAGCCGTATTAGCAATCCGTAGAGGAAGGGAATGCATACTAGTTCCCTCTAAAGAAGAAATTATTCAAACGGGTGACACACTGATAGTTGCGGGTACTGCTGAATCTTTGGCCAAATTACACATGCCCGACCATGTTAATAACAAGGTAGAAAGAAAGTAAACCTGAAAATTAACAGATTAAATATATTAAATTATTTCAATACCCAAATTAATATAAGTATTCGCTTGTGCAATAAGAGTTTTACCGATAAGATATCCCGGTCTAAAATCAGTACAGAGAATCATTGAAATGGACATAGGGAAATTAATAGAGGCTAAAAACATTTTACTCCCTGTAAACGGCGGACCTTGGCAGAGTCACGCCTTCGAGTTAGCATGCTCTTTAGCAAAACAATCTAAGGGAAGAGTGCACGCGTTTTACGTGATCGAAGTTTCAAGACAGTTGCCTATAGATGCCGAAGTACCTATTGAAACAGAAAAAGGTGAAGCTGCATTATCAAGCATTGAAAAAATGAGCAAAGATCAAAAATGCACCTTAGATGCAGAGTTAGTCCAGGCAAGACAAGCAGGGCCCACCATAGTTAAAGAAGCCAAAAATAGGAACGCAGATTTAATAGTGATGAGTATAGGTGAAAAGAATAGGATGGGAGAATTCCAGCTGGGTAAAACAACATCACATGTCATGCAAAATGCCCATTGTCCAGTGCTTCTCTGGAAAACCAAAACTTTATAACAGATACCTGTTTAAGTGAGATAGTAAATGCAACTTTTAATACTTGGTTGTAATCCGTTAGTCCATAATCTAGTGCCATCATTGATCCATAAAGATTGGCAAATTACCATTTTAACGTCGAGTTCGACTTGTTACACAGAGTACTCCACTAATAATAATCCAATAATTGTTGAACCCAATGGAATTCTGATAGACGACATGACATCTGCCGGCATAGGAGTAACAGACGCTTTTTGGGCATTATCGGAAGACGACAGCAAAAATACAATGGCGGCACAAATAGCAAAGCATATTTTCAACATTCCTAACGTTTTATGCTTAATCAATGACCACGAAAAACTTCAAGTTTTTCAGAAATTGGATCTAGAATTAATAAGTACCACTACTACTATCTCTGAAAATATACTGTCAAGCATAGGATCAACTTCCTAATGTACATAATCATTATAGGATGCGGTCGACTTGGCCTTCAGTTATCAAAAGCATTGATGGCAGTTGGTCATGAAGTGACTGCCATAGAAAGAGACCCAACCAGATACAAGGCAGCCAGCCACACTTTGGGCACTGTTGCGATAGAAGGAGATGGCACTTCTATGAAAACACTGTCACTGGCTGGTGCCAACAGGGCAGATCTTGTCGTAGCATTGACTGGTTCAGATGAATCGAATTTGGCGGTATGCCAAATAGCCAAATATGGCTACAATGCTCCCAGAACCATGGCCTTAGTTAAAAGTCCTCCGCATGAAGCACTTTTCAGACTATTAGAAGTGGATACAGTGATAAATAGCACCCATTTGATACTTACCACAATTGAGGAAGAGGTGCCCAAATGGCCATTAATACATCTTTTAAACCTAAAAACTCATAGCATGGATATTGTAGCTATGCCCATACCTCCTGATGCATCCGTAATCGGGGAAAATGTTAATGACATAGATCTTCCACCAAATAGTTTCATATCTCTTGTCGTAAAAAATGATGGACCTGTTATACCGAGAGAGGATACGATACTTGAAGTAGATGACGAAGTCATAGTAGTAACTGTCCCCTCAGAAGAACAGATTCTCTATGAGAAACTTACAGGGGTAGAATAATGAACAAAAGGGTGGCATTCCTTGGGCCATCTGGAACATTTTCAGAAGAAGCGGCCAAACGGTACGACCAACTGGCTACACTTCAGCCGTTTCCCACAATACAGGGAGTTGCCCTAGCTGTAACTTCAGGTATTACAGATGAAGGAATTATCCCAATAGAAAACAGCCTAGAAGGTTCTGTAAACGACACTCTTGATATTCTTATTCAACAGCCCAAATTATTTATACGTCAAGAATTAGTAATAGATATTGTACATTGCTTATTAGTGATACCTGGCACCACAGTATCAGATATAAAATTGATTTATTCGCATCCACAGGCTATAGCACAATGCCGAGGGTTTATAGAACGCTGTTTTCCTAACGCACAAATGATAGCGTCATTAAGCACATCTGCAGCTGTTTTAGATATGAAACAAAGTGAATCACCAGCTGCAGCAATAGCACCCAACCGTTCCGCATCATTGCATCAAGTTCAAATTCTTGCAGAAGGAATACAAGACATAGACACAAATGTGACAAGATTTGTCGTTCTATCTACTAGCGACAATGCAGTAACCGGTAACGACAAAACATCCCTGTGCTTTTCCTTTAACCAAGATAAACCAGGACTGCTTCACGAAGTTATGGGTGAATTTGTTCAACGAAACATAAATATGGCGAAAGTGGAATCAAGACCATCAAAACAATTCCTTGGAGACTATATATTCCTAATAGATATTGAAGGCCACCGAACAGATCCAATTATTAAAGATGCGCTCAGTCAATTGGACAAAAAAACATCAATGCTGAGAGTGTTCGGATCATATCCTAAATGGAAATAAGAGAACGCTCCGTCTAGGCATCTGCTACTTTATTCATTAATCCCTAACTCCATATTCCATTAGGAATATCAATAATAGACACGTTATCTTTGGTCAAACCATAAACAGATTAGATCAAGATTAGTTGAGTTTTTTTTAAAAAAAATAAAAATCTATGTATGGGGTTTTTCAATATTAATCCATTTATACGACCTGACTTCCAAATTGGTTACCCCATTATCCATATTGAGTGGCCTAATAATATGCTGATTAATTCATTTGCTTAAACATATTAATTTTAAAATTAATTTTAAAATTAATATTGGTCTTGCTTGATGTTTTATTTATATTATGGTAATCTGGCCCAGTCGACATGTTTAATCCTCTGTAAACACATTAACCATGTCGAATCAATCTCGGGTAGCGAACACCATCGTTGCTTGGCCTTTAGGGAACTCCTAGAAATAGGATCCCCTCCGATACACGGATTCTTCACGAGAAAGATATTGCTCTTGTAAAACGTATGTATTCTGAGCATATCGATCCGGACAATGTTAAGGAGGCGCCCTAGCTAAGGAGGCCAGGTGATAACAACTGATTACAAACCCTTATCCCTGACACAATCCATCACGCATTGGGCGAATTGGCCGATGGAAATCACCTATCATCAACCGGTACTTACAGATGAGGTAATCGACGGCCTAAATGTTCTCCCCGGCGGAAATTATATAGATTGTACTGCTGGGCAAGGGGGACACACTGAAGCGATCCTTCTAAGATGCAGACCGGAAGGAAACGTCTTAGCCTTAGATCTAGATCCATCTGCAATTAATTCTACCCGTTCACGATTGCGGTCATACACGGATAACCTTAACCTCTTTCAAATTAGCTATACCGAATTGGATATTGCAAATAAGCAATCAGGGTTGAGTCATATTGACGGAATATTATTTGATCTCGGTCTATCTTCGTTCCAACTAGATAACTCGGATAGGGGATTTAGTTTCAAACGTGACGAATCATTAGATATGCGATTTGATCCTATGGGGGATGTGACTGCTTACGACATTATAAATAGTTACAACGAAGAACATATTGAGAACATTCTCTTATCGTATGGTGAAGAGACACGTGCGAAAACCATTGCTCGACGAATAGTTGAAAATAGACCAATAGCAACAGCTCGAATGTTAGCTTCTATAGTAGAGCGAGCATATAAGTCTGCAAGAGGCCGAATTCACCCCGCCACCAAAACATTTCAAGCCATCCGAATGGCAGTTAACAACGAATTGGAAAATATATCTGTTGGTCTGACAAAAGCAATCTCTACGTTAAGACCAGGAGGCCGTTTAGTTGTCATTAGTTACCACAGCCTTGAAGATCGAATCGTCAAGCAGTTTTTCAAAACCGAATCTAGAGATTGCATATGCCCAATTGAAACACTGATTTGCTCTTGTAATCATTTGGCAAAGTTAAAACTAGTAAACAAGCACGTCATAACTCCTTCTCCTACAGAGAAGTCCGTTAACCCACGAAGTAGAAGCGCTCGTATGCGAATAGCCGAGGTCATCTAATAAAAGTAGTCATAGTGCATGGAGGAAAGAAAAATAATTATGCTTAACGACATCTATTACACAGCGATAGACATAGGAACCAGCAAAGTTTGTACCGTGGTTGCACGAGTAGGGCCAGAAGGACAACTAAAAATTGTTGGCCATGGATTAGTCCCTTCTCAAGGAGTCAAAAAAGGCCAAATTGTAAATGTTGATGAAGCGCAAGAAGCTATAGAAGCTTCAATAGAAGAAGCTCACAGTTCCCTCGGTAGTAGAGTTCCTTGGGCCTATGTGAGTGCATCCGGTAACCATATCACTTGTACTAATACAAACGCGCTCTTGCATCCGTCCGGTCAAAATGGCCAAATCTCTTTAGAGGACGTTCGCACATTAACTGACATGTCCTATCCTGAAGTTCCATTCGGGAAAGAAGTAATTCACGTTATACCTATCAACTATGTAGTTGATGGATATAGATCTATGCGCAATCCTGTAGGCATCCACGCCGGCCGATTGCAAATCGAATCGCTAGCAGTTTTTGGAGATCAAAATAATGTAAATGAAACGATCAAGACGGTACAAAACTCCAATGTCCAGGTTAGAAGTCTAGTCATAGGCGGCCTAGCCTCTGGAGAAGCAGTACTAACAGAAAGCGAAAAGGAGTTAGGGGTGGTAGTGGTGGATATTGGAGCTGGTTCCACCGATGTCGCCATTTTCAAAAACGGAGCAGTCTGGTACGGAGCATCTATCCCTGTAGGCGGAAACCAATTGACACGTGACCTTGCCGTTGCCCTGGGAATGCCCTACTACTTTGCAGAGGAACTAAAAATCAAATGGGGACACGCTAAGCCAGAGGCTAGCGATAGGGAAGAAGAAGTTTTACTTCCCAGTTTCCAAGGTAGGCCACGTCGTTTAGTACATCGTACAACTCTTTGTACCCCAATGATTGATCGCCTACGAGAAACATTTGGTCTCATTATGATAAAAACCCAGCAAGCCGGATTACATAGAATACCCGCAGGAGGCATCGTATTTACAGGAGGCACTTCTGAAATGCCAGGCTTTCAGAAGTTGGCTTCAGAAACCCTAGGCTGCCCTGTCAGAATCGGTGCGCCACGTAACATACCAGAGGTCTCAATTGATCAGCAAAGACCATCATATTCCACTGTAATGGGATTATTACAATGGGGTATTAAACAACACAGTGAAAGAAGGGCCAGACCCCCAATGGATAAAATACCCTTCAGTCGAAAACCGGTATGGGAAAGAATTAAGCACGTAATAATGGTCAACTAGTTCGAATTCACAATAAGTTAATTTAAGGAGGAACCCATGGATACCCAAGACCATAACACTTTCGGGAACTTTGAGGGAAATAATTTTGAGTCGGTTAAACCTTACGGAAATCCAGTTATCAAGGTAATTGGAGTAGGTGGTGGTGGAAGTAACGCAGTAGCACGGATGTTTAAGGAAAAGGCGGTTGGAGTAGAATACTTCGCCGTGAATACGGATGCTCAACACCTTACCAGATCAGAAGTGCCAAACAAAATGGCCATAGGCCAAAATATATCACGAGGTCTTGGAGTCGGTGGCAATCCTGACATCGGAAGACAAGCCGCTGAGGAAAGCAGAGAGGAATTAGAGAAGATGGTTCAAGGATCGGATATGGTATTTTTGGCAGCAGGTATGGGTGGTGGAACAGGGACCGGCGCAGCTCCAGTCATAGCACAAATCGCAAAAGAGGCAGGCGCACTTACTATAGCTGTAGTAAGCAAACCATTCGGATTCGAAGTTGCGACACGTCGTAAGAACGCAGAGGATGGCCTGGCCAGATTGCAAGAGAATGTGGATACAGTGATCACAATACCAAACGATCGTTTGCTACAAATGGACTTTGCAAACGATCAAACAAAAACGTGGGATGATGCGTTGCGATTAGCTGATTCCGT
>CAZPLA010000024.1:0-28704 GCA_964587385.1 uncultured Dehalococcoidia bacterium | reverse complement strand
AAAACGACAGAACTTTTACCTGAACCATACACACCTGTAACACATACTAATTGTCCGAGTGGGAATTTCACGTCAATATTTTTAAGGTTATTTTCTTTGGCTCCAAAAACGGATAGGTATTTTTTGGTACCTTGTCTTCTTGATAAAGGAGTTGGTATTATTTTTTTTCCACTTAAATATAGACCTGTTGATGATTCTTTACAGGACATTATTGCTTTTAGGTTTCCGCTTATTACTACGTTGCCACCATGTTCTCCTGCTCCAGGACCTAGGTCGATTATGTGATCAGCTGCGTGCATCATAGCTTCGTCATGCTCTACTACGAGGACGCAATTGCCGAGATCCCTAAGAGCCTTAAGGGTACCAATTAAACGGTCGTCGTCAGCAGGATGTAGACCTACGGTTGGCTCGTCACATACATAAAGCACTCCTGTAAGTCCTGAACCTATTTGAGTAGCAAGACGGATGCGCTGAGCTTCTCCTCCAGATAGAGTTCTCGCACTCCTGCCTAACGTAAGATAGCCTAGTCCAATGTTTTGCAAGAATTCTAGCCTGCCTAAGATCTCTTTAAGTATGGGCTTAGATATGGTCTGTTCTTTTGAAGAGAACGAGGAGGACTTTTGATTTTTGGGTGCATTATTTTCTAATTGTTTAATCCAGAAGAGAACTTGTGTAATAGGCAAAGAGCAAACTTCCATTATGCTCTGTGAATCAACTTTAACTGACAGGGCTTCTGGACGTAGTCGTAAACCTGAGCAAGTAATACAAGTATTGGCCGACATGTATCTTTCGATTTCTGCTCTGACCCAGTCGGATTCGGTTGTTTTGAAACGCCTGGAAAGGTTGTGGATGACTCCTTCATAATTGGTTTCCCAACTATATATTCGACCGTGATAAGTTTTGTGACGCATCCGGACAGATTCGCCCTGATTTCCGTACAGGATCAGAGAAATAATATCTACTGGTAAATCTTTTACTGGGATGTTGGTAGAAAAGTTATATGTATCTGCGAGTGACTCGATAAGGCTAGCATACCACGGGCTAGCTGTTCCTGAACGAGACCATGGTAGAACAGCACCTTCGGATAAAGTAATATCCTTGTTTGCGAAAATCAGATCTGGATCTACTTCTAGTTTGAATCCCAACCCGGTACAGGCGTTACAAGCACCATGAGGGCTATTAAAGCTGAAGGTACGAGGTTCGATTTCTGGTAAGCTTGTACCACATTTCACACAAGCAAACTGTTCTGAATATTCGACCTTTAGGTTATCAGGTGTCAAAATCTGTACAAGTCCGCTCCCTTCCTTTAAAGCTGTTTCAATGGAATCTGTGACTCTATTAATGTCGATTTCTTCGTCAATAACGAGACGGTCTACCGCTAATTCAATGTAGTGCCATTTTTGTCTATCTAATTTAATAGAGTCTGTGTCCTCAATTCTCATTAATTGTCCGTTCACTCTTACACGAGAGAATCCATTTTTCCTCGCCCCTTCAAAAATTTCCCGGTGTTCACCTTTACGGCGGATTACTTTGGGAGCCAATATGGTTATCTCTGTACCCTTCGAGTTGTTTAATATTGAGTCTACTATTTCTTGAATTGATTGTCGGGCAACAAGTTGGTTGCATTTGGGGCAATGAGGGCGTCCTACTCTGGCGTAAAGGAGGCGAAGATAATCATAAATTTCCGTGACTGTTCCGACTGTAGAACGAGGGTTATGAGAAACTCCTTTTTGGTCTATTGAAATAGATGGTGACAATCCTTCTATATATTCAACATCAGGCTTTTCCATCCTTCCAAGGAATTGACGTGCGTAGGCTGACAAAGATTCTATATAGCGTCTTTGTCCTTCGGCGTATATAGTGTCAAACGCTAAAGAGCTTATGCCCGAACCTGACACTCCAGTAATAACTACCAATTTATCTCTTGGTATAGTCAGGTTTATATTTTTGAGGTTATGCTGTTTTGCTCCTCTAATTATGATTGTCTTTTTCGTCATAAAGTTTCCTATTATGAATTGAAACCTGTCTATTGTAGCATCGGTGTAAATTTAGTGTAGTTATTGTGAATATAATTGATATTACACTCTAAAATTTATTGGCCAGTATTTAAACCATACTTTCCCCCTGATCAAGTTGAGCTTTACTGGTCCTATGCGTCTGCTATCCAAGCTATCAATAGCATTATCACCAATTAAAAAATACTCATCCTTTTCCATCAGAAGCTCTATACATGTGGGGGAATCAAGATTTTCAACATTTGGCATAGAAATCTCCAAACTAAATGAACCGTAGTTTGTTGCTCTTATTAATTCACCTGGAAGTCCGATAACTCGTTTGATCGCCTGTTTATTTCCCAAAACAGGATGATGGAACAATACAACATCTCCCCTTTTTGGTTTGTTGTGATGATACTTTTCTTTATACACTAGGATATGATCTCCATGACTATATGTCGGGGACATACTATTACCTTCGATTCGTAATCTTGTCGAAGTAAATAGTTTAATAAAAAATCTGATTCCAGGGGTTCTTAATAAAGAGGCCCATAATTTCATTAATGTACTCCGTCATTAGATTCACACGGACAAAATCATATTATCTAAATTTGCACTATGGTTATTATACCTTTGACGTTGGCACATGTGTCATTTTGGGTTATACTCCAATTCTGAGACACAAACAGGAAGGTAAGATATGAAAAACGTTCTCAAAAGTTTTATCAAAGCATTTAGAGTGGATACTGTATATGCACACTGTGATATACCTTGTGGTATTTATGATCCACATTTAGCACAAATAGCTGCTCACACAGTAATTAGAATGGATGCCCTAATTTCAGAACTTGCACAACCAGATGGAGGTGCTTCAGATAGTGAACGAGCTGCGTACGTAAACAAATTAGCAAGATTCGTAGCTGTAAAAGAGGAACACGCTGAATTAGCGAAGCGGGAATTACGCATATTATGGGGTGATTATTTTAAGCCGGAGCATCTTCAACAGTTTCCAGAATTACATGAACTTTTCTGGAATGCAATGAAAGCAGCTTCTAGTGCCCGTCAGGATACAAACATGGATTCAGCTCAGTCGTTGCTTAAGGCCACACAGGAGATATCAGACATTTTCTGGCGTACAAAGGGTGCGAATCCTGTTAGACATCCCTCTAGGCAGACTTCTGGTGGGGAATTAGTATATCCGTCCTAATTTATAATTGGTAGAGCATTGATTTTGGTGATTTTCAGCGATTCATGGTTCGTTGCCCATCAATATGCATGCTGATATACTGGGAATCCTCCTAACATTATATTTCTAGACTTATTAGGGCGTATATTGAAGGCCTCAACTATCGAATACGAGACAATTATTGGTCTTGAGGTTCATGTTCAACTGAAGACCGCAAGCAAGATGTTCTGTTCTTGTCGTGCAAATTACCAGCAGGTTCCTCCTAACAATTTAGTTTGTCCAGTTTGCTTAGGATTACCGGGCGCTTTGCCAGTGATTAACAAAAAGGCCGTTCGGCACACAGTGGCAACTGGTTTAGCTTTAAATTGCAAGATAGCAGAAAATACTAAATTTGATAGGAAAAACTATCCATACCCAGATCTTATGAAGGGATATCAAATATCGCAGTTTGATAATCCTATTGCCTCGGATGGTTATTTGGAGATCGAAGGAGAAGATGGAAGTCGATTCATACGGATCATGCGTGTTCATTTGGAGGAGGATGTAGCTAAACTTCAGCATGTACATGATCCCGTGAAAGGAAAATATAGCTTAGTAGATGTCAATCGATCCGGAGTACCATTGATGGAAATTGTGGGACATCCTGACCTTAGGTCTCCCTTGGAAGCTCGTAATTATTTGACGGAATTACGAACAATTCTTCAGTATATAGGTGTGACTACTGCTAATATGCAGGAAGGCAGTTTTCGTTGCGATGCAAATGTTAGTATAAGACCTAAAGGTAGCGATGATTATATGACTCGCGCTGAAGTAAAAAACATGAATAGTTTCCGAGCCGTGTATAGTGCCTTGGAATATGAAGTCTCTAGACAGATAGATATTGTAGATAATGGTGGTAGAGTAGAACAAGAAACAAGGGGTTGGGTGGAAGACAGAGGTGTAACAGTTTCTCAAAGAAGTAAAGAGTACGCTCATGATTATAGGTATTTTCCGGAGCCGGATCTTCCTCCATTAAAGATAGATCACGAATGGATTCAACTCATTAAAGGAGACTTACCAGAACTTCCAGGGAATCGTAGGCAAAGATTTGTTGATTATTATGAACTGTCTTTATATGATTCGCAGCAATTAACGGCCTATAAAGAGTTAGCGGATTTTTTTGAAGAGAGTGTCAGCTTGTGCACTTATGAAGGAGCTAATCTAAAAACTGTATCTAAGAGCGTTGGAAACTGGATGCTAGGGGATGTAACAAGGCTTATACATGTGAAAGATGTTAAGATTACTGAAGCGAAACTAAGACCATTCCATTTAGCTCAATTGGTAGGGTTAATAAGTGAAGGGGTTTTGAGTTCGACTTTAGCAAAGTCAGTACTTGAAGAATGTTTCGATACTGGGGTGCGTCCTGCGGAAATAGTTGAAAATAAGGGTTATAATCAAATAAATGATTTATCAGTTTTAAGATCAGCTGTGGTGTATTCTGTGAAAGAGAATCCCAAGGCAGTTAAAGATTATTTAAATGGTAAAGAAATGGCGGCTCAGTTTGTATTAGGTCAAGTAATGAAAGTTACTAAAGGTAAGGCTAATCCAAAGTTGGTCATGAAATTAATAAAAGAAATTATAGACGAGTCAGTCTAAATTCAGGGTAAGATATATTGAGTACTATATTAAATTTAATACAGTTGTTTGTGTCCATAGTGTTGATTCTGGTGATTTTGTTCCAAGTAAGGGAATTAGGTTCTGGGTTATTTGGTAGTGCAACTACAACTTATAGAGTAAGAAGAGGTTTGGAAAAGACCTTGTTTCAAGCTACCATTGTTTTGGTGGTTATTTTCATCGTAGTTTCCATACTTAGTGTTAGGCTTTCATAGTGGATAAATTGAGTTCCATTAGGGCCGCATTGACCGGTCAAGGTTAGACTATCCCGAAAATCTCCAACTTGTTTTATCTGGTGTGTCCTCTAAGCTGATTCCTATTTCCCCTAGTTTGACTCTTATATTATCGGCTATATCGAAGGCTTTGAGTTTTCGGAGTTCACTACGTACTAATAACAAATTATCGATAATTTTATTGTGGTCGTCTATAGGTGTATTAGTGGAAAACCATATAGATAGTTCCAAATGCTTTTCAGATTTCAATAAAGTGCCAATTTCGGAGCTAAACTGGATTAAGGATTCTAACGAAGGGACAGTTTCGTTATGTATTTCTTTGAATGTAAATCCCAGAACCTCACCTAAGATACGAAGTTTATTTTGGGCTTCTTCTATGACTTTCCCCTCTTCTTTTCCGCGATTGATGGCATGGACTAAATCGAATAGTGAAGCCAATGCTTTGGGAGTATTAAGGTCTTCATTCATGGCCTCTCTAAATCTATCTTCGAATTCCGTTACATTTAATTTTTGGCCGATTGCAGGAGATTCTATCCGCAGAGAATTCCTTAATCTTTCTATGGCTCTTTTCATGGGGGTTATCAGTTCCTCACTGTAACTTAAAGGGCTTCTATAATGGGAACTCAAAAAATAGAGACGTAATTCATCGGCACCAAATTTATCTATAGCTTCAGCAACTCCTATAAGGTTACCAATTGACTTGCTCATTTTGTTGGTACCGAGATTCAGTAATCCATTGTGGATCCAAAAACGTGAGAATGGTCTTTTTCCTGTATATGCTTCACTTTGTGCAATTTCATTTTCGTGATGAGGGAAAACCAGATCTTGTCCCCCTCCATGTATATCGATTGTTTCGCCTAGGTGACTTAAACATAAAGCGGTACATTCAATATGCCAACCTGGGCGTCCAGCTCCCCATGGGCTATCCCAAAAGGGTTCCCCGGGCTTAGCGGCTTTCCATAAAGCAAAATCCATAGGATGGGTTTTGTCTGCTGAAATCTTTACCCTGGCGCCCGCTATCATATCAGATAGAGATCTTCTACTTAATGCTCCGTAATATTCATGGCTCACTACCTTGAAATAAACATCCCCATTACTGTAATAAGCGGATTCTTTATCAATAAGTTTTTGAATAACTTCAATCATTTTGGGAATGGCTTCACTAGCCAGTGGATAAATATGTGCCCTCTTAATATTTAATCTATCCATATCGTATAGGTATTCGTTGATCAGAGGTTCCACGATTTCACGATACCCCTTTTGGTTCTTTAGAGCCCGGTCAATAATTTTGTCATCTATATCAGTAAAATTTTGAACATGTATGACTTCAAACCCGGAGAATTCTAAATAGCGTCTTAGAACATCAAAAGTGATTGCACTCATAGCATGACCTAGGTGACATGCAGCGTAGGGCGTAATTCCGCAAACATACATTCTGACTGGATGCGTTTTTATGGCAAAACTCTCTTCTTTGCCGGACATAGTGTTATACAATTTCATGGTTTAGACTCTATTAGAGCAACTGCATACGTAGCGATACCTTCTTCACGCCCAATAAAGCCCATATGATCAGTAGTTGTAGCTTTGATGCTTACGCTTGACTCTTGTATGTTAAGAGTCAAAGATATCCTGTTGGCCATTAGTTTAAAGAATTGTTCCAGTTTTGGTCGCTGCGCCAATATTGTAGCATCAAGATTTACGACCTGCCAACCGGCGTTCAATAGTAACCCTCCTATGTTTTCGAGCATGATAAGACTGGAAATCCCTTTGAGGTTAGCGTTACTTGATGGAAAGTGTTGCCCTTTGGTACCTAAATTGGATGCTCCAAGTAGGGCGTCAATTATAGAGTGTACAACTACGTCTCCATCACTATGTCCACTCAAACTTTTTTTATAGGGGATGGATACTCCTCCTAAAATAAGTGTTTCACCGCATTGAAATTTATGCGCGTCAAATCCAATTCCTATTCTAGTTGTCATAATGCACTCTTATTCTTATCGTTTTGTTCAATAAGGGATTCAACTATTGGTATATCTTCTGGTGTAGTAACTTTAATGTTTTTATAAGATCCCATGAAAATCTTTACTGGATAACCTAGGCTTTCTACCATGGATGCATCATCTGTAAAATCACCATTAGCTTGTTCATGTACAGAAACCAAAAGATGGTAATCGAATATTTGAGGGGTTTGCACCGCCCATAGAGTTTTTCTGTCGATGGTATCTATGACCATATTTTCAGAGGATACTATCTTATGTGTATCTGTAGTAGGAACGGCAGCTATTGCCGCTCCGGTATCCTCTGCTGCAAGGAGTCCCCTTTCGATCATAGTCAAGTCAATAATAGGTCGTGCAGCGTCATGAATGATAACAGTATCACATGGATTAATAGCGTTTAATCCTGCTCTGACGGAATACCGCCTCTTGGTTCCACCGACACATATGGCCGTAACATTTGTAAGTGAATATTCCTTTATCACATTACGTCCTTCAGCTAAAGAATCTTTATTGACGACTAACGCTATTTGGTCAATATTTGGATAATTGTTGAATACTTTTAAGGAATGAACAAGTAAAGGTATATTATTAATGGAAGAGAATATTTTATCCAGTCCATTCATTCTGACACTGGTTCCTGCTGCGACTACAACGGCTGCAATTGAATTGTTATTCGCGTAATTTCCAAACGGCGAAATTTTCTGCATTTAGTACATTTCCCTAGATTGGGCAAATATTATTCTGCCCGCAGCGGTTTGGAGGACACGAGTTATAGTTACATTTTGGACTGTATTAATGAAACGACGACCTCCTTCAATCACCACCATTGTACCGTCATCTAGGAATCCTACTCCCTGTTCGGGCTCTTTGCCTTCTTGGACAATGTTGACAGCCATATTTTCTCCAGGAAGAACAATTGGTTTCAAGGCATTGGCTAGCTCGTTGACATTTAATACGGATATTCCTTGGATTTCTGCAATCCGGTTTAGATTGAAATCTGTGGTCATGATGTAAGCTTTCATGCTTTTGGCAAGACGCACAAGTTCAGCATCTACTTCTATATTGTTTGGAAGAGAAGTTTCTAGAAATTGTACGGGTAATATTCCTTCGTTACGTATTTTAGAAAGCACTTCTAGTCCCCGTCTACCTCTAGTTCTTCGCAGTGTATCGCTTGAATCAGCGATATGACGTAGTTCATCCAATATAAACCTAGGAATGATTAGGGTTCCTCCTACAAATCCGGTATTTGTTAAATCAGCTATCCTTCCGTCAATGATTGCGCTAGTATCTACCAGGATATCTCCACTGATATGAGCTGTGAATTTGTGTTGTTTGGAAAGAGTATTTAATCCTTTAAAGTCGGGGCTTCTCTGGATTCCTAAAACTAATCCAGTAATGCCTAAAATTCCACTTACGATTAGTGGTATAAGCCAATTGGTCCACCCCTCTAGTTGAAAGAACGGTATTGAAACCAACGAGGCAACTACTAAACCAAGAATCATTCCGACCGTTCCGAATATGATTGTATTAGAAGGGATAGAGTTGATTTTGTTAGATATCCATTTTAGAAAAGTGAATGTAACAAACGGCCCTAAAAGTCCACCAATTGTAGCGCTACCTACGATCAACGCTATCTTCCACATTAGGAAGCTCTGATTTGATTCGCCATCAGCTAATAGGACGAGACTGAGTCTCCATCCCAATAAGGTGAATAGGCCTATGTTTGCTAATCTGATAAGGAATTTCACAGCCCTGTAACCACCCCACCCCATCTGCACATTAGTCAAAGGCAAATCAACAAATAAAAGAATATTCCGTCAGAACAGGTATATTTGCTTTTTAGCTAATTCGTGCCTGGAGTTATGATTTTCGGCTTCTCGCAAAGGATAACATATCTGCAGAAAAGTATAAATAGATGAAAGATAGAAGGGCATATTTAACGTTATGATGATTCCTGTAACATTTTCTTTACTTATAGCTGATTCTATGGGATTCGCCGCAAATAAGTTCTCTCGCTAATTTGTGTTGGTTGAATTTACACCACTAGATGAATCAGTGATTTCTATTACTTGAGTAAATGTTAAGGAGTTTTTCTTAACATCGACCACTATATTGTCTCCTTGTGTGAGTTCACCTGCAAGGAGTTTTTTTGCAAGGGGGTTTTCTATATAACGTTGTAGAGCTCTGCGGAGGGGTCGAGCACCGTATACTGGGTCGTAGCCTTCTTTAACTAGCCAATCCAAAGCTTTGTTAGTTAAGTTGAAGCTAATTGCGTGTTCTGAAAGACGTTCTTGTATTTCCCCAGATAGTAGTCTGACTATCTGCTTGATTTCATTTTGATTTAGAGGGTTAAATACTATGATTTCGTCTATGCGATTTAGAAATTCAGGACGAAAGGCTTGCTTCAATGCTTCTTGGACTGATGTTTTAAGTCGTTCTTCATCTAGTACGCCTTTATTTCCTATATGGAAACCCATAGCTTGCCGTCCAGCTTCGGATGTGCCTAAATTGCTGGTCATTATAATCACCGTATTCCGGAAGTCTACTGTGCGACCGTGGCCATCGGTCAATCTACCATCCTCCAAGATTTGGAGCAAAGTACTGAAAACATCTGGATGGGCTTTTTCTATCTCATCAAACAGTATTATGCTAAAAGGACGACGTCTAACTGCTTCAGTAAGTTGGCCACCGTCTTCAAATCCGACATAACCTGGCGGAGCACCAAGTAATCTTGAAACGGTGTGTTTTTCCATGAATTCTGACATATCCATGCGTACTAGAGCATCTTCATCATCAAAGAGAAACTGGGCTAATGCTTTAGCTAATTCGGTTTTGCCCACTCCTGTAGGTCCAAGAAAAATGAAACTGCCTATGGGTCTCCTAGGATCTTTTAATCCCGAATGTGACCTTCTAATAGCCTCAGCTACAGCTGAAACTGGCTGATCTTGACCGATGATTCTGTTGTGAAGTCTTTCTTCCATGCGGAGCAGTCTCTCAGCTTGACCTTCCAAGATCTGAGATACTGGAATTCCCGTCCAAGAGTGAATTAGGTCTGCGATATCTTTGGAATCCACGACCATGTCGATCTTTTTTTCTTCCATCCAGTCATTTCTTTCACGATTGTAGGCGTGCTCCAATCTTAAGGTATCGGTTCTTATTTCAGCGGCTGTTTCATAGTCACTTCTTCTAGCTGCGGCTTCTTCTTCATTTCTGAGTTCCTGGAGCTTCATTTCCTGAGTTTTGAGATGATTTGGTAGGCTTTCTGAATCAAGCCTCAGCTTGCTTGCAGCCTCGTCTAAAAGATCAACAGCTTTGTCTGGGAGGTGACGCTCAGTAAGGTATCGATGACTTAGACGCGCCGCTGCTTCCAAAGCAGAATCGTCAATTTTAACTTTATGGTGCCCTTCATATCGAGGTCTTAGTGAGGTAAGTATCTCTATAGTTTCCTCTACCGATGGTTCTTCTAAATAGATAGATTGAAATCTTCTTTCTAGAGCACTATCCTTTTCAATGTATTTACGATATTCATCGAGTGTTGTCGCACCTATGCATTGCAATTCACCTCTGGATAGGGCTGGCTTTAATAAATTCCCTGCATCTATTGCTCCTTCCGCTCCTCCTGCACCAACTACAGTATGTATTTCGTCTATAAATAATATTACTTCGCCTTTAGCATCTTTAACTTCATCCATTACTGCTTTCAGGCGTTCTTCGAATTCTCCTCTGAATCTACTTCCTGCTATTAGAGACCCCATCTCCATTGACATGACCTTTCTATTTTTTAACGCATCTGGGACATCTTCTGCTACTATTCGTTGTGCTAATCCTTCTGCTATTGCAGTTTTGCCGACACCAGCATCACCGATAATAACTGGATTATTTTTCTTGCGTCTTGTTAGGGTTTGCATTACTCTTCTTATTTCTTGGTCACGGCCTACCACGGGATCAAGTTTTCCTTGTTGGGCCAACCCAGTGAGGTCAATACAGTATTTAGCTATAGATTGATATTTACTTTCGGCACGAGGATCTGTGACCCTATGTGATCCTCTGATTTGAGCCAACGCCTGATATACATTTTCCTGATGTATAGAGTTAGATTTTAAAATTTCTGAAGCGGGGCCTTGTTCTTCCAGTGTGGCAGCAATAAATATGTGTTCTACTCCTATGAATTCATCTTTCATGCGTTCTGCCTCTGATGCTGCATTGTCCATCAATCTCATTGACCTGGGTGTTGGATAAATCTGTAGTGGATCAGAGGTCATTTTTGGCGCTTTTGATAATGACTCTTCGATTGGAATAGTAAGTTTTTCTAACTGGGTACCTAGTATGCCAATGATTTGTTGGGTAAGTCCATTTTCTTGTTTTATGAGTGCTAGTAGGATATGTTCCACGTCCCATTGGCTGTGCTGATAGCGACGCAGGATTTCATGCGAGCTTTCTATAGCCTTTAGAGCCATTTCGGTGAATGCATCACGACTTAGAGACACTGAATATTCCTCCTAAGATCCCTGTGTGTATTCCATGCTGGATGTTTTTAGTCTAGTAACCTCTTGGGATAACTTTTTAACTTCACTTTGCAATTTGTCTATTCGATCCGTAAGTTGCAGGGCAAGTTCGGCGCCCGCTAAATTAAGACCCATTTCATCCGTGAGTGCTTTAATGCGTCGTAACCTATCTATTTCCATGAAAGAATAGAGACGTTGCCTTCCACCTGAACGAGACGGCCTTAGAAGTCCGACTCTCTCATAATATCTGAGCGTTTGAGCATGAAGGCCAACCATTTTGGCAGCGATACTTATAACAAAATAAGGCTCTTCTTGTTGCTCTCTTTCGAATATCAAGGTATTAGCCTCCTAAGAGTGGACTTCAAAAAACACACTAGATGCTAATAGAAGTTAAATCAATACTTGATTGAGTAAGGATATAATTATTTATATACGGAATTATAGTTACTGCATGGTGTATTGTCAATAATTATTATTTATAGCCTATAGATAACTTATTAAGCTTCTACAATAAATATAATAAAGAGGACTAAAGTATTAAAATTCTTTTTGCCTAAGTTTCTGGTTGACAAGGTTAAGAAAATCGTAATGCGGTGAAGGTGCATGGCAAATAGGATTATATTGACACTACTAAAGTCCTTTGTTAGGATCGATTAAAGGCCTCTTCCAAGTGGAGCGGCCTAATTTTGATGTTGTTGATATTGGATTTGAGATCTAACTTTAAGGAGGTTACTACGTAAATGTCCATTACAGTGCGTGTACCCGCGCCACTTAGAAACTTGACGAAAGAACAGTCTAAGATTGAAATAGATGCTTTGACAATCTCCGAATTGATTGATGGATTGGAGAGTTTGTACCCTGGGATGAAGGATCGGTTGCTTGATGAGAATGGAGAACTTAGGTATTTTGTTAATTTGTATTTGAATGGTGAGGACGTAAGATTTTTGAATGGTGTGGACACTAACGTGAATTCTGGTGATGAATTAAGTATAGTCCCGGCTGTAGCCGGAGGATAGACTTGTTCATTTACATATGGGCATATGATTCCGTTGGTATCATGATCCTAAGTAAATGGTGCAAATCGTACTTTATATAAAGTCAGGTTGTTGAAAGGCGATTTTTGTGGAATAGGCGTGAAGTCTCGTTAGTAGGGGCATATTTTTCAAGGAAATCTTGAGCGTAAAGTTGGAGTGTTCCATCCGCTATATGAGTTCGTAAAGTTTTCATTAGCTGCATAATAAATTCTAAGTTGTGTATTGTTGCCAGTCTTGGGCCTAGCAATTCCCTGGCTTTAAAAAGGTGATGAATGTATGCAACTGTAAAATTTTGGCATGTGTAGCAAAGACAGTCTTCTTCAAGTGGTTTAAACAAACGTTTGTATTTTGGGGCCATGATATCCACTCTTCCGGTTTTAGTGAAAAGAGCCCCATTTCGAGCCACTCGAGTTGGCAGCACACAGTCAAAGAGATCTACCCCTCGCATAACAGCATGAACTATGTCTTCAGGAGAACCTACTCCCATCAAGTAACGTGGAGTGGTTCGGGGCAATAGATTATCCATATAGTCAATGATTTTATACATGTCTGATTTTGTTTCTCCTACTGCTAGACCACCTATTGCATATCCGTCGAATTCTAGGTTGGTGATGAATTGAGCGGATTGTGCTCGCAATGTTTCCGATATCCCTCCTTGAACAATGCCGAAAAGGGCTTGTTCAGATGAATTGTGAGCGACTTTACATCGTTCAGCCCACTTATGTGTCCTTTGCATCGCATTCTTGATGAGTTCTGTTCCTTTATTAGATGCTACTAATTGGTCCAAGCACATAGCAATATCTACGCCTAACCGTTTTTGGTAGGCTATTGAATTTTCTGGTGTGAATAAGTGGCGAGTACCGTCTATGTGAGAACGAAACTTTACTCCTTCATCATTGAGATTTATTAGTGAAGCTAGACTGAAAACTTGATATCCTCCACTATCGGTGAGAATGGGGCCGTTCCAGTTCATAAACTTGTGTAACCCTCCCATATCTTCTATTAAGTCTATGCCTGGCCTAAGGTATAGATGATAGGCGTTACTTAGAATGATGTGCGTTCCAACTTCTGTTAGTTCAGTTGGCGAAAGGCTTTTGACTGATCCTTGGGTAGCTACAGGCATAAAGGCAGGAGTTGGGACTGTGCCATGCCCGGTTTGCATTATTCCTAGCCTGGCTTTACCGTCTGATTGTGTGACTTTGAATTCAAATTTGGTTGAACTCATTGAAATGTTCTCATTCCCAATCTTATAAGTTGGAACCCTATAATTAAAAATGATACAGATAGAAGCCGCATGATGTTTTGTGCTTGTAAAACCTGTGATAATTTTACAGCTATCTGTGCTCCTATAATGATTCCAATGCCTAGTAAAAGAGCTTTGTTTGTGTCCACGTTTCCATCTATTAGATGCATAATACTTCCTGCACCAGTATATATGCCCTGAGTAAAAACGGAAGTTGCTGTAGCTATATAAGTTGGGAATTTAAAAATATATATTAGAGTAGGTGTTCTTATTGGTCCACCACCCATGCCAAAAAAGCCCGACATAAATCCGAACAGACCATTGGCTGAAATAGCTAATGGTTCATTGTATGTATATTCAAATGTTCCTTTATCCACAGTAGAGATCAGCCTAGTAGTTGTTCCAAATGTTCTGGATGGATTTTGGGTATCCTGTGGTTTATTTATGGAGTCGTTCAATCGGACTGCATTTTCCATTTGTGAGGAACTCGGGCGTAGTACTAGAAATAGTCCTAAAAGAATAAGTATTATTCCCAGAACTATTTGAAATATGTCTGCTGGCACTAATTTAAGACCCTGCACTCCCAAGAATGTTCCTGGCACTGCTGCTAGACTAAAAAGTAGAGAAGATCTTATATCTACTCGTTTTAGTTTAAGGTACCCTATTGAACCTGAAATTGAAGCTAAGAAAACTGTCACCATACTTGTTCCAACTGCAAGATTATGGTCAAGCTGAAATAATACTATAAGGAGAGGTGCAACAATGAATCCTCCACCTGATCCAATAAGGACACCGTAGGTTCCTGCACTTATGCCCAATACAAGTAGAGCTAGCGCTATAGATAAATTTAATTCTTCCATAATATTTTGTCTATTAGGATACTATATATTGCCTACCTCCGGAGCATTATTTTTGGGGATACATAGGGAATTACATTACACCGCAATGAATTGCATCTAGTAGAGCATGGAGCATGTGAACTGATGATATAATAATTAACTATATTAAGAGGAATACATTTTTCCGGTTTGACTTTTACATTAAGTGAGGAAACAATTTTGTGACTTTACCTCAAATATGTCTCTTGTGTTTTCTATATATGGACAATAAATGTAATAAGTTTTTCACTGGTAAAACTGAAGAATTCTCCTACAACTAGGGGGTAAGTTATATGCAGGAATTGAAACAAATGCTACAGGAAATGATTCATAGGGTTGTTCAAGTACTGGAGCGTCTTTGACGTTTCGGAGAAAGAAAAAGAAATATTTTCTATTGAACAAAATGCTGGCGAAAGTCAATTCTGGGACGATCCACAACGTGCCCAAACCATTATGCAACGCCTTTCTAGACTTAAGGAAATCGTGACTACATGGCGAGGATTGGAATTGCAAGGCAACTCTTTATTAGATCTAGTAGAGTTATCTATTGATGATGGAGATGAGTCACTTGAAGAACAAATCAGGGAAGAATTAGAAGGATATAGAAAGACTTTCGAGTCTAACGAGTTATCATTAACATTATCTGGTCCTTACGATAGCCGACCTGCACTTCTGTCCGTTTTTGCTGGGGCTGGAGGTGTTGACTCACAGGATTGGAGTCAAATGCTTTTACGTATGTACCTTCGGTGGTCAGAGCGACATAAATATGAGGCCAGGATTCTTGATATTGATCAATCTGATGAAGCTGGAATCAAGCATGCTACGGTACAGATCACTGGTGAATTAGCCTATGGTTATCTAAAAGCAGAAAAGGGGGTTCATAGGCTGGTACGACTTTCACCATTCAATAGTGACCATCTTAGGCATACATCTTTTGCTAGAGTAGAAGTGTTGCCCGTAGCTGAGTCTCAAGACCCTGAGGTGGAAATTAGGTCGGATGATATCAAACTGGACTTTATACGTTCTAGTGGACCTGGGGGTCAGAATGTAAACAAGGTGGCATCGGCTGTAAGGATAACTCATATCCCCAGTGGAATAGTTGTTGCTTGTCAAACTGAAAGGTCTCAACATCAGAATAGAGAGCATGCGATGACCATTTTGCGTGCACGAATACTAGAGTATAAAATTAAAAAACGCGAACAAGAGGTAGCGGCGCTAAAGGGCGATACGATATCTGCTGAATGGGGTAATCAAATAAGAAGTTATGTGTTACATCCGTATAAATTAGTGAAGGATCACCGTACTGATTATCAGTCAAATGATGCTGAGAAGGTTTTGGATGGAGATATAAATGAATTTCTTAACGCATACCTAGTATCAATGGTTGGTTCTTAGGTAATTATTAAAAACAATGTTGCTATTCGTCTAGATTAGCAGCAGGTAAATTCTAATCAAGTCCTATTATGTGGCCAAACTTTTCTTGTTTTGCTTTGACGTAATTCTTGTTTTCTTTAGTAATATTGATAGACATAGGAACTCTATCAATCACTTCCAATCCAAATCCATTCAAGCCAACAATTTTCTTGGGATTATTGGTAAGAAGCCTTATTTTTCTTACCCCAAGGTCCCATAAAATTTGGGCACCTACCCCATAATGTCTCAAGTCAGGTTCGAATCCAAGACATTTATTGGCTTCTACAGTATCAAGTCCTTGGTCTTGCAGGTTGTAGGCCCTAATTTTGTTGTGTAGGCCAATTCCTCGCCCTTCTTGCCGCATATATAAAAACACGCCTTTTCCTTCTTTAGATATGGTTTGTAGCGCTTGATTTACTTGTGTCCCACAATCACATCGTAGACTGCCAAATATATCCCCTGTGAAACATTGACTATGTACTCTTACCAAAACATCTTCATCTTCTTCCCATTTGCCCATTACTAGTGCTACGTGTTCATCAGAGTCGAATCGTGATGAATATCCGCTAACCTTGAAATCCCCAAATTTGGTGGGCAGTTTAGCATCTACGGTCTTTTCTATCAGATTTTCTGTCAACCGACGATGAGATATGATATCGGCAATGCTGACAATATTTATGCCCTGTTCTTTTGAAAAGACTTCAAGGTCAGGTAGTCGGGCCATAGTACCGTCGTCACTTAAAATTTCACACACAACTGCTGCATGTTGGAGTTTCGCCATTATGGCTAAATCGACACTTGCTTCAGTATGACCTGCCCTAACTAGTACTCCACCTTCCATATACCGTAAAGGAAATGTGTGACCTGGTTGAGCGAAATCCTCGGGTTTAGAGGTTAAATCTATAACTGCTTTAACCGTTGCTGAGCGGTCATGTGCAGATATTCCTGTGGTAGTATCTTTCATATAATCGATTGATGCCGAAAAAGCTGTACCACTCTCTGACGTTTGTCCTACCTGTGGCATCATGGGTAAATTAAGTCTTTCAAGGTAGTCTGAACTTACAGGCATACACAAAAGTCCACGACCAAATTTTGTCATGAAATTTATAGCCTCTGGTGTAATTTTTTCTGCGGCTATCGCCAGGTCGCCTTCGTTTTCTCTACGGGCGTCGTCGACAATTATGAGGAACTTTCCTTGGCGGAATTCCTCTATGGCTTGTTCTGCTGTAATGAGGGACATAAAATTACAACCTTTTTACTCTGAGGGTGATTTATCCAGATATTGGTTCAAGAGGCTTGCAACGTATTTTGCCATTACGTCTACCTCTAGATTTACTAAATCTCCTACTAAACGAGTATTTAAATTCGTATTGTTTTCACTATATGGTATCACAGAGATCGTAATAGATGAACTTAATTTATCTACGACTGTCAGACTTATACCGTCCAGTGCAACGAATCCTTTTTCGACTATATAGGGCATTAGACTATTTGGTATTAGATATTCAAATATAATTGCTCCTGAAACGGCTGTTTTTGAAATTATTTTTGCGGTTCCATCTATATGACCTTGTACTACATGACCTCCAAATTTCTTGTCGAAACTCATTGCTTTCTCTAGGTTGACTGGCTGGTTTTTTTGAAGTATGCCTAGATTGGTACGGTTTAATGTTTCTTGAGAAAGGTCTACTTCAAAACATGTTTCGTTTAATCCAACTATAGTAAGACAAGCCCCGTTAACCGCTATGCTATTTCCTAGGGCAAGGTCTTTTGTTATAGGGCTAGACTCTATAGATAACCTCTTGCCTTCCAAATAATTCACTTTTCCGATATTTTCTATTATGCCGGTAAACATGCTAGGCCTGTGGATATCCAATTACCAAGATGTCGTTTCCAATCTTTTCCGTGGTGACGTTCATTATATTAAAGGATTTGGATAATGATTCCACTCCAATTCCTTCTACTGGCGATGGAGCATTGATTCCCCCGATTATAGTTGGGGCAATAAATGCGATCACTCTATCCACTAAACCTAGGTCAAACAAAGAACCGGCAAGATGCCCTCCACCTTCTACCAATAGGTTTACTACACCACGGTTTCCTAATAGTGCAAGAAGATTTTCTAGGTCTACTCCATCCCCCTTTGATTCTAGATTTAATAATTCTGCGCCGGATTTTTTAAGTTCCTTGGGTATTGATTTAATATTAGTAGATGTAACAATCAGAGTTTGCCCAGGTCCATCAAAAAGCTTTGAATTAGGTGGAGTCCTACCTTTAGAATCTACAATGATCCTCATAGGTTGGTTAGGAAAAGGATCACCATTAATATCTCTCGAGGTAAGTTGAGGATCATCATATAAAACCGTGTTGATCCCTACCATCACTGCATCCGATTCACTCCTTATTGTATGAGTTCTAAATCGTGCAGAATCACCAGTGATCCATTTTGATTCGCCAGTTTTTGTAGCTATCTTGCCATCAAGACTCATAGCATATTTTGTGGTTACAAATGGCAACTTGGTTTTGATGTGTTTGGAAAAGCCTTGGTAGAGCTCTTTTATTCCTTCGTAATGTGGAAGAAGGTTTACCTCTATACCTGAATTTTGGAGTTCCCGTATTCCATTACCGTTGATCTCGGGATTAGGGTCTTTAGAGGCGATGTATACTTTTGAGACGCCAGCTTCTATTAGAGATTTGGTGCATGGGGGTGTTTTACCATATATGCAACAAGGTTCTAAAGTAACATATAACGTTGATTTCGTTGCATTTGAGCCGGCAGTTTTGAGCGCCACTATTTCAGCATGATCTCCACCGGGCGGCTGCGTTGACCCCTCAGCGATTATATTTTCAGATTTGACGAGCACAGCTCCCACGGCAGGATTGGGGCTTGTTTTACCCATTCTTCCGCGTGCCAGAATTATGGCTCGCTCCATGTAATCCATAGTGGCTTAACTGTTTCGGTCGAAATTTTGATAATATCGACTAGCAGTTGGGAGAGTTTGGCCTTGGTATTTGCTGCCGAGTGATGTAGAACCGTATATTCGTTCAGCTGGCGTGCTTAATCTAAGGAATGATATTTGCCCGATTTTCATGCCCTTATATAGGGTTATAGGAAGTCTTGCTATGTTAGTAAGTTCTAAAGTTAGGTTTCCTTTCCATCCTGGATCAACGTAGCCTGCAGTCGAATGAATGACTAGACCTATGCGACCTAGAGAGCTTTTTCCTTCCAGTCGTGCAACTAAGTCATCGGGTACTTCTATATGTTCTCTAGTACTAGCAAGGACAAATTCACCTGGATGCAAGAAAAAACCCTGATTTTCTTCTAGTTCAATCATATCAGTGAGGTCTTCCATTTTATTGCGTAAGTCGATGTAAGGGCGACGTGTGTTACGAAATATTAAGAGTCTGTGGTCCATAGAAAGGTCCACACTAGCTGGTTGTATATCTTGGGGGTCTAACGGGTCTATAATAATTCTTCCTTTAGCTAATTCTTCTTTGATGGTGCGATCACTCAAAACCACTTTGATATCCTCGATTATAATTAGTTTGATTAAGAGGAATTGTATCAGTGCAACGTAAGTGGCACAACATTGGTTAAGTAAAATTTGTTAACTAGTCCCCGTGTTTTTAGGGAGTGCATTTATATTTATATGTAACAATTTGCGGGTCTATCGTTATATACAGCATCTCATTTATTATATAATTGAGATATCAGAGGTTAGTTAATTCATAGTAAGCTTGTTCGGTTCGAATACAAGATTACCGTCGGCAAAGTTTGGCAAATATTTACTTTATGATGAGACAAACGAAGGAAATTCTTGAGGCCTTTACTTTGGCATTTTTAGTATTTTTCCTTGTGCATGTTAGTGTGCAGAATTTTCGAGTTGAAGGTTCTAGTATGAGTCCTACACTTGATCCGGGGGATTATATTACGGTAAATAAATTGCCATACATGGAATTTGATATAGATAGAATCTCAAGAATGATTCCAATGTGGAGTTCTGACGGAGCTCAAGTTAATCCTCCCTTTCAATCTAAGCAGCCCAAAAGAGGAGATATAGTGGTTTTTCCATCACCTGTATCTTCAGAAAAGCATCTAGTAAAACGAGTTATTGGTCTCCCTGGAGAAAACGTTGCCCTAAAAAATGGTGATACTTATATTAATGATGTCCTCATGATTGAGCCTTACGTGAAGATTGAAGGATGGAATGAAACTATAGATTTTGGAATTCTGGGGGCGGGTCACTATTTTGTAATGGGAGACAACAGATCTCAGAGTGGTGATTCTAGGCATTGGGGACCCGTGGATATTGGAGATATGATTGGGACAAAGTTTTGGGATTTTAATTTGAGATTTAAATGGAATCCGTTTGGCAATTCTACATAAGATTTTCTATGAAGATATGGTGATTGTCCGAGATAATTTATTATTAGCTTGAGGTCAACCGAGTTAATTGTTAGAATTTATGTCAGTTCTATCTATAACTTTAGTAAATATATCGAAGGAGTTTAGGCGTGGGGAAAATAAAAGTAGCCATTATTGGTGTGGGTAATTGTGCGTCTGCTTTAGTTCAAGGCGTACATAAGTACCGTGAAACTTTGGAGGATGTAGCCGTACCAGGTTTAATGCATCCTTTGCTATCTGGGTACAGTATCGGTGATATAGAGTTTGTGGCCGCTTTTGATGTGGATAAAAACAAAGTAGGAAAAGATTTGTCTAAAGCTATATTGGAATCTCCAAATAACACTATTTCTTTTGCGGATGTTCCTGAAATTGGTGTCAAGGTTGAAAGAGGAATGACTCATGACGGGTTAGGGAAATATGTTTCTGGGATAGTTGAGAAAGCACCTGGTTCTACTGCAGATGTTGCTCAGATTCTTATAGATCGAGAGGTAGATGTAGTAGTGAATTTTCTTCCGGTTGGGAGTGAAATGGCAACCAAATGGTATGTGGAACAAGTATTAACTGCCGGTTGTGGCCTAGTAAATTGCATTCCCCAATTCATTGCGAGGGAAGAATATTGGCGTGACAGGTTTGAATCACGTGGGGCGCCCATTATTGGTGATGATATAAAATCTCAGGTCGGAGCAACTATTACGCATAGAGTACTTACTAGGTTGTTTCAAGATCGAGGGGTGACTGTCGATAGGACATACCAGCTGAATTTTGGTGGAAATACTGATTTCTTAAATATGTTAGAACGTGAGCGTCTTGCTTCAAAAAAGATATCCAAGACAAATGCAGTTACCTCGCAATTAGACGAGAGTATAGAGGCTGATAGAGTCCATATTGGACCAAGTGATTATGTGCCTTGGTTAGATGATCGCAAATGGTGCTACATCCGTATGGAGGGACGTACTTTTGGTGGAGCACCGATAAATTTGGAAGTGAAATTAGAAGTTTGGGATAGTCCCAACTCAGCGGGAGTAGTGGTTGATGCCATTAGGTGTTGCAAAATTGCTAAAGATCGAGGTGTATCCGGTGCTATAGAGGGTCCGAGCGCTTATTTCATGAAGTCGCCACCGATTCAATATAGGGATGATGTAGCACATAGAATGGTTGAGGATTTTATTCTAGACGACCAGGAGTGAACATCTCAGCGGACTACTTAATGGAGGCTGAGGATTGAAGATTGCGTTAGTTTCTCCATATGACTTTACCTGGCCAGGTGGAGTAACAGCCCATATTTCTCAGCTGAGTCAGCAACTTATTATTATGGGGCATCAAGTTAAGGTGATGACCCCCTTTACCCCTGCGCGGGCAGACTCTATAGATCAGAATCTTGTTCAATTTGGCAGGACTGTTCCTATACCTATGGGAGGTTCTATCGCTCGTATATCACTGTCTGTTTGGTTATATAGAAAAGTTAGAGAATTCTTGACTAAAGAGGCGTTTGACATAGTACACATACACGAACCTTTGACACCCTTTTTGCCGCTGGCTGTTCTCCAAAGCTCAAAGTCTGTAAATATTGGCACCTTTCATTCTAACCATGGCACTGATAGATGGTATCGTTTTTCTAGTCCCATACTGAAATATTGGTTCAAACGCCTGGATGGAAGAATAGCTGTCTCAGATGTGGCACACAATCAGGTTGGGCGTTTTTTTCCCGGTGATTATCAAATAATTCCTAACGGGATTGACTTGGGCTTTTTTGGGGGTCGGGTTAATAAGATACCTAAATATGATGATGGAAAAACTAACATTCTATTCGTAGGGCGTTCGGAAAAACGAAAGGGTGTGAAATATTTAATAGATGCATATAGCCAAATCAAATGGGATTTTCCTAATACACGTTTGATAGTGGTTGGACCTGGCCACCCAGATAGAGAGGTCGCTCGTATTGTTGCTGAGCGTGGATTGATGGATGTGGAATTTGAGGGTCCAGTTTCACATAGTGAACTTCCAATGTATTATCATGCCGCCGACATTTTTTGTTCACCAGCAACAGGCAAAGAGAGTTTTGGATATGTTTTGTTGGAGGCAATGGCTGCCGGGAAACCCATCATAGCTTCAGATATTGATGGATATTCGTCGATAGTCCAACATGATCATCAAGGGCTTCTCGTTCCGCCAAAGAATGGAAAACTGTTGGCAGATTCATTGGCTCTTCTCATAAAGAATCCGGAATTAGCTAAACGCATGGGTGAAACTGGAAAGAATGATGTAGAAAGATACTCCTGGAGTCGTGTAGCCAGTAGTGTGCTGGACTATTATCAACTAACATTGGAGTCTACTATTGGCCGAACAACTTAGAAAAGTCGTAAGAGCTTTATTAAGTCCGATTGAATATGCCATTGTCCGTGGAATGAAGGCATTGGGATTAGGCCCTAATTTCGTCACAATACTTGGATTTATTTTAGTAGCGATTGCTTCTGTATTCATTGCTATGGGGCATCTTACCATTGGTGGATTAGTATTTTTTGGAGGATGTTTGTTTGATATGGTTGATGGTTCACTAGCGAGGCTGTCTAATAAAGTAACACAGGCAGGGTCTTTGTTAGATTCTGTTTTTGACCGATTAGGAGAGGGACTTTTGTTTATAGGACTATCTATTTATGGTTCATCAGTTAACGCCGACTCCCGTAATATCACGGTATATTTTATTCTATTGTTAGTTGCTCTCATTAGCTCTCAAGGAGTAAGTTATGTGAGAGCGAAAGCTGAGTCACTAAATGTGAATGCAACTGGAGGATTTATGACTCGGCCAGAAAGAGTCATAACTCTGGCTTTAGGCTTGCTGTTTGGTGAAGCTACTCTTTTATTAGCCCTAGGATTCGTAGCATTTTTCTCTACTTGGACAATGATTACTAGGTTTATATATGTATATAATGAACTTAAATCGGACTAGCGACTAGCTAATAGTGAAAACCTTAAAGATTACCATGTGGGATTTTATCTCTGGATGGTTTCTTTTAAAGCTAGAAGAGCTTGAGCCCTGCATCTCTACAGGTAAATGATATACTGGTTGGTGACAGATATCATAGACTGTATTTTAGTAAAATTTTTATAGACAATATGTTACAAGGGCGATATAAATATTTGAGTGCAGTCACGTAGGGAGAATTACATCAGATTGGGTAAAATTATTAGAGGCAGTAGAATTGGCGAGGATTTAAGATTTGCTGTTGTAGTTGCATTTTTCAACGAGCAAATAACTTCCAAGTTGCTGGAGGGATGCATAGATGGTCTTGTCGGAAATGGAGTTAAAAGAGATTTTATAACAGTGGTATCTGTTCCTGGGTCACTTGAGCTTGGGGTGGTGGCAAAAAAAATGGCAGGATCTTACAAGTATGATGCAATAATATGTTTGGGATCTGTTATTAGAGGTGAAACTAGTCATTATGACATTGTTGCTAATTTGGGAGCCTATTCCATGACTCAAGCGGCTTTGGATACAGGTATACCGGTAATACTAGGTTATTTAACTACTGAGAATGAAGAGCAAGCTGAAGCTAGATCGGGAGGCTCACTTGGGAATAAAGGGTATGACGCGGCTTTGACTGGCATAGAAATGGCTAATTTAATGAAAACCTTAGGTAATACGGAGAGGTAGGGGTTCAATGTCTATTGAAGAACGCTTGAAAAATGATCTTTATCAGTCTATGCGCGAAAAAGACAAACTTAAAGTGATGGTTGTCAGATCTATCATAAGTGCTATCGGCTATCGTGCAATCGATAAGGGGGAATCCCTGACCGATTCTGAAATAATGGATGTTATATCAAAACAGGTCAAGCAGCGTAAAGAAAGCATAGAAATCTATGGTAAGGCAAATCGCAACGATTTGATGGAAAAGGAAAATGCTGAACTAGAGATTCTTCAAATTTATACCCCAGCTCAATTGAGCATTACAGAATTAGATAAATTAATTGAGCGAGCCATAGATGAATCGGGTGCTTCAGGCATGAATGATAAAGGGAAGGTTATGGGTTTGATAATGCCACAAGTTAAAGGGAGGGCTGACGGTTCTGTGATTAATGATATGGTCACAAAAATCCTGGGAGCCATGAATCTATAGTGGTATCTTGGTATTAATCCTGTATATATTGGAGAAATAGTGAAATTTGGGATAGTGGTTTTTCCTGGAACCTGGAGTGATGTAGATTGCAAGTTCGCCGTTGGAGATATTTTACAACAACCATACGAATATTTGTGGCATAAAAACAATGAAGACCTTTCTCGTTTCGATTGCGTTATTCTACCCGGAGGATTTTCATACGGTGATTACCTCAGGGCAGGTGCAATAGCCAGCCTTTCCCCGATTATGGCTTCAATAGATACATTTGCTAGGAAAGGTGGGTTGGTTTTGGGCATCTGTAATGGTTTTCAAATCCTTTGTGAATCTGGATTGCTTCCAGGTGTACTTATGAGAAATGACCATCTGCAATTCCGATGTGAATGGACTAATCTGAAAGTAGAGAATATAGCTACACCATTTACTGCGGGTTGTCGCAATGGTCAGGTATTAAGAGTGCCTATTTCTCATGGCGAAGGGAACTATTTTGCTGATAAAAAGACGTTGTATGAACTTGAATCGGAAAACCGAATTATATTTCGATACTGTTCGGTTGATGGATTGGTAACAGATGAGTCAAACCCCAATGGATCTGTCAATAACATAGCGGGCATAGTAAATTCTAAGGGTAATATTTTGGGAATGATGCCGCATCCGGAGCGATGCTGTGAGTCTTTAATGGGAGGAATAGACGGTTTAGAGATATTTCAATCAATAATACGAAGCATAGCAGTTGTATAGATTATTGGATACAGATTGGAATAGACGAATTCATCATGACGGGGATTTTGAGAATGAACCTAGTTAATAAAGAAACATTAGATGAAATTGCTCTGACAGTTGAGGAATACCAACTTATTGTTGAAACATTAGGTAGAACACCTAATGAATTAGAGCTTGGCATGTTTGGGGCTCTTTGGAGTGAACACTGCGGATATCAGCACTCCAAACCTCTGTTAAAACTTTTACCCTCTAAAGGAGATAGAGTTTTATTCCCTCCTGGACAAGAAAATGCTGGTGCAGTCGACATTGGTGACGGACTCGCGGTAGTTTTTAAAATAGAATCGCACAACCACCCTTCAGCAATAGAGCCTTTTCAGGGAGCTGCTACAGGAGTTGGGGGAATTGTCAGAGATATACTGGCTTTGGGAGCAAGGCCGATGGCTTTGCTAAATTCACTGAGATTTGGTCCGTTAGATGATCCTAATAATCAATATTTGTTCAATGGGGTGGTTGGAGGTATATCTTGGTATGGTAATTGTATAGGTGTTCCTGATGTTGGAGGCGAGATCGCATTTGATTCAGGCTATTCTGGTAATCCCCTTGTAAATGCTTTATGTGTTGGATTGGTCACGATTGATAAATTGGCTAAATCTACTGTGGGGGAGGACGGGAATCTGATTATTTTAGTTGGTTCTGAAACAGGCAGGGATGGCATTCACGGAGCATCTGGTCTAGCTTCCAGAACATTTGAATTACAGGAAAGCATGAGGCCAGCTGTTCAAGTAGGAAACCCATTTTTGGAAAAAGTACTGATTGAAGCTTGTATAGAATCTGTTGCAAGCGGGATTGTTGTTGGAGTTCAGGACTTGGGGGCGGCTGGACTTACGAGTTCGATTGTGGAATCCGTTTACAAAAGTGGCAAAGGGGTCTACATCGATGTTTCAAAAGTACATTTAAGAGAACCTAATATGAGTCCTTACGAGGTTATGCTGTCAGAATCTCAAGAGCGAATGATTTTGATTATTAAACCAGAAAATAAGAACAGATTAGCGGAGTTGCTTGGAGAATGGGATCTGCCTTGGTCTGACATAGGCAAAGTCACTTCCGATGGGCGTATTAAAATTTATGATGGGAAGCAAAAGGCTGCAGATCTTCCGATAAAGACTTTGAATGAACCTAAGTTATATCGACTAAAAGGTATTCTGTCATCTGAGGTTGAGGAAGCTCGTTTGTATCCACTTTCTTCAATCCCGTTTCCGGATAGTTCACCTGGGGAAGTACTGAGAGGTCTACTTGCGTCTCGCAACATAAATAATAAAGAACAGGTATATCGCCAATACGATAATCAAGTGCAGACTAATACAGTGATTGCACCAGGTGTTGCCGATGCGGCAGTGTTACGAATAAAAGGTACTAGCAAAGCCATCGCTCTTAGTACTGATGGGAATGCTAATTATTGCTATCTAGACCCATACCGAGGAGGAATGATTGCTGTAGCAGAAGCATGCAGGAATGTTTCATGTGTTGGTGCTCAGCCTATAGCTTTAACAGATTGTTTAAATTTTGGTGATCCAACTAGACCTGAAGTGTATTTTGAACTGGAGTGGGCTATTAAGGGAATAGCTAAAGCCTGCCATGTTTTAAATGTTCCAGTAGTTAGTGGAAACGTGAGTTTGTATAACGAAACACGTGGTAAGGCAATTTTACCTACTCCTGTGGTTGGAGCACTAGGCTATTTGGAAAATGTTGCCCATAGAACAACGATGGGCTTTAAGAGTGAAGGAGATGCCGTATTAATATTGGGAACTTCTAGGGTTAACGGAACGGCCAAGAGCATGGCTGCCAGTGAATACCTAATTTTATATCATAATATGTTGGTAGGTCGTCCGGAAATTGATCTTAAAATGGAGTCTAGAGTCCAGGCTCTTTGTCGAACTGCCGTGAGGGATGGGATTCTGAGATCCGCTCATGATGTTTCGAATGGAGGATTAGCCGTCGCTATTGCAGAATCATGTTTGGTAGGTGGGCTTGGCTTTATAGGAGACTTCTCGATTAGTGGCAGATGGGATGCAGCTCTTTTTGGAGAAACGCAATCACGCATAATCGTATCCGTTTCACCTCATATGATGGGCACGATAGAGAAGCTTGCTGTAAACATGGATGTGCCATTCACCTATTTAGGCTTAACAGGTGGTAAGGATTTGATTATAGAGGGATTAATAGACTTGTCATTGGAGCAATTGGGGGAAAGTTGGAAAAATGGTTTTAATTAAGATTTAAATGACAATTGTTAACCCCGTCTAAGGATAATGGTAATAGATGTGCAATGTTTCCGTATCTAGTTTCTGTTAATAAAGAGATTATCTTTCCCGTATACCCGTATATTGTGTAACGGCTTGCATTATTTTTTGTTCAAATTCAGCGGGATTTAGAGGTGTTAAGGAAACCATACGATTATTTGCAAGCTGGATCCTTATTTCCAGAGATACTGGACTACGATGTATCTGGACAGTGGATATTTCATGAAAAAATACGATGCGTTCTCTAGGTCTACCATATGTTACTATTATACGGTCATTATAAAGTTCGTACCATCTTGGGGCGAGAAACCATTGACCTCCAGCGAGAAGTGTTCCAGCTCCAAGGAAACCTAAAACACTTACAAAATCTTTAGGATTGACTATAGCACTCACAATGGAAATTAATATCACGCCCCACCCGATCCATCCAATAAGTCGAGTAAGCAACGAGGTTCTATGTGCTTCCATATGTAATGGAGATAATGAATGCATGAGGTTATTTTATCATATGGGTTTGGGGAAATTGCTTTAAAACCCAGAATAGCATGTATGCTATTGCATGATAACCAATTTTATTTGATATACAATTAGAAGTCTAAATGGTTTTAGGAGATCGTCCTCAAATGAATGGGAAGAAAAAGCGTGTATATAGGTTTGATGAAGGTGATGCGACTATGCGTAATCTTTTGGGAGGTAAAGGAGCCAACTTGTCCGAAATGGTTAAGATGGGCCTTCCCGTACCCCCAGGTTTTGTGATTACAACTGAAGTTAGTCTCGAATATTATGATCTGGGAAAGAAGATGCCTGAAGGTCTTTGGGAAGATATTACAGCTAACATGCGTGTTTTGGAAGCAAGTGTAGGTCGCAAGTTTGGTGATGCAAAGCAGCCTCTCTTAGTTTCAGTTAGATCAGGAGCCAGATTCTCAATGCCTGGGATGATGGATACGATCCTGAATCTGGGCATTAATGACGATATAGTGGAAGGCCTAGTTGAACTTATGGGTGAAAAGCGTTCAGCCATGGATGCA
>CAZPLA010000023.1:0-5033 GCA_964587385.1 uncultured Dehalococcoidia bacterium | reverse complement strand
TCCAATCAGTGCCGCTACGCCATGGTGATCATAGAGACCTTTGGATAGACCCATGTAACCCTCTACGAATGGCTGAAGCGAGCGATGGCGGAGCTATGATAACCCTTAACGGTGGAAATACATGGTCTACACACTATACCCAACCTACTGCTAGCCTCTATTACGTGAACACTGACAACCAATTCCCTTACAGAGTCTACAGCGCACAATATGAAAATTCAGCTATAAGCGTACCAAGTAGGGCTAATGAATTCATTCAATGGAAAGATTGCTATCCTGTAGGTAGTGCGGAAGCTGGTCACGTTGCTGTTCGTATTGACGACCCCGACATAATATACACTAGTGCTATCGGAAGCTCGCCAGGAGGTGGTGGCAACCTCCTCAGATATAACCGAAGAACAGAACAAACACGGATTATTACTGTATGGCCTGAAGAACAACAGGGAGCCGTCAAAGATGTGAAGTATAGGTTTGGCTTCCACTTTCCAGTCGTAATTTCTCCGCATGATCCCCAGACACTCTATGCGGTAGCAAATATAGCATTTAGGTCCACAGATGAAGGGACTCCTTGGGAACCATTTAGTCCAGCTCTACCCCTTAATGACGTTTCAAAAATGCAAGAAATTGCAGGTGGCCCGATTTCCAAAGAAAGTGCCACTGCCGGGTTTGGAAGCGCAGTTTCTCGTTTTGTTGAATCTATTCATAAGAAGGGTGTCTTCTGGACAGGATCTGATGACGGATTGATTCATTTGTCACAGGATAACGGTAAGACGTGGGCAAATGTTACCCCTACTGATATAAAAGAGTGGACACTTATAAGCTCAATAGAGATCTCTCCTCATGATGAAGCTACTGTGTATGTAGCCGCCACTAGATACAAACTAGATGATAATAGGCCATATCTTTACAAAACAACTGATTATGGAAAAACTTGGCAAAAGATAACTAACGGCATCCCTGATAATGACTTCACTCGGGTGGTTAGAGAAGACCCAACTAGGCCTGGGTTATTATATGCTGGAACCGAAACTGGGGTATATTTATCATTTGATGATGGTGCCAACTGGGAAACATTTCAGCTTAATCTTCCAATTGTACCTATCTACGATTTAGCTATAAAAGACAATGATTTAATAGCCGCTACACATGGAAGATCATTCTGGATATTGGACGACGTAACATTATTACATCAACTCGAAGATAAGATAACTGGTGCTGATATCCATCTATTTAGACCTAGAGCTACCTATCGAGTTTTATCCTTGTTCAGTAATGATAAAACAGATTTTACGGGCACCAAATACCAACGAGTTTCGGGTTCTTTCGAAACATCGACGTTTAATGAATTGCATGATCCTAAGGGTGAGAAGATTAGAAGGTATCTAGATGTTGGAGAGAATCCACCCGATGGAGTCATAATACATTATTTCCTCAGGCACCTACCAGAAGGAAAAATATGTTTATCCATTTTGGATCATAGAGATGAAATCATCAAAACCTTCACAAATGATCCAATAACCGCTAGTGATATCCCTCTATCCATTCACACGGGCATGAACAGGTTCATCTGGGATATGCGCTACAGAGGAGCCTCTGGCAACCCTGCTATTCCAGGCCCGATTGCCCCTCCAGGTTTCTACAAAATAAGAATTGCAACAGAAACATATTCTCAAACACAAACATTCGAGCTTCTAAAAGATCCAAGATCTGAAGCAAGCCAAGAGGACCTAGTAGCTCAGTTTGACTTACTATTGCAGATTCGCAATCGACTTACAGAAACTAATAAAGCAGTCTATCAGATGAGAAGAATCCGAAAACAGATCCTAGATTGGAAACAACGTTCACTCGGGTCTGAACGAGAACACCAGTTCCATGAACTAGCTGATGGGATCACAGAAAAACTAGATGCCATAGAGTACGAGCTAGTAGTGGATCCAGGTATTCCTCCCCAAAGACCTCCACCAAGTAGACTTTCCAGAAAATTGGTCTCCCTCGCTAGTGTAGTAGCTAGCGCTGATTGGATTCCTACTACCCAGTCATATGAAGTTTTCATTGAAGTTTCTAGTCGTATTGAACAATGTCTGAAAAAACTAGCTATTGTCACAGATAATGACATTAATTCATTAAGTGACCTAATTTCGGATATTGGTCTACCTAATATTTCTACGGAATTCTAGAATACTACACGCTACATATGTGGCATATACATAGGTTGTGTAATTACCCATAAACTGGCAACCCTATATCCCATCATGAGGACAAGCGTCGTATAGTAGAGGACCTACCAGAAAAATGCTTACACCTGTTCACGTCATTGAATGCACTATTAAATTACAAAATGTTAACCCTTTTCTGGCGTCCCAGGCAGGAATCGAACCCGCGACCCACTGCTTAGAAGGCAGTTGCTCTATCCGACTGAGCTACTGGGACGCTATCATATAGATTAACTAATCCCTATATTCAACTGTAAACCCGATTCAATCACTTCAACAGCGACTAACTATACCCAACTTCCCCATGCTGTGAAAGATCAAGGCCTTCTTCCTCTTCGTCAGCGGTAAGACGAAGCCCTACTGTATATTTCATGGCCACTAATATCAGCAAAGTCATTACAAACGCATAAGCCGTCGTGACAAATATTGCACCAATTTGTCTCCATATCTGTCCACCACGAGTAGCTACGTCGGTAAGGTCTCCAAAAGATTCAAATCCAACTCCCATAAATATACCAGCAAACAGCATACCTATGGTTCCTCCAACTCCGTGAATTGCCCAAACGTCGAGAGAATCATCCAACTTCAACTTATTTTTTAGTTCCACAGCCATATAACAAACTGCACCTGCCGCCAATCCAATAAACAAAGCCGGCACAGGACCTACGAACCCAGCTGCAGGTGTTATAGTTGCCAATCCGGCTACTGCGCCAGTAGCAGCACCTACAACACTAACCTTACCAGTTCGGATTCTATCTATACAAACCCAAGTTATACATGCAACCGAAGCAGATGCATGTGTAACAACAAAGGCGTTTACAGCCTGAGCGCCTGCAGACAATGCGCTGCCGGCATTGAAGCCAAACCATCCAAACCACAGTAAAGAAGCTCCCAATACCACATATGGGACATTATGAGGTCCTAAGTTAGATTCCCCTAGGCCTCTACGATTTCCCATAACAATAGCAGCAACTACCGCAGCCATTCCTGAACTAATATGAACGACCGCCCCGCCAGCAAAATCCAGAGCACCCCAATCACCAAGCCATCCACCACCCCATACCCAATGAGCTAAGGGAGAATACACAAAAGTTGACCAAGCTATTATGAAAACTATAAACGAGCTAAACCGCATACGTTCCGCAAATGCACCTGCTACAAGAGCGGGTGTGATGATCGCGAATTTAGCCTGAAAGATCATGAATGCCATTTGCGAAATATCGGTGCCCGCAAATGGAGTAGACGCTGAAACCCCACTTAACCCAAAATGGCTGAGGTTACCGATAACTCCACCAACATCTGGACCAAACGCCAAACTATAACCCCAAAGTATCCAAACCACAGCTATTATAGCTAAGGCCATAAAACTTTGTCCTATAGTACCTACTACATTCTTACTGCGTACAAGTCCACCGTAGAAAAACCCAAGCCCAGGTACCATAATAAATACCAGAGCCGCTGAAATGAGAATCCATGCAGTATTTCCACTATCAATTCCGCCCATGCTATAACCTCCATGAGTATCAATTAAATTCGTCATACCCTCTTTATTTATTTCAGGGCACATTCGAACTTATGTCTACCTTAGCAGCAGTATACTATCTGAGTTTACTATATGCCACTGATTTACCTCAGCATTATGTTAACTCCGCAAGTGCCTCTACTTAGTCAAAGAATATCGAATAGCTTCTTGTATTAAAAAATATTAAAGTGGATAAAGAAACAATAACCTGTTCCAGGCTTATTCATAATGAAAGAATGTCTGAACTTATACTTTTGACGCTTCTTCGCCACTGCAAGACTTACATGTAGCAAATAATTCGAGGGAATGTCCATCAATCAAAATGTGATGTTCCTTCTCTATTCGCTTAACCTCAACATCCAGCTTTAGTTCTAATTCTGGATTCAATTCAATGTCAGTTATAGATCCACACTTCCTGCAAAAAACATGATGATGATGTGAGGAAGCCTGATCATTTAATTCAATAACCATCGTATTTTCTAGATTAGTAAATACGCTCAGCAGTCCAAAATTTCTTAAATCATTTATAACTCTGTAAAGAGTAGATTGCGCCAACTTACCTCTCGTCAGTTTCAAGACCTGATCAATTGTGAGAGGACGAGCTTCCCGCAAAAGAAGGCCAAGCAAAATTAAGCGAGGATTTGTAATAGAGGCATTGGTAGAACTCAACAGAGTTCTAGATTGTTTTTTAACTGACGCCATCGGTTGATTATAACGAGATGCTTTCCTATTGACAAACACCTTTTTGGGAGGTATTCTCATTTTTGCATAAATGAGTCTGATTCTTACTTTAGGAGTATAAAACATGAAAATCCAGCCATTTGGGGTGCTGGCGACCTTATTTCTATTGTTACTTGTATTGATTGGATGTTCTGCCTCGTCCGAATCTTCTATCAATGAGTCCTCACTGAAAACACCTCTAGGTTCTCCAAACCCACCAAACTCCATCCCTTCGATTATGGCGACTACTCCATTAATTGCTGAATGGGTGAACCAGGTTGGAGGGAATCGAATATCAGCCGATTCAATAATTCCTTATTCAATAGACCCTCATAGTTATCAGCCAGGAGCAAAAGATATCGCTGCCATAACTCAAGCAGAATACCTCTTTGCGGTGGGACTACTATATGAAGCTGCATGGCTAAATAAACTTCTAGTCAATCATCCTGAAACTCAACTCGTTGAATTGGGCCAATTTAGTAATCCCATTGAATTCCGAGCAGACTATGAAGACAAACACCATGACGAAGGTGAACAACATGACGAACGTGAACAACATCAATAATGTGACCAACCTC
>CAZPLA010000022.1:0-20224 GCA_964587385.1 uncultured Dehalococcoidia bacterium | reverse complement strand
GCACTGGGAGTCTCTATCATTTATGAAAGATCAAACAGTCATGTGGTATGGCGAAGAATTTGATTTATCGACTACTAATCTCGGTACTATAACCACCGCTAAAGATTTCAAGAACGCAAAGCTACTGGTTAGAGGCGAGTTGCCAGAATATGAAAAGCGTGCGGGATGTACTTCAGACTGGAAACTACAAGAGAGTGAAGAAGACGCTGCAACGGAAACAAGGTGTTACGTAAGTCTAATGGCTGTTTCTTATATGGCACATCTGACCTCATGGGAAACTGATTGGATTGACATTGTAGAAGACTATTACGATCTCGGATTTTGGGGATCTTTTGAGAAGCATATAGGCATGGAAAAACAAGAGTTCTATGACGCATATAATAACCTCATTACATCTGGAGACGTAAACGATGCACCTCCTGAAAATTGGGCCCCTCCAGCAGGTCCAATATCAGAATATGCCGATTTTTTGAAAATAGTACCTGAGTCTGATTGAGTTGTATTACACCGAAGGACAGCGGTAGACATGAAGGGCATGATTAGTTGAGTAATTAGTATGATGGGAAACTGGTGGGTACACCCAACAACTAACGAGCGTACTTTTTACATGCAGGAGATCAATGGGCTCGGTACACAGAAAACCCTGATCTATTAGGGGACACACATGATCCTACCTGGGTGGAACTGGGTAATCTCTTAAAGACTCAAGCCATAGAAGCCATTAATCAGACTGACCCTCGCTATTAACACTTAAAAAAAGACAGCATCTATCTTTAAGAGCATTCTTGATTAATCTGACTGAAATCTAAGGGAAAATATGCTATTCCTAAAATTGAATATGCGCATCAGAGTCTTTTTTATAAATAACCGATGTACGATTCTGCCAATGATCCCATAAGGGATTTTATAAATTACTGTGTCATTCATAATTACTGTCCCATCATCATTTGAAGTGATCAGGTGTTCATGCCACCACAATCTATAAGGGCCTTTCTCTTGTAAATCTACAAACTTGTTGTCAGGTTCCCATTGGACAATTCGAGTCACCCAACCCAATCTTATAAACCAAAGGCCGACACTATATCTTATATGAGAACCAGCAACAATGCGGTCCGGCATCTCTCGAATTTTAAATTTCATCCATTGAGGTGTTAAAAGACCTAGATTTAGCGGTGAAGAAAAAAAGTTAAAAACGTCCTTTTGCTTTCCTCCAAGCTTCACAACTGAAGTCAATTGGTATTGCCCTTGCAGTTCAGTCATCTCCTTGCCCACAACCAAATCTGAGTTAGAACTGTCTCTGTTATATTTTATGACTTTAACATTATTAGAGCTAAATTCTGCCGATAGAGCATTTTCTAATTGACAAAATTTGAACTTAAACCCATTTGCAATTAATACCTGAGGGTACACATGCTGGCTACCAGTCAAAGCAGAGCTAGCCTCCCCAAACAATAATTTAAAAATTAGTGTGGGAGTTCGAAATAGAAGCCTGCATTTAGTTATTTTAGCTAGCTGAGCCGCAAACTCCTTATTTGTCACAGGGGACGGAGATGTACAATTTATTGGTCCATATAAAGAATTCTCCTCTATGCAAATATTGATGATTCGGACCAAATCCACTATATGTATCCATGAAATAAATTTATCTCCACCTAAATAATTACCCAAGTTCATTTGGAAAAATGGAGTTATTTTCTCTAAGAAACCGCCTTCTCTACCTAATACTATCCCTATTCTTAAGAAGCAAACCTTTGTCCCGCCAGTTTCAGCTTTTCGCGCCGTATTTTCCCAGTCATCGCAAAGATCCGCTAAAAAACCAGTTCCCTTCTTGCTAGTTTCATCTAGGAATTCTTTACCTCGATTACCGTAATAACCGATAGCACTTGCTGATATAAAGACGCTTGGCCTGTTTTGGCATTTGTCCATGATATCCACTAACCGCCGACAGATTCCAACTCTACTTTTTTTAAGTTCTTCTTTTTTTCGCTTGGTCCATCGTGTAGCCACAGGTGACCCAGCTAAGTGTAGAACCACATCTGCTAGTTCAAATATTCTTACAAGGTAGTCATCACTGGCATCATAGTCTGCAATTTCTACATCGCCTCCCAGTAAATCTTTAGCCCTTTCGATATTCCGCACCAGTGCAGTAATACTATGTCCTTTCCCTTGGAGATATGAAATGGCATACCTGCCTATAAATCCAGTGGCTCCTGTCACAACTATATTCATTGGTGGGTCTCTACACCTTTATGCTTAATATGGAAAGAATAAATTAGAATCTCCAGCCACAACAGAAAATCGACGTTTTATCTGTACGCTGGAAGTTTCCTGTCAAGAAACCGATAAGCTTCCATAACTTGATTATCCCTTCCTTGGGATAATTCTTCTAGACTAAGTGTGATTTCTATGTCGGGAATAATACCGTCCAGCCCCACTGAAGTGCCATCTGAGGCAAACCAAGTGCTTGTTGGAATATACAACGCACCGCCATTGCTGAGATTTTGATATGTATAGATTCTGCCCCCGCCCAAAGTAGCATCTCCTAGAATAGCTGCTCTTCCTGAACGTTGGAGGCCATATGCCAACGCTTCAGCATCCTGGTAAGTCTCTTCATTAACTATAACGACCAAATCCATTCCGTCTGTTAGACCACGTTCACTTTGTAATTCAAAGTCAGTCCGTATTCCCTTATTATCCAGGGAATAAAGAAATAAGCCTTCTTCCATAAATTCACTAGCTATATCTCTAGCTATAGACAAAGAGCCCGAAATGCTGCCTGGATTTCCCCTAAGGTCTAAAATGAGTCCCAGTGTTTCCAATTCGTTAAGTGTCTCTAGGTGTTCTATCAATTCCTCAAATGTGTTGTTTTGAAATCTTTCCACATAAATATATCCAATAGAACTAGGAAGTAATGCCATATCAACAGTTGAAACATCAATAACTGCCCGAGTGACACTTATTTCCATTTGGCCGATCTCCCCAGGTCGTTCGATTAAAAATGTTACCCTAGATCCACGTTCACCTCGTATTGTTGATGTAGCATCTTGAAGAGATTTATCATCTACCTTATTCCCATCAACCTCAATTACAATGTCCCCTGGTAAAAGACCTGCTCTTTCTCCAGGACTACCTTCCATGGGGGACAAGACTACGATATTATTTTCACGCATGCCAAATACCACGCCTATCCCTTCATAGCTATCTATGTCGTTCTGGAATTTAGTGAAGTCCCTCGGATTAACATAGCCCCCGTGAGGATCCCCAATCGAATTCATAATCCCGTATAAAGAAGCCTCTGCTAATTCTTCTTGATTTATCTCTGGATATCTTTCTGTGAGCAACGAAAACGCTTGCCACAAATCCTTAAGATCCTTCGGTATATTTGCTGGTGGGATTTCATTACTTGAGCCTAGCCCCTTCAAAAATGGATATGAAGGTTCCAATGCAACAGATAGCATCGCATTTATCGCACCCCCCAATATTCTATCCTTATCAAGGTTATTTGAATCCACATGCAACTCATTAATAATTTCCCAAGATTCCCAAATTACATTTTGCGGGTTATCTTGTGCTGTTCTTGCAGTATCACAACCGGATAAAGTGAGTAGAACTATTACAATGCCCAACATGAGACAAATAAAGTTGTTGTTTCTGATAATAATATTAAGTCACCTATGAGGTAATAAATTTGTTAAACCTGGAAAGGTATTGTAGCATCCCAAGGATTGATTTAGAATCGAGAACTAAGTAAATAATAGGGTTCATATTCCAAATGAAAGTTTCTATATCTATACCTAAAAGACGGATGCATTTATCATTGTTCTTGACATTGGCCTTGAGCTTAATGTTTGTCCTTACCTCATGCAGCTCAACAAACATCGAGCCACCAGCAACTCCGACAGGAGAGCCATCCTCATCTGCAAAAGAGGATTCACAGCCAATTAATAAAACGGCCTCAGAAGGCGGCGTTTTTAAATTAATTGCTTCTGATCCTCCAACCCTGGATCCACACCTAGCAAGTGATGCAACTTCAGCAACGATGATCGTTGAAATTTTTGGGGGATTGGTAACCATAAATCCGGATTTGGAAATTGTGGGTGACCTCTCCAAAAATTGGGAAGTCAGTCCAGATGGACTAGTCTACACATTTTTCTTACGCGAAGAAGCAGTTTTCCACAACGGAAAAGCCGTGACTGCGAATGATTTCAAATGGTCATTAGAAAGAGCCTGTGACACCCTCACCGAATCCCTGGTAGCTGAACAATACTTAGGAGATATCGTTGGAGTTAAATCCAAGCTCAGAGGAGAAGCCAGGGAAATTGAGGGAATAAGAGTGATAGACGATCACACTCTTGAAATCACTATCGATCAACCTAAATCCTACTTCTTGGCCAAACTCACTTACCCCACCGCATTTGTAGTTGACAAAAACAATGTAGAAGAAGGTAAAAGGTGGACAAGAAACCCAAATGGCACTGGGCCATTTAAATTAAAGGAGTACACCCCTGGAGAATTGATGGTGCTTGGAAGTAATCCAGAGTATCACTTAGGATCTCCCCACATTTCTGAAGTGCGCTTTCTATTGAGCGGCGGCACATCTATGCTAATGTACGAAAACGATGAACTTGACATCGCTGGCGTGGGGTTAGCCGACATGGATCGCCTTTTGGACCCATCTAATCCACTTAATAAGGAACTGCATAAAGCCCCACCTTCATTTAGCACTACCTACATTGGCCTTAATAATAATGACCCGCCGTTTGATGATCCTAAAGTCCGCCAGGCCCTGAATTTTGCTATTAATAGACAAGAGATAGCATCACTGGTTTTAGCTGACTTAGTCCACCCTGCAAAGGGAATACTTCCACCAGGATTCCCAGCATATAACTCCTCTCTTCCAGGATACGAATACAACCCCGAAAAAGCGAGGCAGTTGCTTAAGGAATCCACTTATGGAGATGACACAAATAAATATCCGCCAATTATGCTAACTAAAGCAGGCGGCTTTGGAGCCGCAGTATCTTTAGACCTAGAGGTTATCCTTGAGTCTTGGAGACAAGAACTGGGGCTTGACATATCCATCCAGCAAACCGAATTTGCATCTTATCTGCAAGATTTGCACAAAAGAAGGTTTCAAATGTTTGACATAGGTTGGATAGCGGACTACCCAGACCCCGAAAACTTTTTAGACTTGCTATTCCATAGCACTAGCGACAATAATCATACTAACTACAATAATCCCGCTGTCGATGCCCTCCTAATACAAGCACGAACAGAAACGCAAACGGAAAAACGATACCAGTTATACCAGGAAGCAGAACGCCTAATCCTATTTGATTCCCCTTGGGTTCCTCTATGGCACAGTGGAGAACAATATATTTTGTTAAAACCATGGGTTAAGAACTACAATATGTCTCAACTCATTGTGCCCAAACTAAGATTCATTTACTTTGATTAATTCGGTCACAATTCTGATATGGCAGCCTATATATTACGGCGATTAGCATGGACTCCCATACTGCTCCTCACGGTAACCCTTATCACGTTCTTATTAGGTTCATACGGCCCTGGGGATCCAGTTGAGTTACTTCAAGGACAGTATAATAATCCAGAAGTTGTAGAAAGAATCCGTGAACAACGCGGTCTCGACCGAAACATATTTGTACAGTATGTAGTATATGTTAAAAATGCAGTTACTGGAGATCTAGGCGAAAGTTTTAAATATCGCGATAGAACCGTCAAGGAACTGATCTCTAAACGGATATGGGTCTCGGCACAACTGGGAATAGCAGCTTCATTAGTATCAATTCTGGTAGGAATCCCGTTGGGCGTTTATGTAGCTTTAAAACAAGGAACCTGGATTGATATAACCATTGTAAGCATAACTTTGTTTTTTATGTCATTGCCAGTGTTTATTACAGCTCCATTCCTATTGATTTTTTTTGGACTCTGGTTAGGCATATTGCCAATACAGGGCTGGGGAGGATTTTTCGACACCCGAATTATAATGCCGGCTTTGGTACTAGGAATTCCTGGAATTGCTATACTTACGCGGCTTACTCGAGCAAGCACGCTTGATGTACTATCACAAGATTATGTGCGTACCGCCAGAGCGAAGGGATTAGGGGAACTAGTGGTTCGTAGTCGCCACATCCTAAGAAATGCATTGATTCCTATTTTTACAGTTATCGGACTTTCGCTCGCAACGCTAGTGGAAGGTTCCTTTATAGCCGAAGGTTATTTCGGCATTCCCGGAATTGGTAGCCTCGCCATAGAGGCATTTTTCTCAAGAGACTATCCTATCATTACTGCATTAGTTCTAATTATTGCATCAGCCTTTGTAATAGCAAACTTAATCGTCGATATTGGATACCATTTTTTGGATCCGCGAATTCGTTACTAAACAAATCAAATTATATTAATGCAAACAAATCATAACAACGAACTCTCCCTAAAATATGAGAAGCCAAGAACTGGAAGTTTGTGGTCTCAGTCCTTGCATAGATTATTTCGAAAGAAAATAGCAGTAGTTTGCATCATAACAATTTCTATAATGTACCTTGCAGGTTCAATAACAGTATTCGGATCGCCCACTCCATACGGGTATAACGAACAACACCTCACCATAGAGGAGGTAAAACAAGGACCCAGCTTAGCCCATCCGTTCGGCACTGATCGGTTGGGAAGAGATCTCCTTACACGAGTAATTTACGGCTTACGAACCACTGTGATCATAACTTTAATTTCTTTATTGACCGGAAGTCTCATTCTCGGAATAAGCCTAGGGTTAATCTCAGGATATTTTGAAGGTTGGGCAGATTTGGTAATTATGCGAATTGGAGAGATATTTCTGTCGTTCCCAGGATTGTTGCTGGTAATTCTGATCGCTGCCACAATTAAACCAAGGGTTAGAGACTGGGTAAGCGAATGGGCTCCGGGGTTCGAATCATTTAGTGGAATAGACCTTATATCACTCGGGATTGTGGATTACTTCGTTATTTTTGGTGCCATGTCGGCTTTCTCATGGGTGGGAATGGCCCGACTGGTTCGTGGGCAAGTATTGCACGTTAAACAAAGTCAATATATAGAGGCTGCGCGCGCTATGGGAGCATCCAATTACCGAATTCTCGTTTACCATGTCATGCCAAACATCATAAGTCCGGTAATTGTCCTAGTTTCTATGGGCATGGGAGCCACTGCAGGTTCTGAAATCATACTTAGTTGGCTAGGCATTGGGATACAACCTCCAACACCCAGTCTAGGAGTTATGATATTTGAAAATGGCAGCATAGGCGTATTAAGATCAGACCCTCATCTTATTATGTTCCCCATAATGACAGTAACGATACTTATATTTGCTTTCAACTTACTTGGGGATGCACTCAACGACGCATTAAATCCAAGAGCTAGATAGCTATCGCTTAAGGAAAAATTTATTTCCGCCAAAACCTAGTACGGTTACGTATTGGTAATAATCCTATAGGCCCAAGCATAAGAAGAAGGAGAAATGAGTCGGTCTGCACACTAGTAGATTCACCAACACTCTTGTTGCAACTCGGACTTGTGCTTTGACTATTATCATCAGATAAAATTTCATCACCACTCAAGTTGTTCTCTATTAATTTTGGCTCTTGAGTGCTTTCAATTTCAGGAGCCTCGTCCTCCTGATAAGACGCATTTGCCTCAATAGGATTCATTCCTATCGATTTTCTCCAATCTGAATCCAATCCAGCTTGATCAAATCCATATACCTTCATTAGTGCGCGATCTATAGATAATTCGTTTCGCAATTCTTTCATTAACCTAGCCATCGCATCTGTGCCATACAAATCAATAAGATAGTCGACCACCGACTTGCCCTGGCCATAAGCAATCATAATGTCATCTGGCTCACCGTCAAATCGCTGAAGATGCCATAGTGGTTTAATACGTCTTGTGTAGATTCCGTAGAGTAAGGCTCTTTCATAGGTATCAGTTGGAGCTACATTTCCAAATTCCGCAAGCCCTTCATTAAGCCATGCGGGAACAATTGAGCTAGCAGTAGACGCTGCATCATCCACTATTATATGGGTCACCTCATGAGAAGTAACTCCAAGGAAATCTTCTCCAAATGCTAATACTAAAAGCACTCTGAAATCGGAAAATGCTTGACCTTCCGTTTTTAATCCTTCGCGCACCGCCTGAGACCTTGGGGGTAAAGCTCCAACCATATGTCTATAATTATTATATGCCATTATGTTAATAGGCCCAACATCAGAAACATCTAAAACATCTGACATGCGTTCTACGGATTGGACGCTTACTTCTAGCATTTGCTGTGCCCTATTCTCAGTCGGCCCATAATAGAAAATTGATATCGAACCGTTTGACAGAGATGTCCATTCAAACCGTTGGTCTAAATAAATGAACTCTTTTTCCGTAGTTCTCATAACATCGCCTGCAACATTCCGCGCTTCAAAAGAATATGTAAAAGCAGTTCCAGGAGGAACGAATGAAGCTCCTGATCCAGCCGTATTTAAAAAGAATTCGCCTTCTGCTCTCCATACCTTTGTTAATGAGGGGTCAAGATCCATATATCCGTAAGAACTAGTAGGAGTATTTTCAGATTTATAGAAAACTCTTATTTCATCTACAGGGGAAGTGCTTTCAAATACAGCTTCAAACAATATTCCATCTGGAAATTGACTCGTGATGTTTTCTGAAACAAACTCAATCGCATATCCATCAGAAGCACCTACAGAATCAATTCCTGTAATAAATACAAGCGCAATTATCGACAAAAGAAAGTTTTTGATCATGCCACTAATGATTATAACCTATAGGAGAACCCGTTAGTCTAACTAAATTGTGATTTTACCAACGGTGTTTTGTGATACACTTTTCTCTCTACTCATGTGAAGATTTAATATGTTGTGCTGCATTAGAGCCAGCTAATTTCCCAAAAACTGACCCAGCAGACAAACCAGCACCCCCTGGATAATTATAATAAAATAAACCACCAACCAACTCACCGGCAGCGAATAACCCTGGAATAGCGTTTCCTTCGGTATTAATGACCTCTCCATGCTCATTAATACGTAACCCTCCAAAAGTGAAAGTAATACCGCACGTTACGGCATATGCTAGGTAAGGGGGAGTTTCAATCGGAAGGGCCCAGTTGGATTTAGGAGGAGTTAATCCTAATGTTCTTTTCCCATCAAGCTTAGTTGGATCAAAAACACCATCTTGTATAGAAGCATTGAACTGTTTGACAGTTTTTGACAATCGTTCGGCCGCTATTCCAAATCCCTCGGCCACTTCCTCTAGTGTATTCCCTTGAATCATAGTGCATTGCGGAATTCTATATTCGTCTCGGAGCAAATGTTTAACTTTATTGTCAAAAATTTGGAAGGCTACACGATTCGGTTGAAATAAGATTTCTTTACCATATTTTGCATACGTATAGTTGCGAAAATCTGCTCCCTCATCCACGAAACGATCGCCATTAATATTAACTATGATGCCAAAAGGATATGAATGCTTTTGGTATAAATCGGTTATTTTGCGATCCCCATAATTTGGAGCACTAACATCCCAAGCTACTGCATGGCATCCACTCCAATGTCCATATGACTGAGCTCCAATTTCAAGAGCCATCCTAATTCCATCACCAGTGTTGTACGGCACTCCCCTTACTTTGGCTAAATCCCAACCTGGTCCAAGATATCGAGTTCGCATCTCAGCATTGGATTCAAATCCACCACAAGCCAACACAACGGCATTTGCACTTATTTCCTTTTTACCCATGGAGCTTAGGCAAACTACTCCTTTAATTTCCCCCCATGAATCTGTCATAAGTCTCAAAGCTTTAGTTTCGTAGCTTATATCAATTCCTCTTTCTTCTAATAATCCAAATAGCTGATCTGAAAGCCCTTTGCCTCCTCCTACGGCTTCAACAAACAATCCTCCCCAAAATTTATGCTTGTTCCCTACCTTGAAAGATTGGCGTCCGTAAAGAGGAATAAATCTAATTCCTAATTCCTGGAGCCACTTAAGCGTATTAAAGGATTTACTTGCCAATATCTGACTAAGTTGCGGATCAGCAAGTCCATCAGTAATACGCATTAAGTCAGCATAGTATTGTGCCTCGGTATATTGTTCTACCTCTATGGAGTTTTCCTCCTTATTCGTCATATCAGGAATTAGCAGTTTTAAATCGCTAAGTCCTGAGAATGCACACCGAATAGCTCCTCCAGTAAAGTAAGTGTTCCCTCCACGATGATAACTAGGGGCTTTTTCTAGGACTAACACCGATGCTCCTAATTCCCAGGCAGCCAATGCAGCACAAATGGCAGCGTTGCCAGCTCCCACTACAACTACATCGTAATAAGGTTTAATCATATCGTGTGAAATCGTAGATCTGAAGGTTTCCGATGTCAATCCTAAGATTTATTGCATCCAACTGATTCCGAAGTTATTATTAAAATCCAGTACAACGGAGTCTTACATATATTAAATCAATGGCTAACAACACGATTCTAATAGACAAACTAGAAGGAATTGGAATTATAACCTTGAACAGACCCGAGGTTTTAAACGCATTGAGTCTGGAATTAATGAAGGAGCTAGAAGATGCTATTGAAGCTCTGGAGTCATCCAACGATGTCGCTTGTATAATAATAACAGGATCTGGAGATAAAGCGTTTTCAGCTGGGGCTGATATTCACGAAATGAAAGTGATGGACCCCGAAGAGTTGGAAATGGCTCAGCACGTCAGGTACAGAGTCCATTGGCGTATTGCATCTTGTAAAAAACCCATAATTGGAGCAATAAATGGTCTTTGTTATGGTGGAGCCACCGTCCTAGCTACATCATTGGATTTTTTGATCGGTTGTGAAAAAAGTACATTTAAATTTCTCGCAGTATCATATGGTCAGATCAACGCCACTTGGACGTTACCTCTAATAATTGGATTGCCCAAAGCCAAAGAAATACTCTACACCGGAAGGACAGTCACAGCTAATGAAGCAAAAGAGATAGGGTTATTAAACCATTTAGTAGCACCAGAACAACTTTTAGACAAAGCCATAGGCTTAGCTACTAACATCGCCAACAATTATTCTGTATCTGTCCAAGGCATAAAAAATTTGATTTCAGAAAACATTGGTACCTCTTGGAAAAATATGTGGCTATCAGAATTCGATGCACGCAGAGGTAAATATAAAAACCTCTCACCCAAAGAAAGCTTTAAAAATTTCCCCGGCCGAAAGGAAAACTAGTTCAAATCTCTGCAAAAGGCAAAAACTTTATTCTTAAATTAGCGTAAATTCCTCTAAATTCCTCCCATTTTTACTGGTTTAGCTCATCCAAAACCCTTGCCAACAGTCTAGAGGAGCATTTATAATACGCACGCAGTCTTTTCTGTTTAGATTTTTATTTGTCTGAAACTCTAAAACTATAGAAATAATCCATTGATGAAGTGTACTGACAAAGGAGGCTCAATGTATTTCTCCAGAGTACTGAAGTTAACACTGGCTCTGTCGCTGTTGGCGCTAATGTTGCCCGTAACGGCCGTTATGGGTCAAACTACTGGCACTGCCACTTTCGGCGACTCTTCGGCCGGAAAATCTGACCTGCTTGTGGTGACCATGTCTGACATGCCGCCACTTGGCGCAGGTGAAGTTTACCAAGGATGGCTTGTATCCGACGACGGCAAGACTAATGTAGATGTTGGAGTCTTGGAAGTTGCCGATGATTCAAGTATCAGCCATACCTTCACAAGCGCAACTGGTACCAACCTTGCAGCAGCTAACGCTACATTTACGATAACGATAGAAGCTACAGGCGGCGCTACCAGTCCCTCTAAGGTTATCGCATTCACTACTACGACAGATGAAGATGCGATGACTCACCTTAGGAATCTGCTGGTTTCCAACGCTGGGAACCCAAATTACGCCTCTGGTGCCCACACAGGAATACCTAAAGGGATTACCCCAGGCTTGTATGAACAAACAAATGCTGCATTAACCCAAGCAGAAGCAGCAGCCAGTGCCACTAGTCTTAGTGACATGCAGGCCGCAGCTGGTAATGCAATTAACATCATAGAAGGAACCGGCGGAGCGAACTTTGATGCTAGCCGCACTGATTCCGGAGATAGCTTCGGAGTGCTCAACTACGCAGCAGATGCGTCAGCTCATGCAAAAGCTATCACCGCTGCATTCCCGAAAGATGCAAAGTTCTTTAAGTTTGAGCCTGGTGTTTCGGGTGGAGCTGATAACGTAGCTGCTCAAGCTGGATCAGCCAGAGATCATGCTTTGCTCGTAGTAAGCGCAACTGATGCTACTACAGCTACAGCTTACGCAACCAACGTAAAGACCTACTTAGAGAGAGCATTATCCGGATATGATGCAGACAGAGACGGCGCTATTGCCACTTCTGAAGGTGGTGCACTGCAAGCTCATCAGGCCGCCCAAAACATGGCATCCTTTAGCCCGGCTGCAGGAACAGGTTTGCCCGTAGCTGGTGATATCGGATTAGGCAGTTTTGCTTGGATGGCACTCATGATGGGTATAGCATTAGTATCAGCAGGAAGCTTGATGCGAATGCGTAAAACAACATCCAGATAAATTCAAAATAGAATTAGATAAAAGAGACCCCCGCTAACACGGGGGTCTCTTTCGTATTTAGAGATGCGCAAAAGAGGTAAACATGACTATTGTTCGAAGGAATTATTCTGAAATAGCTCCCGCAATTGGACCCTATTCCAGGGGAATTAAATTCGGTGAGTTCCTATTTATATCCGGATGCACTGCAGTAGGTACTAATCACGAGAATGGTGACATCATCCAACAAACTGATGTGATACTCAATCGAATACAGAAAATCCTTCAATGCGAAGGGTTAACTATGAAACATATAATAAAAGTTGGAGTATTTATAAAAGACATGAATGGGTTTAGGGATAGGCAATCCGAATATAACAAACTTATAGAAACCTATTTCGAAGGTTTTTATCCGGCAAGTACTTTGCTAGGAGGAGTGGAGTTAGCTCTACCCTCTATGCTCATTGAAATAGAAGCCATTGCTTCCTTGCAAACATGCAGACTTCAAGATACATGCTCTGAAAACAATAGATCAGCCTAGCTCACTTTAATGAATTGCTAGAAAGCGATCCATTCCCCTGAAATCTTTTTGCACAAAAACCTCTTTTCTAGGAAAGTATTCTTCTGCTAATGCAAACATCGGTCTTATCTGCTCCGGATCCATTTCCATAATTATTAATCCTGCACAGATTAGTCGTTCTCTACATTGAGAGAGAAGTCGTTGCATAATGCATAACCCATCAGTCCCTCCATCCAAGGCTATTTGTGGCTCCCATTTTACCTCTTCCTGTATTCTATTCAACCTACAACTAGGAATATAAGGAAGGTTAGCAACAACTATATGCAACGAGCCATTTATTGGATCCAAAAGATCTCCGTTAAAAAATGAAATGACATTTTCAACTCCACATCTTTCGGCATTTGCTTTTGCTATTTCAACAGCTCTAAAAGAAATATCAGTAGCCAATATATTCATCTCCGGAAAGTGTAACCCCAAATTAATAGCAATGCTCCCACACCCAGTACCTACATCGACAATTGTTTGCAGTTCCCTGTGTTTTTTGACATAGTCAATCACATAATCCACTAGAATCTCCGTCTCTGGTCTTGGGATCATAACATCAGGGGTTACCCAAAAATCTGTACTATAAAACTCTCTATGTTCCAGAATATACGCTAGCGGTTCTCTTTTTATCCTTCTTTCCAAAATTCTTATTAATTCTCTTTTTACATTCCTAGTTATGGGGAATTCCACGTTCGTATATAAAAAATCTTTTTTAACGCCCAGAATTTCTGAGAGCATAATTTCAGTCTCTAATCTTGACTCTGGTATCCCATAACGCTCTAGTATTTTGGGAACACAAAAAAGGAGTTCCTTTATAGTTCGTATTGATTGCGTTTGTTCTATTACTAAATCAACGTTCATGGCTAGCTTATGTCAACTATTTTCATCATGTGCAACAATTTTCAGGTGGTCAAGGCGTTGTCTATCCCTTTAATTTGTTCGTCCGACTCAAGGGCATTAATTATCTCATCTATATATCCACTCAAGACCTTATTAATAGCTGAAAAGCTCTGATTGATTCTATGATCAGTAATCCTATCCTGTGGAAAATTGTAAGTCCGTATTTTTTCAGCCCTCTCCGCATTTCCAACCTGAGATCTTCTGGCCTCAATGGTTTCTGATTCCTGCTTTCGACTTTCTTCTTCATATAAGCGGGCTCTTAATATGCCCATAGCCTTCTGTTTATTCTTATATTGTGAGCGTTCATCCTGACAGGTAACAATAATCCCAGTTGGCTTATGCACTAACCGAATAGCCGTTGCAACCTTATTAACATTTTGTCCTCCTGCTCCTCCAGCATGGAAAACATCAATCCTTAGATCTTCAGGCTTGACCTTAACATCGACTTCCTCTGCTTCTGGCAATACCGCAACAGTGGCAGTAGAAGTGTGAACTCTACCAGACCCTTCGGTGGCGGGAACTCGTTGAACTCTATGAACTCCACGCTCATACTTCAACCTGCTGAATGCTCCCTTTCCTTTAATCGCAAAAATTACCTCGCTAAATCCGTCTAGTTCCGAGGGGTTGGAATTCATAACTTCAATTTTCCAGGAGTGTATTTGAGCATACCTAGAGTACATTCTATATAAGTCACCAGCAAAAATAGCTGCTTCCTGCCCCCCAGTTCCTTTCCGTATTTCAACTATTACATTTCTTTCATCATTAGGATCTTTGGGCAGTATCGCCAATTTAAGTTGCTGTTCCAGATGACCAATCATATTTTCAAGATCCTCAATCTCTTCACGTGCAAGCATAACGATTTCATTATCTTCTTCAGTTTCAACCAGTGCCTGCGCCTCAAAAAGCTGTGCCTGGGCTGACTTCATTGCTTTATATTGGCTAACCGTACTCTCCAAGCCAGCTCTCTCCTTCGCTAACAATTGAAATTGAGCATAGTCTCCCGCAACTTCTGGTTTAGCCATAAGATCGGATAGCTCTCGGTATTTTGCCTCTAGCGCATCAAGTTTTTCCCAAAGCGAACTCATGAATCACTCTCGAATAGTAAAATATTCATAGCTAATTAAAATGGAATGTTTTTCATATTTATAATAATTTCTTTTTCACTAAACCCCTATGTTTCCTTCTTAACTGGATTCCTTAGCACTCCAACTCCCTCTACTTCAATTTCCACGATATCCCCATCTTTGATGGAAGCAGCTGAACCCGGTGTTCCGGTAAAGATCATATCTCCTGGCTCTAATGTTATGGTCTGGCTAACATGGCTAATGACTGTAGGTAAGTCAAAGAGAAACATTTTAGTTGACTCTGCCTGAACTTCATTTCCATTAACCCTTGCCTTCAACATCATATCTGAAATATCCAAATCGGTTACTATAAATGGCCCTGCAACGCTAAATGTATCTGATGATTTAGCCCGCCACCATTGCCCATCATTTTTTTGCCAATCCCTTGCGCTAACATCGTTACCACATGTATATCCTAATACATGATTTAGGGCATCTTCTTTGGTGACTCTTTTACATCGGTCTTTAATGACTGCAACCACCTCTCCTTCTTCATCTACTCGACCGTCAAAATCTCTAGGAAGCAGTATAGATTCCTCTGGGCCAATTAAAGAAATTGGCGTTTTATAAAATATCAAAGGGTCCTTCAAAGCCGGACGCTCGCCTAAATGACTTTTGTAATTTAATCCAACTGCTAGTATTTTGGGAGGAACGCAAGGTGCGAGTAATTGAACCTGTGAAATTGGATGGACATGATCAGTAATCTCATATGATTCAAAAGGACTTCCCGTAATTTGTACAACATTATCTCCTTCTACAACCCCATAGTTAACCTGCCCATGATCGAAATATCGCGCGAATTTCATGCTTTTCCTCCATTTCACTTGTTTTTATTCTTAGAAAGTGTTCCTTAAATATATGTCATTTTAATTTTAGATGGATCTTATCCAATAATCCAGGCCATTTTATGATTAGTACTTCAAGTAGTGGCCCCTTACATTATGCCCTTTTTTAGAAAGAAAAAGTTGCTTTCAATAGGTCCACTTGGACTTGACAAGCCTCTAGGGTTATCTCATAATGAGGCTAGCTTCTACGGTGGCCCGGAAGGAGTTGATGCGCCATCTCATAGAGGTTTGTCTAAGTTAAGTAGCAATTGAAGCTAGCGATGCTAGGATTAATTCCTAGCTTATGAGCTCAAAGGAGATAAAAATTATGGCAAAAGATCCAGTCTTAGTAGTCTTGCAACTTTCTGGGGGGAACGACTATTTCAATAGCGTCGTCCCAAGATCGAATGGTCTATACTACGACTATAGAAAACTACAAGTTATCCCCGAAGGCGAAGAGGTTCCCATAGATGACGACCATGGTTTTCATCCTGATATGGAACCATTAAAACAGTTTTGGGATGACGGAAGAATGGCTATCATACACGGGGTCGGCTATGAAAACTCTACTCGCTCTCACTTTCGTTCCATGGATATCTGGCACACATGTGAGCCAGATAAAATAGGTACAGAAGGATGGGTAGGTAGAGCTACAAAAATGATAGACCCGAACAAAGAAAACGTTTTAACTACTGTGAACTTTGGGCAGGGCCTGCCTAGAGCGCTTGCAATGCCTGGCGTACCAGTAGCATCAGTGTCAGATATTCAAAACTATGGTGTATTAACTGGAATTACGGAAAAGCAACAAAGGGAAAAGGCATTAGAGCGCTTCAGTCGAATGTACTCCCCAGCAATTGGAAGAGGCCCAGTCATGGACTACATTGGAAGCGTAGGGCTAGATGCTCTAAAGGGAGCAGATATCTTAAGAGAGGCACCCAAGCGTTACTCTTCAACAATAGAGTATGATGGAACTGTACAAGCCACCAACCAGGGGGCTGCCGGTAGCATCGGTGGAAAGCTCAGGGCAATCTCCATGGTTCATCAAGCCAATCTAGGCACCAGGTTTTTCTACACACAACACATGGGCTTTGACACCCATGCTAACCAAAATCCTGACCTAGCTGCCCTATGGAAGAGTGGCTCAAGGGCAATTTCTGACTTTTTTGCTGATTTACGAGAAAACAACGCCGCCGATAACGTAGTGATGATAGTGTTCACCGAATTCGGGAGACGTTGCTTCGACAATGGCTCAGGAACTGACCATGGAGCTGGCGGTGTAGCATTTGCCATAGGAGATCCAGTTGCTGGTGGGCATTACTCTGAATACCCATCTCTAAAACTGGAAGACCTAACTCAAGGTGACTTGCTACCTAACAACGATTTTCGTGGATTCTATTCAACTGTACTAGAACAACACATGGGTCTTGACCCAACGGAAATTGTTGGTGGAACTTACGAGCAATTACCTTACATCAGAAAATAAGTTCTTCGATTAAACAACTTCATAAAAGAAGATAAACAAAACGGACCGTTCAGAAATTTTGAACGGTCCGTTTCTATTATTTAGTGTATTCACCTTGCCTGTTGACAACAACACGCTCTATAATGCCGATAACAGAACCCTTATTTAGGAGAGCAATATCATGTCTCAAGATAGCCTCGCTTACTTCAACGGTGAATGGATTCCACTAAACGAATGTGGCTTATCTATGGAAGACAGGGGGTTCACCCTTGGTGATGCCGTGTTCGAGGTAGAACGAACGTTCAATCATAAAATTTTTGATCTGGACGGTCATTTAGATCGCTTATACCGATCCCTTAAATTTGTTAGGATAGATCCAGGCCTAACAAAAGATGAAATGAGAAATATTAGCGAAGAAGCTGTAAAACGCGTAGAGCATTTAGGCACCAAAGAGGGCGACTTTCATGTTCGCCAAGTAGTTACAAGAGGCCCAAGCGGTGGTTCGCCAACGGTATTTGTCTCCGCTTCTCCCGCTGGATTCAACCGATATGCCCCTCTTTACACACAAGGATGCCATGTGGTGTTTGCCCGTACTCGTTCATATCATCCAGATTCGCTAGACCCTAAAGTAAAGCATCAGAGCCGAATGAATTTTGTTCTCGCCTCCCTTGAAGCAGCAGATATAGATCCCGACGCCTTTCCTGTAATGTTGGACCTCAACGGAAACGTGACTGAGGGAACAGGGTTTAACTTTTGGATTGTCACAGACGGAGTTTTGAAGACAGCTGGAGAGCGAAGCATACTACAAGGAGTATCTCGTAAAGCCATCATAGAAATAGCAAGAGAACTCAATATACCCGTTTCTTTTGAAGATTATCAGCTTTACGATGCTTATAACGCCGATGAGGCTTTTATCTCTGGCACTACTCCATGCGTGCTACCAGCCTCTAAGTTAGATAATCGCCCAATTGGAAATGGAATATATCCTGGTCCAATATCAAAATTATTGCTAGAAGCATGGAGTAAAAAAGTAGGAGTAGATATAATGGGCCAAGCCCGAAAATTATCTGGGATTGACGCTTAAGAAAACAACGTAAATTTAGGAGTAAATTAGATGCGCAAAACTGTGCTCGGAAGAACCAATTTTGAAGTCACTCAACTAGGATACGGTGCATTAGAAATCAAAGGTACCGTGGCGCCTACGGGAGCCGGAGAAAACCAAAGTGGTAGAATGCCTAATGAAGACAGAGCAGGTCTCATACTTAATGCTGTACTCGATGGCGGCATTAATTTTATTGATACAGCCTGGTGTTATGGACGTAGCGAAGAATTAATGGGCAGATACATCTCTGAAAGACGAAATGAATTTGTTCTGGCAGCTAAGGCTGGCCATGGGCACTGCGCCGCTAAAGACAAATTTGCTGGTTTCACCAGAGCCGACATTGTAGATTGCCTCGAAGAAAGTCTAGAAAATCTTAAAACAGATCATCTCGACATTTTGCAACTCCACAACCCAACACCGGAAGATATAGAAGAGAATGGGTGTATAGAAGTTCTACAAGAGCTCAAGTCCAAAGGCCTGACCAAATTTATCGGTGTTTCAAGCGTTCTCCCCCACTTGGAAAAACACTTAGCCACAGGTGCTTTTGATGTATTCCAAATTCCTTACTCCGCATTAGAACCAGAGCATCATGACATTATTACCAAGATTGCAGATCAGGGAGCAGGAATCATCATTAGAGGAGGAGTAGCAAAAGGTGAGCCGGGTATGGGAATGGGTTCTGAAGAACGATGGGACCGATTTGAAAGAGCTAACTTGGATGACTTAAGAGAGGAAAGTGAAAGTCGTACAGCATTTCTTTTAAGATTCACAATGTCGCATCCTAATGTTCACACTATAATTGTAGGAACTCAAAATCCGGATCATCTTAAGGAAAACATAGAAACTGCTAAGAAAGGTGCATTGTCTGCAGAAATATATAATGAAGCTAAATCTAGACTGAGAAACGTGGGACTAAGTCACGGAACATAGCACTAATATGCCTTGTATCTATCCGTTGACAGCTAAAGAGGATTTTGGTATAAGATGCCAATCCACCCAAGCTTGGTCCCCAGCATTAAAGTCACAGGAGGTAGGTCCTATTGTTAGAACCACGTCTTTACGATTACGCACCAATAAATGATCGGCCCAAAATTAAGTGGCCCAATGATGCTCGAATAGCATTATGGGTTACCCCCAATGTTGAATATATGGACTTCATCCCTGAACCCAATGATGGCAAAGGTGGGTTTTATAGACGGGTGTATGGTCGAACACCATTGCCAGATGTGATGAGCTATGGCAGCCAAGATTACAGTAATCGAGTTTGTTGGTGGCGCATGCTAGAAGTCTTCGACCATCATAAGATTCGCTGCACCATATCGTTAAACGAAGCTATATTAGAGCATTTTCCTGAAATCAAGGATTCCATGATGAAAAGAGATTACGATTATATGTCTCACGGAATTTACAATAATAGATTCCTTCATCTGATGACTCCTGATGAAGAGCTCGCATTCTACAAAGATTGTATAGACACTCTCCATCGACACACAGGTAAGAAACTAAAAGGTATGCTCACTCCCGCTGTGTCTCCTTCAGGTAATACCGCTGAGCTCATGGCAAAGGCAGGTCTTATTTACAACGCAGACTGGGGCCATGACGACCAACCCTTCCCAATGAAAGTTGAATCAGGTCGGATTATATCAATGCCTTATAACCTCGACCT